>NZ_CAJHAV010000002.1:0-330905 GCF_904846475.1 Psychrobacter sp. LFX-11D
ACCCGTCCGCCGCTCGACGCCTGATAGCAAGCTATCATCGTTTCCGCTCGACTTGCATGTGTTAAGCCTGCCGCCAGCGTTCAATCTGAGCCATGATCAAACTCTTCAGTTTAATCTTGCTATGAAGCTCTTTAAAGAAGCTTCTAAACTTGGCTCATCTAATCTGGCAAAATCGCTAAAAATTATGTTCGTAATGAATTAACTTTGAGTTTTTTTACTGTCTTAAATGATAATTTTTATAGTTAGAATCCTATCGAAAAGATAGTCAACCAACTTTATTTTTTAGCATTCTGAATCAGCAAAAATCCACACAAGTTGTTCTTTAGTTATGCTTTTAAATAATGTCTCTACTGTCGTCCAGTAAGAGTGTTCTAACTAAATCCGCTAAACCAATCTGGCTTATCCTATTTAGCGAGCTGACCATCATATCATGTTTTAATAGTCTGTCAACTTCTTTTCTTAATTTGTTTCTTTAAGTTAACTGGTTAGTTATTGTGTAATCACACAGTAGCTGATTCCAGTTCGTCTTAATGAGGTGCGTATTATAGACGCTTTAATTAGTAAGTCAAGAAGTAAATTATTTTAATTTGAGTTAACTTAAAAGTAATTTTTCCGGTTGGCTAAATTGTCTAAGCGATAAACCACTCCAACCCGCCTTCCTCTCCGACTGGGTGGCAGTATACGCTGTTTTAGTAGGGGGTCAAGAGATTATTAAGGTTTATTTTTATTTGGTTGAAAACACTAGGTTTACCTTTCAATGTAGGATTTCATCAAGGACAAAGATTTTTCGTCCATTTCCCCATTCTATTACCGCGAACACATTGATATTGCACCCCATACTGCACCCATTGCCAATTTAAATCAGACGGCTTGCCTTTTAAGGTAAAACTAATACGGTAACGTTCTGCACTCACACTATCATCCATGAGACCAGAACGGGTAATGACAACAACCGCTGTCTTAGGCTGCGATTTTGATGGATAGTAAAAAGCTTGTGCCAAATCATAATCCGCATCTACTTCGTTAATACTACTATTGATTAGCTTAAGCTTTTCAAGACCACAAGCAATCAGCCCTTTTTTGATAGAGCACGGTGCTGATGCGGAAGTTACTGCACTACCATTAATATTTAGATGCTTAAAATTAGCTGGATTGGCAGCTTCAGCACGAGATATCGTACTTACTGAATTACTAGTAGTAGCATGTGTAGAGACTGAAACAAATGACAATGAAAACAAAGCGCTTGCCATCAAACCTCTTAACAAATTGTTTGAGGTCCTTGAAACAGGTAATAGGCGATTAAAAATAGGTAAGTTCAGCATAATAACCTCGGCTTAGTTATCAAATGGCGTTATAGGAAGGCTAACCGTATAAACTTTATATAGACTGCATACAATAACATTGTATAAGGCTTTAATATTGAACCCAATCAATAGCTATTTGTGTTGTTTTATTTTAATTTTTCACTTGTTATGGTTATCTCTATCAAAGCTATAAATTAGTGCCCAATAGATTCGAAAACTAATACGCAAACAAAAACCGCCTATTAAAAAATAAGCGGTTTTTGTTTGCGTGTCTTAAGTTAATATTCACTATAAAAAGCTATAGTATTAACTGGTCGCTTTGGCTTGTAAGGTGCTAAAAATACCTGACAAGGCATAAATAACACCAATCGCTAAAATGCCGACTGGAATATCATATAACACGATACTCATGACCAATACACCAACGATAAGCACCACGAAAGGGACTTTCTTCTTATCAAACTCTTTAAAACTATAGTATTTGACGTTGCTAACCATCAGCAAACCGCAAATAACGACCCAAGCAGCAAATAAAAACATCACAAGCGTATCGTATTGTCCGATCCATTGATTGTGATCAACGGCAACCATAACAGCCGCTGTGACCAAAATAGCGGCAAGCGGACTGGCCAAACCAACAAAGTATTTTTTATCGACCTCACCAATCTGAACGTTAAAACGCGCTAGACGGAAGGCGGCACAGGCAGTAAAGACAAACGCACAGCCAAGCCCAATGCGACCTA
Source organism: Psychrobacter sp. LFX-11D (assembly GCF_904846475.1). Classification (NCBI taxonomy): domain Bacteria; kingdom Pseudomonadati; phylum Pseudomonadota; class Gammaproteobacteria; order Moraxellales; family Moraxellaceae; genus Psychrobacter; species Psychrobacter sp. LFX-11D. The sequence continues at coordinate 2,048 of NZ_CAJHAV010000002.1, forward strand.
ATGGCTGCAAAGCAAAGCTGTAAATTAGGATTGCTGGTGCGACACCAAAAGCTAGCATATCGGCAAGCGAATCGTACTGCTCACCAAATGGGCTTTGCGCATTTAACATACGCGCTACCCGACCATCTGCACCATCCAAAATAGCCGATAAGAAAATCGCTAAAGAGGCTTTATAGAACTCACCTTGGGTACTGGCTAAAATAGAATAAAAGCCTGAAAGCAGCGATAAAGTGGTGATCAAGTTGGGCGCTAAATAAACACCGCGACTGACCACCCGCTTACCTTCAGCGACTTCCGCTTCAATCACCTCGAACGTCAGCCCATCATAGTTCTCATTATCCGCCAAGCGAATATCGAAATCATGCTCATCCACAAAAGGCGGTTGAGTGGCAGCGCTATCTTGTAATAAGGGCTCTTTAATCAAACCGTCATTCATCACTTTATCAGTGACCAGACTACCCTTTGCAAGATTGTTTTTTTCAAGGCTACGTGATGATTGATCAGTCGTCATAACAATATCCTTATTCGCCAACCAACCAGCGGACGGTGGTTGCACTATCAGGTGTTAAATCTGGTGCATCAGCAACTTTTAATACAGGCTGTAAGAAACGTAGTATCTCACGCGCTTGGTTATCGAACTGCCATGGCGGATTGATCACAAGTAGCCCTGTACCGTTTAGACCGACAGCGATATCTTTAGGATAAATATTTAGCTCACAAACCAGCTGACGTCTCATCTCAGTACGCTTGAGCTTTTTATAGAACAGCTCAACCGCGTCGATGTTCTTGATTGGGAACCATAATGCATAAGTGCCTTGTGGCCACTTGTTATAAGAATGCACCAACAAATCGATTAGACGCGTGAAGTCTTTATGCTCCTGCTCGTAAGGAGGATCTAAAAATATCAAGCCGCGCTTTTCTTTTGGCGGAATCACGGCAGCGATACCTTCAAAAGCATTGCGATGATGAATACCGATTGGCAATTTATGTAGCTGATAGTTCAGTGCATCATATTCACTGGCTTTGGCTTCAAACGCTTCACCGCGCACGCCAGCATCTGGATTTTTTTCAACATGATGAGCAATCCACCACGGCGAACCCGGATAGACTTTTTTATCATAGGTAAAACGGGCTTGGTTAATACCTTCCATATAGTCTTTGATGGCAGCTGGTGCTTTTTCGACATCGGCTTTTACTAAGGCTTGGATACCACCTTTGGCTTCACCAGTCTTGCGCGCCTCTTCACTGCCGAGCGAATACAGTCCACGACCGCCATAAGCATCAAGCACATAAAAAGGTTTGTTTTTTTGCCCCATTTGGTTCAGTAGTTGTACCAATAGAATGTGTTTAACAACATCGGCAAAGTTACCAGCATGATAGGCGTGTTTATAATTCATAAGTTCAAAAGTTTAAATAAGAAAAATTGCATCTATGGTAGCATAGGATGGCTAAAAGATAACGATGGTTTTGGTAAAAAGGCATAGATTGGTCGGGTAAAGGTATAGATTGACGGTGTAATGACAGATAATGGACGATAGCGAGACAAAATGACGAAGATTATTAGCAATCTTGATGTAACGACGTTGGTGGTTGATAATCCAATAGGTAAGGAGAATCCGCCACTGTTATCTTTACATTCTACTAACTATAATAATCAGGCGCTGCCGACCCAGCATTTATTACAATCCTCTGATTTTGAGGTTAACTGGGAACACAAGCTGACAGATAAACAGTTGGATACGTTTGTTGATGATGGTTGGCTGATTATTGATGATGTCTTTGAACGAAAAGCCTTATTAGCACTGCAAGCGGAAAGTGGCTTTATTGACTATCGTGATGCTCAGCTAACGGCGGGTATTCGTATCAGTGATATTCGCGGTGATAAAATACGCTGGATTACCAAAGACTTTTTTGCAGGATTTTATTATCTACACAGTATCAATGCGCTTGCCAACTTATTCAATCAAAGCTTGTACGCTGGTATTCGCCACAGTGAAGCGCATTATGCGTGTTATCCAGTAGGTTTTGGCTATCTATGGCATAGTGATAATCCAGCTGGACGTAATGAACGCGTTATCTCGGCAGTGTTTTATCTTAATGATGAATGGACAGCGAATGACGGCGGCGCGCTAGAAATCGTTGATAAACATGGTGTCCATCATAATGTAATGCCTGTCGCTAATAGGCTTGTAATATTTGATAGTGACTTACGGCATCAAGTACAAATCGCCCATCGTCAGCGTTATTCTATCGCGACTTGGATGCGCCGTGATGGCTTAGTACCATTCGTAGAAGACGTTATTTAAGTACTGTAATATTCATAAAGACTCTCTTACCAGCTACATCTAACCATACTATCTATCCCTCTATAATAAAAAAGGCTTCCCATGTCAGATTTTGATAAAAACCGAAATACTCAGTCTCAGATGCAAGCAACTCATCAACAAGCAACATTGGATTTAAGTATCGCCTTACTTGAACGTCCGTCAGTGACGCCAGATGATGATGGCTGCCAAGACATATTATCTGAGCGGCTAACGCAAGCAGGCTTCGACTGCGAGTTTATGTATTACGGTAATAGACAAGCAAAAGGCGAACATGCTGAGGTTAAAAACTTATGGGCGCGCCGCGGTAATACCAATCCAGTCATTTGCTTTGCCGGTCATACTGACGTCGTCCCAATAGGCGATGAAAAAAATTGGACCTATCCGCCCTTTACCCCAACCATTGCAGATGGCTATTTATGGGCGCGTGGTGCCGCTGATATGAAAACTGGCATTGCCGCTTTTACCGTCGCTGCTGAACGTTTCGTTGCCAATCATCCTGAGCACAATGGCTCAATTGCCTTTTTAATCACTTCAGATGAAGAAGGTCCGTCTATTAACGGCACAGTCAAGGTAGTAGAAACGCTAGAAGCACGTAATGAGAAAATTACGTACTGCTTAGTGGGTGAACCATCTAGTACTGATACCCTAGGTGATATTATTAAGAATGGTCGTCGTGGCTCACTCGGCGCAGTGCTCACTGTCACTGGTAAACAAGGTCACGTTGCCTACCCGCACCTTGCATCAAATCCTATTCATGCGGCTATGTCGGCACTCGCAGAACTGACCAATGCTACTTGGGATAATGGCAATGATTACTTCCCTGCGACTTCACTACAAATATCTAATATCAATAGTGGAACGGGGGCGACCAACGTCATTCCTGAAACCTTAGAGGCTGTATTTAACTTCCGCTTTTCGACAGAAACGACTGAAGATGAACTAAAAGCGAAGACACATGCTATTTTTGATAGATATTTCGCTGATAGCAAAGCAGCTTATGATATTCATTGGAAATTATCTGGTCAGCCTTTTTTGACGCCTGAAGGTAAATTGGTCTCAGCATGCCAGCAAGCGATTAAATCTGTGACTGGAACCGATACGACATTATCAACTTCTGGCGGCACATCAGATGGACGCTTTATTGCACCAACCGGTGCGCAAGTGGTCGAACTTGGCGTGCGTAATGCCACTATTCATCAGGTTGATGAAAAAGTTGAAGTAGATGACTTAGGGAAATTGGCGCAGATTTATGAAGGGATTTTAGAGAATTTACTAGGGCGTGTCCTCAATTCAATTGATCATATCTAAACGGGCTAAAAATGGCTAAATTTTGCCAAACATCGTTAAATAGCTGGTTAATATCCCGATATTATCTGCGCTATTTTCCTTGTTTGACTGCAATTTATCTCATTTTTATCACCATTTTTGAAATGAGGACACGCCCTATTAGATTAATAAGCACTAGTAAAAAAAGCGCCATCTCATACAGATGGCGCTTTTTTATTATAGATATTAATTACTTACTCAATACCAATATATAGCTCGACTTGACCATATTCTAACTTACCCTCAACGTAACGCTCAAAGTCAACGTTATAAGTTCGAGTATGCTCACAGCTTGGATCATTGAAATACGTCCACGCTTTTTCCCATGCATTCATCACGGTATTAGGCATGTTACCGTATTCAGAAAACACCATGTATTTTCCTGCAGGAATAGTGACCGTTGTTAGGTTGCTTGCATTTTTATTCTTAGTAGCTTTGACAGTATTGGTCGTATCGTCATTGTCTGACTGTTTTTGCTGACTTTCCACCTTCCAACTCGCAACCACATCAAAAGCGCCTACATCATCACTCTCATAGTTATGATAGATACCATAGATATCCTGACCCTTTTCAAGTTGGCTCACGTGATTTTTGTAAAAACTTTGCCATAGCTTGCCTAACTTTGCCGTTTCATGGCTTATTTCATCGGTGTTGGTGGTGCGTACGCTGATGCCTGTGCAAGTTTGTACGTCGGTTAGCTCTTGGATTGGTGCAGTCATGAGACGGTTTGTCCTGTTTTCATTTGAGATTATGTTTATTAAAGCTATGTTTGTTATTAAAAAATAGTCAAAAGGTCAATCTAGTCCGCTTCGTCGATCCAATTCATCTGAATCGCTTCTAAGATACCTTCATTGGAGCGTTGCGGATCATCGTCAAAGCCTTCAAGCTCCGTCACCCAGCGATGCAAATCCGTAAAGCGAATATACTGCGGATCGGTCTCTGGGAATTTTTCATAAAGCTCAATAGCGATATCTAAGCTGTCTGTCCATTTTAACTTCTGCGGGGTCATAGTAGCTCCTTATGTTTTCAATTATTTTTATAAAATAGCATTATAAAATATATATGCGCTATCCTACCAAAATTCATCATAGGATTATAGGCAAGTTGGTTACGCAGCCTTTGTTGATTTAGTCAACTCAGTAGATTGAGCAGCTTTAATCGCCACTTGATGCTGATTCCATGACTCAATAACTTCTGTCAGCTGCTTACCCGTCATATCTAGCACCTCAGTTGCGCACTTACCTTGCTTATTGGTTAAAACAAACTTGGTCATACCCACTGCCATCAGCTGGTTTTTAACAAAAAATCGATGCTCAAAATAGACATATTTTTTATCCCAACCGACAAGCATACTATTGACTGTTATCTTATCTAGAAACTTAATTTGTTTAAGATAGACCATCTCCTGCATAGCGATAATCCAGCCGAGATTTTTAATCCCTTTTTGATGACAGCAGTTCATAAGCCATTTGGTGATATTTAGCTCAATAAAAGACAGATAGCGATAATTAGGCAGATGATCGCGAAAACCCATGTCATGTGGTAATACCCGATACTGACGCACAGTTGGTGCTGTCAATGTTTCAATACTCAGGTGATTGCTTATCGATTGCTGCTTAAGTTGTTGTTTGAGTAGGCTTACCATAATAAAGAAACGCAGCAGCATATTCATAAGAAACCTTCTTATTTTATAATATTGATAATGAGAAAATACATTGTAGATAGCTTTAGATGGGCAATACTCTAACGCAAAAAAAGCCACCTCAGTGACTTTTTTATGTGAAAGCTTCTGTTTAAAAAATGATGTGTCAGATCTATTTTAAAGGTTAATGACCAGCGCCATTGATACTACGTACCATCTCTTCGACCATCTTCTTCGCATCACCAAAGATCATCATGGTTTTGTCCATATAGAACAAGCTGTTATCTAGACCAGCATAACCTGTACTCATAGAACGCTTAATAACCATCACCGTTTGCGCTTTGGTCACTTCTAGAATTGGCATACCAAAGATTGGTGATGTCGGATCATCTTTCGCAGATGGGTTGACAACATCATTGGCACCGATAACTAATACCACATCCGTACTCGCGAAGTCCGAGTTAATCTCATCCATCTCTAAAATATCATCATAAGGCACATCGGCTTCTGCCAATAGTACGTTCATATGTCCTGGCATACGACCTGCAACTGGATGAATGGCAAAACGAACATTAACGCCTTCTTCTTTTAACAGCTCATACAATTCTTTTACAGCGTTTTGTGCACGACCTTGCGCCATGCCGTAACCTGGGACAATCACCACACTACTGGCATTTGCCATAAGGAAGCCAGCATCTTCTGCTGATCCTGCTTTGTAATTCTTTGGCGCGCCATCATCGCCGCCAGCTGCGACCGCTGATGTACCCATACCGCCAAACAATACATTAAGTAATGAGCGGTTCATGGCTTTACACATGATATAAGATAGAATCGCACCTGACGAACCGACTAGAGAACCTGCGATAATGAGCATCGAGTTGCCAAGAGTAAAACCAATACCTGCTGCTGCCCACCCTGAAAATGAGTTCAATAGCGACACGACCACTGGCATATCGCCACCACCAATTGGCGCAATCCACATCCAACCAAAAATCACTGCAATCACTGCCATCGCATAGAAGGCGGGTAATGAATCAGTGACGAAGTACACACCACCGAACGCAATCATCGCAATGAACAATAGCGCTTGGACAGGTTTTACCCAACTACCAACTAAGGTCTTAGCCCAGCTCTTCGCTGCCAATTTACCAAAGGCAAAGACCGATGCTGAGAAAGTAATCGCACCGATAAAACAACCAATAAACAATTCAACACGAGCAACCGCGCCATGCTGTTGTTCAGTATGCAGTACCGTTGCTAATGCAATCGCAACCGCTGCCAAACCGACAAACGAGTGCATCAAAGCCACGGTTTCTGGCATTTGGGTCATGGCGACCGTCTTTGCTTTCCACATACCGACGATAGCACCCAATACCATCGCACCGATGATTAACCAAAGCACTGGACCTTCTGCTAGGAAGAACGTTGTTACAACGGCAATCGCCATGGCAACCATACCCAATCGATTACCACGAATCGCCGTTTTTGGGCTAGATAAACCCCGTAACGTCAAAACAAAAAGAATGGCACCGACCAGATAAAACCAGTCCGCATTAGCCGCAATCATATTTGATAAGTCACTCATGCGTCACCCCCAGTATCCGTTGTTACTACTGCTTTTTTCACTTTTGGCTTAAACATCGACAGCATACGCTCAGTCACGGCGAAACCACCAAAAATATTGATACTAGCTAAAAATACCGCAAAAGCCCCAAGTAAACTGGTCGGCGTAAATATCGAACCATCGATAGTGACGGTCTGTAGCATTGCACCGACAATAACAATACTTGATAAAGCGTTGGTTACAGCCATTAAAGGCGTATGCAGTGCAGGGGTTACACCCCAAACAACGTAGTATCCGACAAAGATAGCCAGTACAAATACGGTAAAAATCGCTACGAATGGCGTGCTACTCATGGCCGCACCGGCTGGCGCTGCCGCTAAAATAGTGGCAATCATCTTATCCTCCTAAAATTTGTTCGTGTCTGGCAAATGTACGATAATGAAATTATCAAGACCTGAAATTTAGCACTTAGCGTTTAGCAAGACGTACTTGATTGTTATGCGTTACCGCTAATGCGCCTTGAATCTCATCTTCCATGTCTAAGTTGAGTGCCATTGTGTTTGCTGTAGCGTCATCTGTAGCGGCAGGCGCAATTAAAGTGGTGATAAAATTAACGAGGTTATTGGCATACAAGTCTGATGATTGCGCCGCCAACTGTGAGGGAATATTAGCTGCACCGACAATACGTACGCCATTTGACGTCGTAATCGTTTCATCAGGGACACTGCCTTCAACGTTTCCGCCAGTGCCAGCCGCCATATCGATCAGTACCGAACCAGCTTTCATCTTAGCAATGGTTGATTGGTGTACCAAACGCGGCGCTTGACGACCCGGAATCTGTGCAGTCGTAATGACGATGTCAGCATTGCTCAAGGCTTTATCAACAATAGCAGCTTGGTCTTTGATATATTGCTCAGATGGCGTCCACGCATAGCCGCCTGTAGATTTAGCTGTCTCAGCCTCCTCCGCACTCATCGGGACATCAAGCCATTTACCACCTAATGACTCCACTTGCTCGCGAGCGGTCGGACGTAAATCACTGGCTTCAACGACAGCACCTAAACGCTTCGCCGTCGCAATCGCTTGTAAACCCGCAACCCCAACACCTAGAATAACGACTTTGGCAGGCTTAACCGTACCAGCTGAGGTCATAAACATCGGAAACGGACGCGAATATTCATTGGCAGCGAGCAACACTGCTTTGTAACCGGCAAGGTTGGCTTGTGAAGACAAGACGTCCATATTCTGTGCGCGTGATAAGGTGCGTGGCAATAGCTCCATGGCAAAGGCGGTAGCCCCTTTGACAGCATAAGTATCCAGTTGGGTATTGCGATAGGGATCAAGCATGCCGATAACGATTTGACCAGACGTTAAACTAGCAGTCGTTGACGTCGGCAAATCATTGACGGTAGTAATAATCTGAGACTGTGTGACGACGTCAATGCTACTATTGGCGATATCAGCACCCGCAGCCTGATATAATTCATCCGCATAATAAGACGCTTGACCTGCACCTGACTGGATGACAACCTCAAACCCAAGTTTGCGTAACTTTTTTACCGCGTCTGGGGTTAATGCCACCCGACTCTCACTTGCGCTCTCTGCACTAATAACACCAATTTTCATACCGTCTCCTTACGTCTAATGACTATGCTTATGTCTAATAACTAATTTTTAACACCCTTAACGCACCTCTAAAAAGCACAGGGGACAAAAAAATCTTTGGTCAGGGTTAGCTTAATACTTAAGACCAAAGATTATCAATTTAATAAATGATAGCTCGTTTGCCATCATGCCGTTTTATTATAGATATATCGTCTGCCAACTTTCATTGTCTAATGATGACCCGCAAGTAAAATAAAAGTTAGCTATTTATAACATTATCATAACTTTTATTGTTATATTAAAAAATTTTATTTATTCTTAAGTAGCTTGAAGCCTTTAGGCTATTGGCTTACACGAGTTATCACAATGCCTATAATAGTTGATATATGTCCATGATGAGGCTTAAAAGTACAAAACAGCCACGCGTAAGTCAAGTTAAACCTGTAGGTATCGTATAATGAGAAAGCTCGAAACATTAATGGAGTGTTTATCACTTCACTATAATAAGGAATAATTATGTATTTTTTACTCTCTCCTGCCAAATCTTTGAACGAAACAGATACTGCCCCAATGGATATTAGCAGCTACTATAGTCAGCCTGAGTTGATTGAACACTCGCAAGCATTGATGAAGATATTGAAGTCGAAGGAGCCGATTGACTTACAAGAGCTTATGAGTATCTCTGATGATTTGTCGCAGCTAAATGCTAAACGCAATCAAGACTGGGCTTGGAGTGATAACGAACTGTTTACGGATGACAATGCCAAACCAGCTGGTTATTTGTTCGATGGCGATGTTTATACTGGACTTGATATGTATCACATGGATAAAGACACCGCCATTTACGTCAATGAACATCTGGGTATCTTGTCCGGTCTTTATGGCGTGCTAAAGCCACTGGATTTGATTCAGCCGTATCGACTTGAAATGGGTACCAAGCTTAAAAATGAGCGTGGCGATAATTTATACGAGTTTTGGGGCGAAGAAATCACTAAGATTATTAATAAGCGCATGGCTGATAGCGATGACAAAGTATTGATCAACTTAGCTTCTAATGAATACTTTAAAGCGGTAAAGAAAAAAGCCTTGAATGCGGAGATTATCACGCCACGATTTGAAGATGAAAAGAATGGTCAATATAAAGTGATTAGCTTCTATGCTAAAAAAGCACGTGGACTGATGGTGAAATATGCTGCGGATAATAAACTGACCAATGCTGAGCAGCTTAAGCAATTTGATTTGGCAGGTTATTATTACTGTGCAGATGTGTCGGATGATAAGACGTGGGTGTTTAGACGGGATGCAGCGAATCAGTAATATTTAATGCTTTTATGATACACATGAAAAACCCCGATAAGCTCAGCCTATCGGGGTTTTATTTGAACTAGGTTTAACAAGTACGTTATGACAAAGTCATACTTCTAGCAAAAATCGATTTGTCGAGGAAGACGCTCGAAAATAGTACCTATTGTACATTGAGCACGTCTGACAAAGAAAACTCGCTTTGTAGTAGAAGTAGAGTTACATCATACCGCCCATTCCACCCATACCGCCCATTCCACCGCCACCGCCCATGCCAGCCATACCGTCATCACCTTGCGGTAAATCAGTAATCATGACTTCAGTGGTTAGCATTAGACCGGCAACAGAAGCTGCGTTTTCTAGCGCTGAACGAGCGACTTTAGCTGGATCAAGGATACCCATCTCTAGCATATCGCCATATTCGCCAGAAGCTGCGTTGTAACCGTAGTTACCACTACCACTCTTCACTTCGTTAACCACCACTGAAGCTTCTTCGCCTGAGTTGGTTACGATTTGACGTAATGGTGCTTCCATTGCGCGACGTAAGATATTGATACCAGCGTTTTGGTCATCGTTATCGCCACGTAGCTCAGACAATGCATTCATCGCACGAACTAGAGCAACACCACCACCAGGGACAACGCCTTCTTCAACCGCTGCACGAGTCGCATGTAGCGCATCATCAACGCGATCTTTCTTCTCTTTCATTTCAGTTTCAGTCGCAGCGCCAACTTTGATAACGGCAACGCCGCCAGCCAGTTTAGCCATACGCTCTTGAAGCTTTTCTTTATCGTAGTCAGACGTTGATTCTTCAACTTGACGTTTGATAGATTCAACACGGTTTTCGATATCAGCAGAGTTGCCAGCGCCATCAACGATAACGGTGTTTTCTTTACCGACAGTGACTTTCTTAGCAGTACCAAGTTGCTCTAGAGTAGCAGTCTCTAAACTTAGACCAATCTCTTCAGAGATAACCGTACCGCCAGTTAGCGTTGCGATATCTTCTAGCATGGCTTTACGACGATCGCCGAAACCTGGTGCTTTAACGGCACAAGTTTTTAAGCCGCCACGCATGTTGTTCACAACTAGAGTTGCCAATGCTTCGTTTTCTACGTCTTCAGCGATGATTAGCAATGGCTTGCTCTGCTGCATGACTTGCTCAAGTAATGGCACGATCTCACGGATGTTGCTGATTTTTTTGTCAACAAGCAAGATATATGGATTTTCAAATTCAGCAGTCAGGCTGTCTTGCTTGTTCGCAAAGTATGGGCTGATATAACCACGGTCAAACTGCATACCTTCGACAACTTCTAGGGTATCCTCAAAGCTTGAACCTTCTTCAACCGTGATAACACCTTGCTTACCGACTTTTTCCATCGCTTGCGCAATTAATTCACCGATTTTGGTGTCTGAGTTGGCAGAGATAGAACCAACTTGGGCAATCGCTTTTGAATCATCAGCTGGAGTAGATAGCAAATGAATTTGCTCAACAGCCGCACGTACCGCTTTATCGATACCGCGTTTTAGATCCATTGGGTTCATGCCAGCGGCAACTGATTTCATGCCTTCTTGCAAGATTGACTGAGCCAATACCGTCGCAGTCGTTGTACCATCACCAGCGACATCGTTGGTACGGCTAGCGACTTCACGAACCAATTGCGCGCCCATGTTTTCAAATTTGTTTTCAAGCTCGATTTCTTTGGCAACCGATACACCATCTTTAGTGATGGTAGGCGCGCCAAATGACTTATCGATAACCACGTTACGACCTTTAGGGCCTAGTGTTACTCGTACTGCGTTTGCTAGAACGTTTACGCCGTCCATCATTTGTTTACGGGCATCAATGCCGAATTTTACGTCTTTTGCCATGTTAAATTACTCCACTATTATAAGTATGAGAATGCAATTAAATATTTCAATGATATTGTCAAAAATGCGCTGAGTATAAATTAATACTCAAAAGGACTAGCCTTCTAGCACACCCAATACGTCAGATTCTTTCATGATAAGTAGTTCTTCGCCGTCAACCTTGACAGTTTGACCAGCATATTGACCGAACAATACTTTGTCGCCAGCTTTTACATCTAACGCGCGAGTTTCACCGTTGTCACGAATCTGACCGTTACCAGTTGCTAGCACTTCACCTTGTGAAGGCTTTTCTTGAGCAGAACCAGGAAGCAAGATACCACCAGCCGTTTTTGTTTCTTCTTCTATGCGGCGGACAACAATACGATCATGTAAAGGACGAATATTCATCAATATGTCTCCAATAATTGGTTATTTAAGTTAAAAATTTATTTGGTTTGTTAATCTCAACACCTTATCTTCAAAAGCCATCTTATAAAAACGCTTTTATTAATATAAGCCTTGAGCTTGTTTCAAAAAGTGGGGGCATAGCGAGGTAGCTTCAAGTGTAAAGACCAAAAATTTACAAGAATTTCTTAATTAGAGGGGTGTTTGTCGATAAGCAATACTAAATCTCTGGGAGTATTATGCAATAAAGGCATTAAGTGATTAATAATCCAGTAGAAAAGACCAGTATTCTATACGCCTATTCTTACTAAATTTACAGCAAGTTACTCATATGCTAATCGTTACTTAAGATAGTAACATCAACTACAAGAGCCAAACGTCAGCGTAAGTTCTCCCTCTTGATAATGTAACAGAGTATGACCATTATAAGCATTGAAAATATAATATTAGTTAACAGTAAGGTCGAATCGACTTAAATAAGTTATTTGATACCAATCTATTAAGGTGATATCAATCTATTAAGGACTGTCCATGAGTTTTTTATCTACCACTAAAGAACCATCCATAACCGATTATAATGACAAGAATAACGGTAAGGTTAAATTCTTAACCGCGTTGACCACTGGAGCGAGCATAGCGGCTATCAGCGCTTTAAGTATGGCTGCACCAACGATTGCCAGTGCAAAAGACATTCAACCGTCGAGCGCCGATTATACGTTTACGATTGAAGACAAGTATAAAGGTACCGCTACTCGTGCTTTAGATAAGTCAGGTAACACGTGGAAATATAATGTCGATGCACGGGTTGCCGGTATCGCAAGTGCTGCGCAACATAGTACCTTTACTATCAACGGTAATGCGGTTATTCCAACCCAAGCCAGTACCACTTATAAACTACTGGGTATCGGTCGTACGCATAAACTCGATTTTAATCCCCGTGGTAAAAAAGTCGTGAGTAATTATAGAGGCAAATCGACCACGTTAAATATGGCGCAGCAAGCATTTGATGATTTGAGCCTTGAGGTGCAAATTCGCCAAGACTTGTTAAATGGTAAATTCTCTGGCAATTACTACATGGCAAAACACGATAAAATCGAAAAAACGCCGTTTAAAAAATCTGGTAATACCAAGATAACGGTCCCTGCTGGTACCTTTGATACGGTGCGTGTCGACCGTATCCATGATGACAATAGCCGTTCGACCAGTTTTTGGTTGGCACCAAGCTTAGATTACTTACCGGTAAAAGTAAGCCAGATTAATGATGGTAAGAAGATGGATTTAGAATTGTCTAAAGTGAACCAATAATATTTACCCTCAAGCTTAAAACATTAAAAAAGCGGCAAACTAAATAGCGTGCCGCTTTTTTAATATAAATTTTTTATTAAGCACTACAGAAAAATAGCATTTGAATAGATATCAATAACTTATGAGCGTGGCTGTTTAACCACATTATTCATCGAAGGTAGGCGCTTTAATAAGATAAACAGCCAGATATTAATCGCAAATAGTAGGACGAAATCAACGAAATAAACAGCGATTTCTGCCCAACTACTGCCATAAGCACGTGTGAACAATACAACCCCACTTGCCCCTAAATATACCAAAGTAAACATGCTGTCTATTAATAGCGCATAAGGCGAGCGCCCGCGTAGTATCGATGGTGTTAAGACAAATGCTGGTACTAACCATAGCGCTTGCCATGCAATACCGCCGATAATATCAGGGTGACTAGGATTAAAGATATTGATCAAAAGAGGCAAAGCGAGCAATCGAAAGGTTAACCAAACCAGCCATGTCACCATCAGGCGCTGACGAACAGGCATAATCGGTTTCAACAGCTGGGTTGATTGACTGCTTATTTCGGATATTTGCTGTTGACTGTCATCATGAGAAAGGTTAGTAGCCATTAGAGGTATGTATTTCCTAATTGTTCATGCCAAACAGTAATAGATGAGCGCATTAACGGCTCCAGTTAGCTTGCGCTAATGCAGATGCCGTAATCGCTAAACGACGCCCTTGAGCGATGCCAAGCTCGCGCTCATCAGCAGATACAGGCTGATCATGGGAGGCGCCACTCACATGACTGGCACCATAGGGTGAACCGCCACGCATGGTACGGTTTAAAGCAGGCTCAGCATAAGGCACGCCCACAATCATCATGCCATGATGCAACAGTGGTAACATCATCGTCAGTAAGGTCGTCTCTTGACCGCCATGCATAGAGCCTGTTGCCGTAAATACTGACGCTGGCTTGTTCTGTAGATTGCCTGCCAGCCAAATGGTGACGGTATTGTCCCAAAAATACTTCATGGGCGCGGCCATATTACCAAAATGGGTGGGGCTACCAAGTGCCAGACCGCTGCAATTTTTTAGATCTTCCATCGTGCAATATAAATCGCCGTCGTCCGGTATCGCAGGCTTGCTTGCCGTGGTTTCAGGCGCGACTGTTGGTACCGTACGGATGCGCACGGTCATGCCCGCCTCTTCGATACCCTGAGCGATAGCATAGGCTAATGTCTTAGTCGTACCATAATTTGAATAATAGAGTACCAAAACATAAGGGGCGGTCTGACTCATTAGCAAAACTTCCTTATAAAATCGTTAACAGTAATATAGATATATGCCCATTATGCCCGAGTCATTCACTGACATGCAAACAAACCCTGCTACTTGGCAGCACACTTAACCTAGCAGCCAAGCAAATTATTTGCAGTACTTTACTTAACTACTCAATACAATCTAATGCATATTGACACAATTAACGCGCAGATTCAGACAGAGCATGTTTGTTACACTATCCGCACTCTATTATCCTTGTTAGATGGTCGTTATGGAAAATCTATTAAAAAAAATACCTTTTTTACACCAACGTTGGTTTCAGTTCCTACGTTTTTTGACGCGGCACTTTTTTGAGGATAACTGTCAGCAAAAAGCTGCATCATTAACCTATACGACTTTGTTGTCGATTGTGCCCATATTAACCGTACTGCTGATGATTTTGTCTTCAGTGCCAGCACTTGCTTCAGTTAGGGCGCAGATTTATGAAGTCATTTATAGCAACTTGCTGCCACAATCGAGCTTGCAAGTCAGTAAATATATCAATAACTTTGCTGAAAAATCATCAAACCTCACCATCATTGGGGCGATGTTCTTACTTTTTACTACCATCATGACTTTGACCACCATTGAGCGCGCTTTCAACCAAATATGGCGCGTAGAAGATCGTTCTGGCGGCATGAGAAGTATGTTGCGCTATTGGACCATCGTCACGTTGGGACCCTTAGTATTGGGTACGGCATTCATCGCCTCAAGTGCTGTCCAAAGCCTGAGTTTGTTAAATAGACAAATTGGCGGCTATGGTATTGATTGGTCGTTTTGGGTACAGATAGTATCGATTGCAGTTACGATCGCTGGTTTTATCAGTATGTATTGGTTTATTCCAAAAGCGCGAGTACCAGCAAAAAATGCTGCGATTGCAGGTATTTTTGTAGCGATTGTCTTTGAGCTGATGAAACATCTATTTGGTACAGTGATGGCGAACTTTACCAGTTATGAAGCGATCTATGGCGCATTTGCTGCGTTGCCGATTTTCTTATTATGGATATATCTGTCATGGAATTTGATTTTATTAGGGGTTGAGATCAGCTATACCCTAACGATATTTGAGACGAAAGAGGTTTATCCGCGCCATCCATTTTTAAGCTTGCTTGATATGTTAAATCTTGTTTATACCCATCACTTAAAAGGCGAAGCGGTGAGCGAACAAGCGCTACGCAATGTCCTCGGACGTAAAGAGCTGCCAAAATGGTATACCTATATCAATTATCTGCAAGACAGCAACTTGATTACCATGACAGAAGATGAGCACTATGTACTCAAAAGAGATTTGAGCAAAATGACCTTGTGGGATTTTTATCGTACCCTGCCTTATCCATTGCCTATCAAAGATGAACTTGATGAGATGAGCCTAGAAGACCAAAAACCTTGGCTTAGCTTATTGGTTAATCGCTTTGAAAATACCGAAGCCTATGCCAAAGCACAATTGAATGTGCCGCTCGGTGCTATTTTTGCCCATAGTGAACCACGTAAGAAAACCTCTGATGACAAATCCACTAACCATAAAAACGAAAAGCTTCAAAAAGAGAAAAATGAGTTTTTTAGGAAATCTAGCGCAGCTACCTCCAGTCATTTATTACAAGAGCCTCTAGATAGTAAGGATGACATGCCGAAGTTTGAACCAGTCGCTTATGATAAGGATAGCGACATAGAGCGTGACGAGCACAATCGTGAAATTCTTATTCCACAAGACAGCATTGACGATAAAAATCAAATAAACGCTAATTTTTCTAATGCTAAACGCGATATTATTACTGAAGCCGATAACCCAAGATCGATTTGAGTGTTTAAATAACAAGACCTCTCTATAAAAAACAAGTTCCAAATGGAGCTTATTTTTTATCCTGTTTTTAATGGATTATTTGCAGTGAATCAGGTAATTTGTTTTTAAGAGCTTTTGTTGTCAGCAGTCTGATTCTATAGAACTGCTGGTAATAAAAGAAATACTACGATCATTTTTGGAGCTCCTCACGTTGACTAAACATGCTGAAGACAACTTATTCAACCGTCTATCAACGTCAAGTCTCAAAAGACTGCGGCAGTTTTTTCAGTTATGGTCGCTAAAAACGCTTACCAATTTACCCGATCGCCTAACGAATTTGTGGCAACAGCTGATTGGCTCTTACTGGTTTATACCGACTGCCTGTGTGCTGGTAGGCATCTTGCTCGCTCCTATCCTTGTAACGATCGATGAGCATTTTGATCGCGACATGGTCAGAGAGATTACCTTTGCCTTCACTGGCGATGATGACGCCGCGCGCGCTATTATGACCACTATTGCTGGTGCGGTACTTGGCGTGGCAGGCACGACTTTCTCGATTACCATTGCAGTATTATCAATGGCATCTTCACAATTTGGACCCCGATTACTCCGTAACTTTTTGACTGATACGCCCAATCAGTTCGTTTTGGGCGCGTTCATCGGTACATTTAGCTATAGCTTGCTGGTGTTAAAAGCCATTCATAAATACGATGTTGGTTTTGGTGTGCCGCAATTGTCGGTGACCTTTGCCATTATTATGGCGATTATTTGTGCCCTTCTACTGGTCTATTTTGTACAGCATATGGTACATGCCATTCAGGCATCGCATGTGATTGAAGGTGCCAGCAATGAGGCAATTAAAAACATTCATTATTGGTACAGTGACCGCTGCGATATCGAGCACCAACGTAATATCGAGCATCATGATATCGAACAATTTCATCACTGGTCTGCGACGCCTATTTATCCACCGTACTCGGGCTATTTGCAGCAGATTTATTTTGAATCGCTCATTACCCTATCGCAAGATTATGGCGGCGTGGTAGAAATAAATAGCAGTCTCGGTCACTTTGTCACCGATAAAAATGTGATTGGCTATTTTTATCAGCGTCCGGCAGACCATCCAACTAACCTACAAAAAACAAAAACGCCGCATTTGGCGCTTGTGCCACGTTCGCCTGATGGGCTATTTTGGCAACGTTTTGCTGGTTGTATACGTCTTGAACAGCGCTTGACGCAATCTAATGATATTGCTTATAGCTTAGGGCAAATGACTGAAATTGCCGTACGCGCATTGTCACCAGGTATCAATGACCCAAAAACAGCGGTTAACTGTGTTCAATCGCTGACCAGTTGTCTGAGCATTATGATGCGCTGTCAGCCGCCGACGCCGTATCATTTTTATAAACCGTTAGATGAGACAGATACATCAGATACTATCAGCCATCAGCCGTCAGCCATCCTTGCCGTTGTTACCCGTATCCCTAAAATATCAGATTTTATTGATAGCTCACTTGGTGAGATACGGCGTTATGCGGCAGCAGATTTGATGGTATTAAAGGCGCTATGTCAGGCAATGATTGACTTGAATTATGCTAGGGTTAATGAGGCGCAGCAGCAAACGCTCATACATGAGATAAAATTGATTGAGCGTGCCGGCGCGGATAATTTAAATTACCATCAACTCGCTGATGATTTGACCGCAATGTGCCAACAAGCAGAGAAATTTATTATGAGTGAAAACGCCCAGCATCACTATTTCCATTATGTCAGTGATTTTGATGCCCATATTCGTCAGGCACTACAAGCCCAATCGAAACAAGTCAGAGCATAGTTGACACCTTTTATTACCCACTTGAGACTTTTTTATGGACCCTACGAGCAGCCTGACCATACTCGAAATTAGCGCGATATTTTTATCTATCACTGCCCTATTAACTTACGTTAACCATCGATTTATTGGCCTACCCACAACTATCGGTGTAATGGTTATCTCGATATTATTGTCGATCGGGGCGATATTTTTAGGGTTTTTAGGGTTTGATCAGCTTATTGATTATGAAGTCAGTTTATTAGGCCAGCTTGATTTCACTGAAGTCTTACTTGATGGCATGCTTTCTATGCTTTTATTTGCTGCCGCTTTGCACGTCAATATTGGTGATCTAAAACGTTATAAGCTGCCTATTGGTATTCTAGCTTTCATAGGTACCTTAGTATCAGCGCTGCTGATTGCAGGTGCTCTATATCTAATGTTGCCGCTGTTTGGTTTCGAGCTGTCTTTTTTATGGTGCTTACTGTTTGGCGCTTTGATATCTCCAACCGACCCTATTGCAGTGATGGGTATTTTAGCCTCTGCTGGC
This sequence comes from Psychrobacter sp. LFX-11D, assembly GCF_904846475.1. Lineage (NCBI taxonomy): Bacteria > Pseudomonadati > Pseudomonadota > Gammaproteobacteria > Moraxellales > Moraxellaceae > Psychrobacter > Psychrobacter sp. LFX-11D. The sequence goes on from NZ_CAJHAV010000002.1 coordinate 20,805, forward strand.
GCCCCAAAAAGCATAGAGACGGTCATCGCGGGCGAATCGCTATTTAACGATGGTATCGGCGTCGTCATCTTTGTACTGCTGCTCGGTATTTTATCGAGCGGTGATATCCCAACCGCCAATTATGTGGTGCACACCTTGGCAGTCGAGGCTGGTGGCGGTATTATTTTTGGCTTAGTACTTGGCGCGATTTTATATTACATGCTCAAAAGCATCGATAGCTATCAAGAAGAGGTTCTACTGACCCTTGCCGGTGTCATAGGCGGATATGCGCTGGCCAGTCATTGGCATTTATCGGGACCACTAGCAATGGTAATGATGGGGCTGATGCTTGGTAATCGCGGACGAGCACTAGCGATGAGTGATAAAACGCGCCATTATGTGGATTTGTTTTGGGAATTGATCGATGAGATTTTGAACGCAATTTTATTTGTATTAATCGGTCTTGAAGTGGTGATGATTGCTTATTCAGCCAATTTATTTATCGCTGGCGCTTTAACGATTGTGATTGCCTTACTTGCTCGATTTATTGTAGTCGGCATGACCACCAAAACCTTTCATCGACAGCTTGACTTGCCAGCAGGGGCTTGGAAGGTGCTAACATGGGGTGGACTACGAGGTGGTATTTCAGTTGCTTTAGTATTACAACTCCCAACAGGATCTGAACGCGATATACTATTGGCCCTAACTTATGCAGTGGTTATATTCTCTATACTGATACAAGGGTTAAGTGTAGGCAAGGTCGCCAAAAGCATTCGTACTGATGAAAAAACAGCCAACATATAAATCTTAGATTACGTTATTTATAAAAAAGCCAGTTTAAGATAAATATCTTAAGCTGGCTTTCTAAATTATCATTTGAGCCTAAGGAAACCTGATTAGATTAAACCCTTTCGTTTCATATTACGATAAACCACAATCACAATAATAATATTCGACACCAATATGGTAAGTTTGAACCAATCAAACGGACTCACAATCAAATAGTAGAGTTCAATAGGAATAAATATTCCATAACCCAGTACCCCAAACCAGTAAGCCCATGTTTTATCTTGCCATAAGCCATATGCCTCGACAAAACGCAAACTGGCATAAGCAAAAATCAATAATAAGAATACCGACCAGTTTTTGCTTGCCATCTGTGCAATACGCACCGCACTGTCAACTTGTGGCGCTAATAACTGACCAAATACTTGTTGCCAAGAAGCCGTCGCCGTAATGAGCCAATGCTCAAGGTCGGTATGCCACGACGATAAAGCCAATGCACCTAGTAGTGCGCCAATACCCTTTACGACTTCATAGATTGCTACTGCTTTGATAGATTCGCTTGACGTCGTGCGAGGCTCATTGTGTCGTGGGTCTGAAGACGGATGGTTATCTTTTGATGAATTGCCCTCTGACGAAGACTCTAGACTATCATCCTGCCTAGGCAAATTAGCCAAAGAAAGTCTCCACAACGCGCCCTTGCAGTGTTTGGTTAAAGAATGGCGTATTTTTGCCGTTTGATAACATGGATTCGCTAGTCACCTGCCATTCAAGATTGGGATCAACCAGTACTGCGCCACCGATAGTCTCATATTGCTCGCTAATACCCGCAATTTTTGCAGGGTTTAGACAGATTTTATCAACTAGCTGCTCAAGTGTTAACACCTCATCTTTTACTAACTGGCACGCCAGCGCCATAAAGGTATCAAAATTTGAGATACCGGGCGTACTTTCAGCAAATGGAGCTTTCTTCGCGGTACTGTTTAATGGCTCATGATGACTACAAATTGCATCAATTGTGCCATCTTTTAGACCACGGCGAATCGCTTGCTGATCAGTATTACTACGCAAAGGGGGTAATACATATGCTTGAGCATTAAAGCCTTCCAGATTATCATCGGTTAAATACAACTGATGCATTGCCACGTCACAAGTAACTGGTAAACCTTTATCTTTCGCCCAGCGCATCAGCTCAATTGACGACTTACAAGATAATTGGCTAAAGTGAGCAGCTATGCCCGTTTCTTCCACCATAAGTAACTGCGTTGATAAAGCGACGGTTTCTGCAATCCAAGGAATACCCTGCAGACCATGATAAGAAGCGATATAGCCTTCATGTGCAACGCCATCACCAGATAGACTAGGCTCATCAGGATAAAAGAATACCTTCATGCCAAACGTCGCCGCATACTCAAGTGTACGTAAGAGCACTAAGTCGTTTTGAAAGGGTCTGCGAGCATTGGAGACGGCAATACAGCCGCCTTTTTTAAGTCCTGCAATATTAGACGGACGTTCACCTTCTAAGCCAGCAGTCAACGCGCCCAAAATATGCAAATAGATGCCGCCATCATCGAGCGCACGCTCACGTAAGCCTTTTAACAATGAACCGTTCTCTAAAATAGGATTGGTATCAGGGGGAATCACCACATGCAAAAAACCATTACCACGTGCTGCACGCCCTTCTGACTCTAACGTGCCATGCTGCTGTTGACCCGGCTCACGTAAGCGGGCGCACAAATCCACCAGCGGTGGTAATATCCATGTCTCGCGCTCGCTCGTCAGCTTTGCTAACTGAGCAGTGGCGATTTGTGACAGTGATTCTTTAAATACTTTTGGAAGTAAGTCGTGCATATGAACATCTGAATTCGTAATGTGAACCATGAGCGTTATTACCGTATCAATAAAATGGAATAAATAAGAATAAAACAGGCGAGCTAAATATTAATGACCAGTCGCTTGATGCGCGCGCTGACCTTCCATCGCAAGCGACAGTACCGCCATACGAATAGCAATGCCGTTATTAACCTGTTTTAAAATTACAGATTGCGCACCATCGGCAACGCTTGAGGCAATCTCAACACCGCGGTTCATCGGTCCTGGGTGCATAACTAGAGCATCAGGCTTAGCCAGTGCCACGCGCTCAGGAGTAATACCATAGTGCTTATAGTATTCACTCGATGATGCCAATAGTGGAGAGCCAATACGCTCATTTTGAATTCTCAAGCCCATAATGACATCACAGTCCGTCACGCATTCATTCATATTCTCATATACTTGCACACCAAAACGCTCAATCCCTTTTGGTAATAACGTACGAGGTGCGCAGACGCGAATGTCTTTTACACCCAATGTTTGTAGCGCACTGATGTCAGAGCGTGCTACTCGCGAGTGTTTGATATCGCCAACGATTGCAACCGACAGCTCTTCAAAAGGACGCGGCGCCTCACGGTGAATAGTCAGCATATCAAGCATGCCTTGCGTTGGATGCGCATGCCAGCCATCACCACCATTGATAATGGCAATATCTGGCGTCACTTCAGTCGCCATAAAATGTGCCGCACCTGATGCTGAATGACGTACCACAAAGATATCTGCCGTCATCGCTTGCAGATTCCATAACGTATCGCGTAAGCTCTCTCCCTTCTTGGTACTAGAGCGTTCGATATCGATATTTAATACATTAGCACCTAAACGTTTTTCTGCTACTTCAAACGTGGTACGCGTGCGCGTCGATGGCTCAAAAAACAGATTCATCACCGTATAGCCTTCAAGCTCAGGACGGTTAATCAGCTGTCCCTTATCATCAAAAAATGACTCAGCTTTAGCGATAATCGCCTGCAGCTGGGCTTTATCAAGACCTTCGATACCTAAAAAATGACGAATACTACCATCAGTATTGAGCTGCGGACGACTCAATGACGCATCAAGTTTTTCATGAATCGTATCAGGATCAAATCTTGCGTAGTCTGTCGGCGAGACGGTAGGTAGTGATTGGCTATCGATAGAATTTGACATAAGGACACGTCTTCATTAAGGGTTTGTATGATTTTATAATAAGTTATCATTCGTTTTTTTAACGGTTTTGACTCGATAATACGGCAGACATGCATACAGACAAGGACATTTTGCTGCTTATTTGCTACAATTTACCGCAGTGATATAGACAATACTAAAATAGATGCGGCTCTCATTTTAGAGAATAGCAGCACATCATTTGGCAACCGTATCAAAAGACAGCCTCTTAAACCATAATTGAATAATAATAGTGTTAGTGTAGCTGATTTTCAGGTCAGGACAAAGACGCCTTAGTCAGTATTTAACAATATCTCTCATATCAATATAACGTAATCAATTCTTAAACACGCATTCCTTACTTAGCTTATACCACTCTTTATCAGAATTATTCATTAGGAAACACTATGACAACCTTAGCACAGTACTTGAACACTAATGCCACCACTCCTGCCCTCAATGACGTTATCACTACCGTTACTGACGTCGGCAAGACCATCTCACAGCTCTTAAGAAAAGGCGCTTTAGCAGACATCCTTGGTGAAGCGGGTAATCAAAACGTGCAAGGTGAAGACCAGAAGAAGTTAGATGTATTGGCCAACGATTTATTATTAGATGCATTGGCACAAAACAGCCATTGTGCTGGTGTTGCTTCAGAAGAGCTTGATGACGCTACTCCTGCCAATGTTGATGGCAGTTTATTGGTCTTGTTTGACCCACTCGATGGCTCGTCTAATATCGACATCAATATGGCTGTCGGCACCATATTCTCGATTTTACCGTACCAGCGTCAAGGTCAAGTTAGTGAAAATAGCGACTTTTTACAAGCGGGTAATCAGCAGCTAGCAGCCGGTTACTTACTATATGGCACGTCTACCGTTCTCACGCTGACCATCACAGATAATGTAGTCATGTTTAGCCTAGATCCAGATACCAATGACTATGTATTGATAGAAGAAAATGTCACCATCGATGCCGATACTAGCGAATATGCTATCAATGCCTCAAACTACCGTTATTGGCGCGCGCCAATGCAGCAATATATCGATGAGCTTATCGCTGGCGAGACAGGCGTACGTGGTCGCGATTTTAATACGCGCTGGGTTGCCGCTATGGTTGGTGATGTTCATCGCATTCTATGCCGCGGTGGTTTATTCACATATCCCTTTGATACCAAATACGCCAATAAAGCAGGCAAATTACGTCTCATGTATGAAGCCAATCCCATGAGTTTATTAATTGAACGTGCTAGCGGCGGGGCAACGGATGCAGTCAATCGCATTTTAGATATAGAGCCGATTGACATTCATCAACGCGTGCCTGTAGTGCTTGGCAGTAAAAATGAAGTCGACTATATTAAAGAGTTGCATTTAAACTACAGTGATAAGTAAGCTAATCAAGAACATTTTGACAGCACCTATAAAGCCATATCACTCATCATTTTATAGGCGCTGTCTATATTTTATACTTTTTCTCTAAGCGATCTATTATGGTAGCAAACCCCACCGAGCTTATTACCTCAGATAAGAATACAACGGTCAAGCTAGTAAAGGCGTTATTGACGCAAGCTCGCCAACGTAACAAACATGGACAAACTGTCATTGAAGGTATTCATCTTATTGATGCTGCCCTTCGTAGTGATTATCCATTTGTGCAAATATTGCTAGCAGAGTCTGCACACCACCATCCTGAGGTGCAGCAAGTTCTCACTCGCTTGCCCACTTATACGCCTATCTTAACCTTGTCGGATGCGCTTTATGAAAGTATTCGTAGCTTAGGTACTGGGATTGATATTATGGCAGTGATTAAGATGCCAACCCCTAGCCTATCTATGATTCATGATGACTGCTTGATTCTCAATGACGTTCAAGATAGTGGTAATGTCGGCACATTACTGCGTACCGCAGCAGCTGTTGGAATCAAAAACATACTTTGCACCAGCGCTACTGCGCAAGCTTGGTCACCAAAAACATTACGGGCAGGAATGGGTGCCCAGTTTGCCCTAAATATATATGAGGGATTAAGTGTACAAGAAGTTTTAGACCATGTGCAAACCCCTCTATTTGCCACCAGCTCGCACACTGATACCGTCATCTATCAGCATGATTTAAAAAAACCAATCGCTTGGATTATGGGACATGAAGGTCAAGGGGTTTGTGACGAGCTGATGCAGTGCGCAACCCCTATCGCTCTACCACAGCCCAATGGGCAAGAAAGCCTCAATGTTGCGATTGCAGGCTCGCTATGTTTGTATGAGACCTTGCGTCAAAGAAGTTATAGCTAATATCATTTAACTGAATCAGCAAGACGATTTTTAAGTTGAATATAAAAAAACCCGCAATCAATGACAGCGGGTTTTTTGTATTCAACTTTCACTAACAAGTACTTAGATTTTACTGGTCAGTTCAGGTAAAGCTGCAAATAAATCAGCTTCTAAGAAGTAATCGGCAACGCTAGCGATAGGTGATTCTGGGTCATTGTTGATAGCAACGATGACTTTAGAATCTTTCATACCCGCTAAATGCTGAATAGCGCCTGAAATACCAGCTGCGATATATAAGTCTGGTGCAACGATTTTACCCGTTTGACCAACCTGCATATCGTTTGGTACATAGCCTGCGTCGACAGCGGCACGTGATGCACCAACAGCAGCGCCAAGTTTATCAGCCAATGGCTCGATATATTTAGTGAAGTTTTCACCATTTGCTAGGGCACGACCACCAGAAACCACGATGCTGGCTGACGTCAATTCTGGACGGTCAGACTTAGCCATCTCTTCATTAACAAAGCTTGATTTGCCAAGCTCTTGTACATTGTCAAGAGTTTCAACAGCGGCTGAACCACCTTCACTTGCTACTGGATCAAAAGCAGTGGTACGTACGGTTAATACCACTTTATCTTCTGTCGTCTTAACCGTTGCAGTCGCGTTACCAGCATAGATAGGACGCTCAAACGTTTGTGCATCTACCACAGCAGAGATTTCTGATAACATGCTGACATCAAGTAATGCGGCAACGCGTGGTAGGAAGTTTTTACCAGTTGTTGTAGCAGGTGCAAGAATATGACTGTACTCACCAGCAATATCAGCGACCAATAGCGCTAAGTTACCTGCCAATTGATGCTCATAAGCTGCGTTGTCGGCTAGCAATACTTTGCTAACGCCTGCTGCTTTTGCTGCTTCGTCAGCTGCTGCTTGCGCACCACTACCAGCGATCAATACATGAATATCACCGCCAATTTGCTGAGCAGCAGCGATCGTATTCAAAGTTGCCTTTTTTAGACTGGCATTGTCGTGTTCTGCATATACCAAAATTGCCATTGTTTTTGTCCTTTATTTATTCGTATCATCTATTCATGAGGTTGTTGGTACACAAAGCCCTATTATGTCCAAGTTCAATAAAACTTATTTAGGACGTCATGGCTTTGCAGTAGATAGGCACTAGCAAAGTATTAAATGACTTTTGCTTCGTTTCTTAGCTTATCGACCAACTCATCAACTGAACCCACTTTGATACCAGCTTTACGCTCAGCAGGTGGTACAACTTTAATGATTTCTTGCTTAGATGCCATATCAACACCAAAATCAGCAGGTGTTTTTTCATCAAGCTGCTTTTTCTTCGCTTTCATGATGTTAGGCAATTTTGCATAACGTGGCTCATTCAAACGTAAATCAGTGGTAATAACCGCTGGCAAATCAAGCGCAACCGTTTGCAAACCACCATCGATTTCACGCGTTACATTAACTTTATCGCCTTCAACCTTTACTTCTGATGCAAATGTACCCTGACCGATACCCATCAATGCCGCTAGCATTTGACCCGTTTGGTTATTATCATCATCAATCGCTTGTTTACCTAGTAGAATGATATCGGTAGCTTCAGATTCAGCGATATTTTTCAGGATTTTAGCGATTTGTAGAGGATAAGGTTTTGCATCAGTTACTACCAAGATACCACGATCAGCACCCAGTGCTAAAGCGGCACGAATCTGCTCTTGTGACTCTTTTGGACCAATTGAGGCAACGATGATTTCATCAATCACACCCGCTTCTTTAAGACGAACCGCTTCTTCTACTGCAATTTCATCAAAAGGGTTGATTGACATTTTAGTGTTAGATAAATCTACGCCAGAATTATCAGCTTTTACACGAACTTTTACGTTGTAATCAATGACACGCTTGACCGCTACTAATGCTTTCATACGTTCCTCGTTTATTAATGTTATGAATTAAAATTGCCAGTTAAGAACCAAAGGTTCATTTTTTTAAAATCGTCGTTCGAAATAGTACTCAAGGTTGATTGCTGCGTCAGCATCTATAATGTAATAAAAAATATCAGACCATAAACAATATACTGGCATCACACTCTCTATCTATAAAATCTGCCAAAGCTAAGCCAACCGTTATTATCAGACCTATGTATCTTGCGTGAGCTCAGCCTTAAGGTCAAGACAACGCCGTGAATAATGCGTCATAAATTTGTCACCATTCTACAATAAACAGTTTATAAGCGCCTAGTCACACCATTTTCTTATCATTATTCTTATTCTTTTCTGATTTCTACAAGCTATCTAAGTCGTTTATAACTGTTAATATAAACCAATACCATCTCGTTATTATAAGAATTGAATCAAAAAAAGATCATAAAAAAAGCAACCTGATCAGAGGTTGCTCTTTTTTAAAGTCTAAACAGTATTTTTATTGTTTTAACAAACAAAGGCATCAATGCATATTGATAATCTTACTGTCATTAAGCGCGCTGAAGAACAGCTTACTCAATGTCAAATGAGATTAGATAGCTTCGATTTGCTCAGCTTGTGGGCCTTTCTTGCCATCACCTAAGATGAAAGACACTTTTTGGCCTTCGGCTAGAGTTTTGAAACCACCGCCTTGGATAGCGCTGTAGTGAGCGAATACGTCTTGTCCGCCGTTGTCTTGCGCGATAAAACCAAAACCTTTAGCTTCATTAAACCACTTTACAGTGCCTTCAACTTTATCTGACATAAATTTTCCTAACTCTTTAACTGTTGGCGAGACGTGTGTCATCACCGATTAATTGATATATACCTAAGTTTTTCTTGCAGAATGCGTGGGTAAAATCATTGAAACCTCTAATAGAGATCTTAATATTTTTACCCGAAATCCTTTGAGTACAAGCTGATTATAACAGCTTTTTTTAAGCGCAACAGCTTAAATTGATGATTTTTGTAACCTATTCAAGTCAATTTTAAATAACTATTACTATTAACTACTTGAGACTTAATATGTTGATATAGAATGCTTTTTTACCACTTACCTTTCGAGATTTACAAAGGACTTAGATATCGCTTTCGACAAATAACAATGATAAGAATTATATTTGCTACTATATTGAAAAAAACTATACAGCAATCGGCAACCACGGTGAGCTCAATACCAATAAACATAGCGCAAAAAATATCAGCGAAAATGACTGACTATAAGCGATATATTTAGCAGGTATGACCAAGTCTTTCGGAGAGTCAGGAATGCCTTTACGCTTCAATAAACGTGCGCCATAGATCCAGCCAAAGGTCGTATAAAGACCGTAAGCCGCTGGTACAGCAACGGCTAGTGGTGTCAAATCAATCGTATATAACATCACTACTGAGATGAAAAACCATGAGGTATCTAGAATTGAGCTGATTTGAAAGAACTTAGAGTTAGGTAGTTTGCCACCAGTTTTTTTGAGCATCTCCCCTTCGATCCAAATCAAAACGGCAACGACAGCGCTCAGAGTAACGTATATGAATTGCGGTGTTAGCCAATCAGGATAAGATATTTGCACAACAGACAACCTATAATCTATAGAATAAAAGAATCCTTGGCATTTATATTGCAAGAATAAAAATAACAAGGATAAAAATAGAGATACCTATTTAACCGACTAAGCCGTTAATAGATATGATAATGCTTGCCTATATTAGGCAGCGAAGTCAGATTTTCAACCAACACAGACTGGCGATGATAAAAATATTTTATAAAACACCGCCTACTAAAAATAAGAAGCCCATGCTATCACTGATAACATGGGCTTCTTTAGACTGATTTCTTTACTAATTCATCAATAGCAAATTAGTTTTTGTCTTTATCGATGATTTTATTGCCGCCGATCCAAGGCATCATACCACGTAGCTTAGCGCCCGTGATTTCGATTTGATGCTCTGCATTGTTACGACGACGAGCCGTCATTGATGGATAGTTGGTTGCGCCTTCACTGATGAACATTTTTGCGTATTCGCCAGATTGGATGCGTTTTAGCGCATTACGCATGGCTTCACGTGATTGCTCATTAATGACTTCAGGACCAGTCACATATTCGCCATATTCAGCGTTATTACTGATTGAGTAGTTCATGTCAGCGATACCGCCTTCATACATCAAGTCGACAATAAGCTTTAGCTCATGTAAGCACTCAAAGTAAGCCATTTCTGGTGCATAGCCAGCTTCAGTTAAGGTTTCAAAGCCCATTTTTACTAGCTCTACTGCGCCACCACAAAGAACCGCTTGCTCACCAAATAGGTCAGTTTCAGTTTCATCTTTAAAGGTCGTTTCGATAATACCTGAACGTCCACCACCAACACCAGCAGCATAAGATAATGCTAATTGCTTGGCTTGACCTGACGCATCTTGATAGATAGCGATAAGATCTGGGATACCACCGCCTTTGGCGAATTCTGAACGAACGGTATGACCTGGTGCTTTTGGTGCCACCATGATGACATCAAGATCGCTACGTGGAACGACTTGGTTGTAATGAATCGCAAAACCATGAGCAAAGGCTAGTGTCGCGCCCTGCTTGATGTTTGGCTCAATCACGTCATTATAAAGCTCTTTTTGGAATTCATCAGGCGTCAAAATCATGATGATGTCAGCAGCTTTTACCGCCTCTTCTACTTCAGCAACTTTTAAGCCAGCATTTTCTGCTTTCTTCCATGAGCCAGAGTTAGCACGTAGACCAACCGTCACATCGACGTTTGAATCTTGTAGGTTAAGCGCGTGCGCATGACCTTGTGAACCATAACCAATAATGGCAACTTTTTTACCTTGTACGATTGATAGATCACAATCTTTATCATAATAAACGTTCATAAACAGAGTCCTTTTCCTAAATCATGGCGTACCATGGATAAATAAACACTTAAATTATAGTCACCTTATCGAAGTGATTGGTGAGATAAGCGCTATGTTGATGTTGAATAAATAAGTTTGAAATACTGTATTTTGAAGATCATAAACGCTGATTATAGGCTTAGCGTTTTGTCACCACGAGCAATACCAATGACGCCTGAACGCACTACTTCCATGATACGTTCGCGACCAATAACATCAATAAAACCATCGAGCTTAGCTTTATCGCCGACGATTTGAATCGTATATAAGTTGGCATTGACGTCAACGATCTGTGCACGAAAAATATCGGCACTGCGTTTGATCTCTTCACGTACACCGCCCGTCGCACGTACTTTTATTAGCATCAGCTCACGTTCGACGTGTACGGTATCTGAGAGATTAAGCACTTTAACCACTTCGATCAATTTATGCAATTGCTTGGTGATTTGTTCTATCTTTTCAGGTGACGTGATTGTCGTTACTGTCAGACGTGAAATACTTGGATCATCAGTAGGGGCGACGTTTAGCGTTTCGATATTGTAGCCACGTTGTGAGAACAAGCCGACTAAACGCGACAACGAACCCGCTTCGTTTTCCATCAATACCGAAATCAGATGTTGTTGTTGCATTAGGTACGCTCCCCTTTTGTTAACCACATATCACGCATCGTTTGCCCAGCGATTTGCATCGGATATACATGCTCATTACGATCGACGTAAACATCGATAAATACCAACCTGTCTTTTATTGCCATGGCTTCAGCCAATTGTGCTTCCATGGTCGCAGGATCAGTAATCTTGATACCGACGTGACCATAGCTTTCAGCAAGCTTGACAAAGTCTGGTAAAGAATTCATGTAAGAATGTGCGTGACGACCTTCATACAGCATGTCTTGCCACTGTTTTACCATACCCAACTGTGCATTATTCAAGTTTAGGATTTTAACTGGCAAATCATACTGCAAACAGGTAGACAGTTCTTGGATATTCATCTGAATAGAGCCTTCGCCAGTAATACAAACCACATCACGCTCAGGATTAGCAAGTTTGGCTGCCATCGCATACGGCAAGCCAACGCCCATAGTACCAAGACCACCTGAGTTCAGCCATTGACGTGGCTCATTATAGGTATAGTAAAGCGCGGCAAACATCTGATGTTGACCCACGTCACTCGTGATAATCGCATTACTATTAGTCACTTTATCTAAAGCTTGAACGACCGCTTGTGGCTTAATACCATTATCGGTACTGGTGTCATAGCGCAAACCATGACGCTTGCGCCACTCATTAATCTGTGACCACCAATCCAACAACGCCGGTTGGTCTAACTCTTTATCTTCGCCAATAATGTCTATCATGTCAGTAAGCACTGATTTCACATCGCCAACGATAGGAATATGAGCAAAGATCGTTTTTGAGATAGAGGTTGGGTCAATATCAATATGAATAATCGTCGCATTTGGACAGAATTTTTTGACGTTATTGGTCACGCGATCATCAAAGCGTGCCCCAACTGCCAATATAACGTCAGAATGATGCATGGTCATATTGGCTTCATAAGTGCCATGCATACCAAGCATACCCAAGAACTGCTCATCAGAGCCAGGGAAAGCACCCAAACCCATTAAGGTATTGGTGACTGGTAGGTTTAAACGATGAGCAAGCGCCGTTAATTCTTTATAGGCATTACCTAAAACTACACCGCCACCAGAGTAAATAATCGGGCGCTTAGCCGCAAGTAAGGTTTCAACCGCCTTTTTGATTTGACCACTATGACCTTTTAATGACGGCTGATATGAGCGTATAAATACCTCTTTTGGATATTCATAAGCAAATTTTTCGCTAGGCGCAGTCATGTCTTTTGGCACATCGATGACAACAGGACCCGGACGTCCAGACTGGGCAATATAAAAGGCTTTTTTGACAATCATTGGGATTTCGCTAGCATGGCGAACTTGAAAGCTATGCTTCACGATTGGGCGTGATACACCAATCATATCGGTTTCTTGGAAAGCATCTTCACCGATCAGACTACTAGGCACCTGACCTGCGATGATCACCATCGGTACAGAATCCATAAAAGCAGTGGCAATAGCTGTCACTGTATTGGTCGCACCAGGACCTGAAGTCGCTAGCACCACACCCGTGTTGCCAGTTACTCGTGAATAAGCATCTGCCATGTGACCTGCGGCTTGTTCATGACGTACCAGAATATGCTCAACATTGTCTTGTTGAAATAAGGCGTCATAGATATGAAGGACCGCACCGCCTGGATAACCAAAAATGTATTTGACGCCCTCATCCGTTAGTGCTTGCACCAACATCTCAGCACCAGATAGCATGACAGGCTCATTGCTTCCTTCGGCAAGGCGTTGCTGCTTTTCAGGGAAATTCTTGGCAGCATGACCCGTTTGGGTATGTCCAGTCATATTCGGACTTTGCGTGGTTTGCGTCACTGTCGTCACCTTTTTTTGTGGCAAGAATATGTGCCCGCTACGTCTAAGTTACGCTGTGTTATAGGACAGCATATTACTCAAACATAGCAATATATTTAAGGTCAGCTTTGCGACAGGGTTTTATCGATATACAGTGACAAGATGCGAGTGCATCTATAAAAGAAGCTTATTATTTGTAGTGCATACAAGGTTGCGCTAATGACAAATAGACGGATACAGAATGATAGAACAAATCTCAAAGCTTATATTTTATAGCTTATATCATGTTATATGATTACGAAATCTTATAACCTGTTTGATGAGGAGATGTTAAAAACACACATGACACTCTATTTTTACAACAGCAAAATCTTACGAGACACAGTAATAATAAGTTTATCTTAGTCATTGTAGACAGATAAGTCCGGAGACAATAAATATAGATTTGAATAGCATTATTACAAGCGCTATTTATTTTATATCATTGTCACAAAGATAATAAGGCTAAGCAAGCTACCGATAAGCAACCCGTAGTCCTTATTTTCAAGTGCCACGGCAATATCATAAAAGCCGCTCACTGACCAATCAACTGCTATTATATTCGATGGTTTGTGAGCTATTGTCAAGAAAAACTTCTAAACCCTATCCCCAACTATTGGTTATTAAACAATGTACATTCATAAGTATTATTTGCTAGAATCAAGCCATTATGTATTTATATTGTTATCGATTCTATTAACCCTTATGCTTAACTGAACGATAGCTGTATTTTTTACCCATTAAGAGGGCTGTTACTATGGCACAAGCGTCTACGATAAGCACTGCTACCAAACTACTTATCAGTGTCAGCACTGCGTGTATGTTCATACTACCAATGAGCGCCACTCATGCCATTCAGGTATACAAATCTATTGGCGCACATGGCGAAGTCAAGTACAGCCAATATGCGCCGCAAAATGGTAGGAATATCGAAGTTATCGAGTTTCGTAGTGACGGTAGACAGAGCAATGCTGGACAGCTGGCAGGTAAAACCGAAGCCTATCAAAGTGCGCCGCAAAGCGCAGAAGAACAGCGCGTTGCCCAATTAGAAGCACGCATCAAAGAGCAAGAAGCCCAAGCGAATGCCCAGCGTTGTCAATCGTTACGCAATAATTTAACCAATCTAAATGTGGGCGGACGTATTTATGAGATGGATGCCAATGGCAAACGTCAATATCTAGATGGTCGTGAGATTGAGCTTAAGCGTGAACGTGTTCAACAAGCCATTACCCAGTATTGTGGCTAATCTTCAATTTGGTGTTTAAACACATTTAGCTGAGGTGACATTAAATCGTTAAAGGCTATCTGTTATGAGATGCATCACATGACGGATAGCTGCTGGCATATCTTGAGCTTGCAGACCTCGCTGCCCCACCAATAATAAATTATCATCGTTATTTCTCGTCTGGTTGACTAAAACATCGCCTGCTAATCCATGGATAACGACTGCTTGGTGCAAACTGCGTAGTTCATGTTTTAAATCATCCTGTGCCCATAGTCCAGTAATGACACCTGTAAGTACATCACCCATACCAGCGGTCGCCATGCCAGCATTGCCCACACCGCACACATAAACATGCGGTTGCGCTGATTGCTGCTCCAGAATTAACGACCCTGCTCCCTTTAACACCCAATCACCGCCATAAATTGCTGCGCACTCTGTTATTGCAGCCAATCTATCATTTTCTATCTCATTTACCTTTTTATTCAATAATCTAGCAGCTTCCCCACTATGTGGCGTTAAACACACTTGATAATTTTTACTATGTGTTTTTAGCTCGGCTATCAGCATATGGTTTTCCCGATGCAATGATGCCAAATGATAGAGACCGTCAGCATCAATGATTACGGGCTTACCTGCTGCTACCGCAGTCTGCAGATATTCAGTAAATAGCAATTTTGCTTTTTCATCACGCCCTAGGCCCATACCAATAGCAACCACACTGGCCTCTTTAATTAGGCGTTTTACTCCTTTGGTATCATGCAAATCCATGCTCATTGCATCTGCTAGCGAGGTTAATAACGCCCCATGGTAAGCCTTATGGCAGGCAACTGTTATTTTACCACTGCCCGTCGCCATCGCGCTCGATGCCGATAATATGGCTGCTCCGCCCATGCCTTGTGAGTTATCAATACGATTGCCGCCAATGATTAATACATGCCCATAGCTGCCTTTATGGCTGTTTTGTCGGCGTGGCTTTAATCGATAAGGCGAATTAATAAGGGTGGCGATAGGAATAAGCGCGTTATCATTTGCTAGATGGGGTATCAGCGGTATATCAATCACGGCGCCGCTATAATCGAGCCCGGCTTTGGTATGCAGACCAAATTTACGTGCGATCAGACATAAGGTCACATCTGCGGCTATCGCAACACGCTCAAATACCTGACCAGTAGAGGCAACCAAGCCACTTGAGATATCAACCGCGATGACCAATGCTTTAGCATGCTCTGCTGCTTTGTTAAAAGCGCAAATTGCTTGCTGATAAATATCGCTCGCTGCACGATTGAATCCAATACCAAATATCGCATCGATATAAACATCCGCCGGCAAAGCGCTCATGCTTCTATCATCGATATTTTCAAAACATCGATATTTACAATCAGCAGATAGTGCCAGCTGTAACGCCTTTGTCGCATCAGCAATTGGATTTTTACTATCTTCATTAAAACTTTCTATATTATCTTTTATAACAAAATCTTGTTTCTCAAAGCCAACCGTAATGATTTGTACTTGCCAGCCTCTCTGCTGTAAATAATACGCAACAAGCCACCCATCGCCACCATTATTACCTTTTCCGACCCAAACACTGACACGGCACGGACGATTAACAGGACGAGAGGCAATGCCCTGCTTTGCTAATTGCTCATTCAAACATTTTTCTTCATAAAGTATCTCAATATGCTTCACCATTTGCCAAGCCGCTTGTTGCATTAGAGCAAAGCTGTTATTGCCTTGTGCAAACCATGCTTGTTCCATCGCATAGAGCTGCTTGCTGCTATATAGAGCGATAGGCATGGTAGTTTTCGATGACAATTCATTTGACGTTGGCATGACTAACCCTCGATTATTCTTATAAGATTTGGCTAAGCTTCTGACTTATTATCAGTACAAACCAAAATTGATGTATGTATTTGCTGCTATTGACTTTAAGGTCAATTAATTAGGTTTAATCTATATAAATCTATATTTATATGGATTTATTCACTTTGATACTTGCGCTCTTCGCTCACTGGCTTATCATATCCATATTCACATTATCATTGATCGTCAGATATGAGCAATAAATCTCAAACAAACTCTCAAACGCAGATGCCATCATTACCTACTAGCGTCACTGCTAAAAAGATTGCTATCAATAATACGCATGATTTTACTACTACAGCAGATATTAAACACTGGATTAAAGAGACAGCGCAATCGTTAGGGTTTGCAGATTGCGGCTTTTTATCGGTACATCACCCTTTGTTTGTTAAGCAGACTGAACAGTTAAAGCAGTGGTTGGCCAAAGGCTATGAAGCACAATTACAGTTTATGCACAGCAATCATCATCTGCGTGCACACCCTGAGCAACTGGTAGAAGGCGCAAAAACCATTATTAGTGTGCGTATGGATTATCTCACTCAAACCCCAACACCACGTACTGTGACTGACAATAATTATCCTAACCAAGGTATCATTGCTCGCTATGCAAGAGGGCGCGACTATCATAAAACCATGCGCAGTCGCCTTAAGCAGCTGGCGTTAAAAATCGAGGCGATGCTTCCTGAATGGCGACATCTAGATATTGGCGCTGACACAGATTTTATTTTTAGACCTTTTAGTGACTCAGCTCCTATCTTTGAGCGACCGATTGCTGATGCTGCGGGTCTTGGCTGGACTGGCAAGCATACATTACTCATAAACAAACAAGCCGGCTCGTTCTTTGTGCTCGGAGAGCTGTTTATGAGCCTTGAACTACCTGACGATGAGCCAGTTAAAGAGCATTGCGGCAGTTGCAGCGCCTGTATTGATATCTGTCCCACTCAAGCCATTGTCGCCCCTTATGAGCTTAATGCGTCAGCTTGCATCTCTTATCTTACGATTGAACATGACGGTATTATCGATGAAAAATACCGCCGCGCTATTGGTAATCGTATCTTTGGCTGTGATGATTGTCAGCTGATTTGCCCATGGAACCGTTATGCCAATCTGACGCCCGTAGAGGATTTTGCGCCAAGGCATCGCCTTGATAGCAGCAGTTTGCTGGAATTGTGGCAATGGCAAGAAGCAGAGTTTATGAAAAAGACCGAAGGTAGCCCACTTAGACGCACCGGTTATGTGAATTTTCTGCGTAATATCGCTATCGGTCTTGGCAATGCCACTGGTAATCAAGAAATCATCGAAGCATTACAAGCAAAACTGGGGCTACATAACACTATGCTTGACGAACATATAGATTGGGCGATCGCTGAACAGCGTCATAAATTGGATATCTTACTTATTAATAATTAGAAGCCTAATTTTTAACTCTATATTTTATACATAAAAAAACACCTCATATTTTGAGGTGTCTTTATACAGCCATATTCTAAGTATCCAAAATACTATGAGTGTTTCGATACTTATAACGACTTAAAAAATGATAACTATTTAGGAATACGTAGTACTTGACCAGGATAAATCTTGTCTGGGTCAGACAACATCGGCTTATTGGCTTCAAATATCTTCATATAATCACCAGTTGAACCATAAACATCTTTTGCAATTTTAGATAAGCTATCACCAGATTTTACAGTGTACATAGTCGACTCAGGTGACTGCTCTTCAATATCGATATTATCAATGACTTTAGCCACGTTTTGTACATTACCGATGGCAATAATAGCTTTTTCGCGATCAGCTTGAGTCTTAGCTTTACCGCTAATTTCTGCAGTATCGGTTGACCCATTATACTTAATCTTTAAATCACTAATATTTAGATTTTGCTGCTGAATACGACGAAGTAAAATATTGGCTACTGATTGCGCTGAAGGCTCAGTACTCTGTACTGGTGTATTAGCGTCTGCTTTGGTTTCTACTTTAGCGTCATGCTTGGCGTCATCACGATTAAAGATTTTATCACCAATGTCTTTTGCAAAACTGAACATACCCATATAACTGCTCCTTAAAATATTATTAATTATTATGCATCATTGTTGTTTCGATGATAACGCATATCGGTTATCACCCTTTTTTGCTTACCATTATGAGTATAAGCAAAGCCATGAGCGATAAATAGTAAGAGTATGTTGAGTAATGTTGATTTGGCGTAGCCAATGTTAACGCTAATATTAAATCAGTTGTTATAAGTGTAATAACAATAAAGAGAAATGATAAACATAAAAAAACCGCCTATCTATCAAGATAAGCGGTCATATCGAACTTATTGAGCAAGTCGCTAATTATAGCTGTGCTTGTACGTAGTCGATTGCTTTTTGAACAGTCGTTAATTCTGCTGAATCTTCGTCAGGAATTGTGATGCCAAAATCGCTTTCAAATGACATAACCAACTCAACTAAATCCAGTGAATCAGCGCCTAAGTCTTCCATAAATGAAGCATCGTTGTTGATGTCTTCAACATTCATACCTAGTTGCTCAGCTACGGCAGCTTTAACTCTTTGCTCGGTATCATTACTCATGTAGATTTCTCCTTTTTGATCTATTATTTTGACAAACTACTATAATCACGTGGTTAGCCACTATAGCATTGTATATAAATGGGATTATCAGATCCATATAGCCATCTGAGTGTACTATAACAAGTTATACATTCTGTACTAATATCTAGTAAAGCCTTGCTATCATACATGGCTTTGACTTAAAAGTATTCGACATTATAGCACCCTTTATTATAGTTTACACTCGTTCACACAGTTTTTTATTATAAGTATGTAACGCTTGGGATTCAGCACTAATTGCTATCGCATGTAGGAAAAATCCGACAGCAAACTGCTACATATACATGCCGCCATTGACCGGCAAAACAGCACCTGTGATATAACTGGCTTCATCGCTTGCTAAAAACAGTACAGCAGCAGCGATATCCTCTGGCTGACCAAGACGGCTGATAGGTACAGCATCTAACATTGAGTTCAATAAACGCTCATCAAGCTCGTCCGTCATATCGGTTTCAATCAAACCTGGCGCCACACAATTAATGGTAACTTGACGTGAGCCAATTTCGCGCGCTAGCGTACGGCTAAAACCTTCGACGCCAGCTTTAGTCGCCGCATAGTTAGATTGACCTGCATTACCCATTTGGGCAACCACAGAGGTGATGTTGATAATACGACCACGGCGTGCTTTCATCATGCCACGGATAGCACGTTTGCTCATACGATAAACAGAGGTTAAATTGGTATCTATGACATTGTCCCAATCTTCATCTTTCATACGCATCAATAAGCCATCTTGAGTGATACCAGCATTATTTACCAATACTTGAACAGCACCATAGACGCTTTCTATCTCTTCAAATAGCTTGTCAATCTGCGCAGTATCGCGTACATCTAAAACACGACCAATACCGCCACTATCATTTAGATAGTCATCAATTTGTGCAGCACCTTTTTCGGTGGTGGCTGTCCCGATGACGAAATGTCCTTCTTTAGCAAAGCGTTTGGCGACGGCTTTGCCGATACCGCGGCTTGCGCCTGTGACTAATGTGATCGTACGGCTCATGATAATACCTCCAGCAATTTATCTAGACGAGCGGGCTTGTCAGTCGGATAGCTCATAATTGGATGCGCTTGACGCTTCGCCAAATTACTCAAGACGTTACCACTACCACACTCAATTAAAATGTTAATTTGTTTATCTGCCAGCTCTTGCATGGTTTTTGACCATAGTACTGGCTGACTTAGTTGTTCGGTTAATGCCTCTTTGATACCTGCCGCACTGGTTTCAACACGTGCATGACGATTTTGAATCACAGGAATCGTTGCTTGATCAAACTTAATTGCGGCAAGTTCTGCTGCCAACGCTTTACTGGCCGGCTCCATTAAAGCACAGTGTGACGGCACACTTACCTTTAATGGAATGGCTTTTTTGCCAGTATTTTGTACTTTATCAATGACTGCATTAACGCCTGCAGCATTACCAGAAACCACAACTTGCCCTGGGCTATTAAAATTTGCTGCACCAACAATCGCATCATCTACATGCTCAGTTGCTTGCTCACACAAATTTTCGACTCGGTGATCTTCCAAACCTAGTACTGCTGCCATAGCCGTATCAATACCCACTACAGCGTCTTGCATCAATTGACCACGCTTATGTACCAGTTTCACGGCATCAGCAAGTGACAGCACGTTAGCTGCGCAAAGGGCGCTATATTCGCCAAGGGAATGACCAGCTAGGTAACAAGGCTTATCCTTTATTTTTTGTTGTAAGATGCGCCAAATAGCGATACTAGCGGTCAATAACGCAGGCTGTGTATATTGCGTTTGATTAAGTTTTTCTTCATCTTGACAGATTGCCCACAAATCTTCGCCTAATGCCACACTTGCTTCAGTAAAGGTTTCAAGAATTTCAGGATAGGTATCAGCAAGCTCGCTTGTCATACCGACTACTTGTGAGCCTTGCCCAGGAAACAGTATTGCAATACGGGTTGGTTGTTTTTTTATCATATCGGGTACAGAGCCCATAACCAATATTCCTTATTTGATTGGAAACACCCCTAGCGTGAATGGGGCTAATCGTAGAGTTAAAGACTATAATAGGATATTAATTTTATAGAGCCGTTACTGTCACTAGTCCTTTAAGACAGCATACTCTTATGAAACTATACACTGACATCAGTAATTAACAAAGCTGCTAAAAAGTTAATTATTTATCTCGCTTCGATAAATCCTATGATGTGACTTATACTAGATAGCTAGAATAGCTAATTCTTCATAACTGATGCGTTAAAACGGCCGTCAACAGCTAGCGGTCAATAAACAGTCAATAAACAGTCAATAAACAGTCAATAAACAGTATTAAAAACTAATAATGAAAACTATTACTAAAAAACCCATAGCAAAAAGCCAAGTTATCTAGCCACATAATATATGATAGCGAAATAACTTGGCTTTCATTAGCTCAAACCAATTGCTGAATAATAGCCTGATAAAGAACATCGACAGTCATAAAAACCATCATCATCTTTAGCAGCCATCAAATAACAATAAATTAAGCGTCTTGACTTACTTTAAACAACTGACGACCACGATAAAAACCATCTTTGGTCATGTGATGACGACGATGTTTTTCACCAGTAGTAGCATCAACGCTTATTTCAGCGATTTCCATGCGATGATGTGAACGGCGCATGTCACGACGTGAACGACTTTTACGACTTTTTTGAACGGCCATGATATAGCTCCTATACTTAAAAGGGATAAGCTTGAAATTCAGCTTTAATCGACACTGACAGAGGCTATATAATCACAACAACCTAAGTCTTACGCATCATTAGTTAAATAGATTGCCACGTATTAAAGTGTTGATTACGTCTAAAATCTATAGTTAGTCTGCAAGGTTAGCTTCTCTCTGCCAATGGCAGATTGCTAGAATGCAATAAACGGGACATTATACGCATGTTCAACGGATTAATAAAGCCCTGCTTTTCACTCTTCTGCATAAAGCTGGCAAAAATATAATAGAACATATCTTTTATCAATGCCGTTTATAGCGTTATAAGTTACCTTTCAAAGATGCTAAAGCAGCAAAAGGATTTTCAGTTTCTTCTTCTTCAGGTATTTCACCAAACTGCTCAACACTCATTTCACAGTCATCATGCTTTGGCGCCATTGGCGTTTTGAGCAAAATTTCATCTTCTACCAATTTTTTGAATGGTAATAGTCGCTCTGGCGATTGCTCAGTGACAATTTCGTCTAACAATAAATAATCTTGCTCTTCATTAACTAGGCGTATTTGGCTTTCATTATCAAGAAGCGCAATATCATACTCATCACTCAAATCAATAGCAATCGGCTGCAGACAGCGCTGGCAAGTCAGCCAGACTTCACCAGTCAATGTGAAAGCCAAATGCAGTACATTGTTGCGACGATACAGAGTGGTATTTAGCACAATATTTGATTGTTCATGCTCGCTAGCTAAAATAGTCGCAAGACGCTCAAAAGAGCTGGGAGCTTCTTCACCTGCCCATTCAAAGCCAGTGTCTTCCCACTTATTTAAAGAGATGTTATCAGGCATGCTGGTTGACGTAGGCACTTGTACTTTACTAGCATGAAGCGCTGACGGCTTGTTATCTTGGGTGCTTGACATACGCGGCCTCATTGATCAAAAACGGTGTATAATATTGCCTGCCATACTAACGGAAAGCGCCCTGTTGCGCTAGCGCTAGTATGTTAATATTTTTTGGCAATTTCCTTGTCATTGTTTACCTAAAGAGATAGGACATCCTGCTCTATCATCCTTTACTTGGTTAAAGTTTTATTTATGATATCGCCTACCTTTTCTCCTGATTTTTCCAATTCATTATCTACTATTGATGCCAAAAATTTATTACACCGTTTGAATGAATTGCAAAGTCAGAAAACAAATCTTACTGAACACAGTATCAATCTTGAGGCAGATTCCTCATTAAAAAAACTGGCATTACAGTGGCAATATTTGGCTAATAACTATTTGATTCATTCTGCTAAAGAGATCAAGATCATTGAGCCTATCAAAGTATGCGAATTTATTCAAAACAGTTTAACCGATCTTAATTTTCAAAATGAATTATCGTTTGAAGGTATTGAGCAAGCACTGACTGATTGGCTTATTAATCTATTTAATCATTTATTTATCAGCAAACAGGTTATCTTGGTTCGTAGCACTGGCGAGCCCGAATACTTTCCTGCCCAGAACAATCAACCCGCAAGAATTGAGTTTGCTCATGGATTTTTTGCTAGTGCATTGCATGAAATCAGCCATTTTTGTATGGCAGGTGAACGACGTAGACAACTACCTGACTTTGGCTACTGGTATGCACCTGACGGACGCTCACCGGCTCAACAACAGGCATTTGAACGTGTTGAGGTTAAGCCACAAGCTATAGAGTGTTTGTTTACGTTAGCTTGTGGACGACCTTTTCAAGTATCACAAGATAATTTATCTGCAGATTTTGATACCAGTGGTAGTACTTTTGCTCAAGATGTTTATCAACAAGTTCAAGCATATATTACTAAACCAGATACCTTACCATCTGATGCTAAAACCTTGCTACAAGCTTTACTCACTATCTGCGCCGTATCTTAGCTAAAACCTACAATGTAAGATTTTTTATTATCGTCATCAAAACTCATTACACGACTGGCTATTGTTAACGATTTTATACTCACGTTAACGCCTTGCCCATAAACTTATATTTACTTTACGCTATACTACTTGATAAAGCCGTATTTTAATCTTTAGTACAAAAAGCAAAGTTCATCAATCAAATTCTAATAATTATAAAATAAGGAATTATTATGCAAGTATTTTATATTCATCCAGAAAATCCACAGCCACGGCTGATTGAGCAAGTAGCAGATTTATTACGTAAAGATCAATTGATTATTTATCCGACTGATACCAGTTACGCTTTCGGCTGTCGCTTGGGCGCAAAAGATGCCTTGGAGAAACTAAAACAAATACGCGCACTTGATGATAAACATCAATTCACCCTACTTTGCCGTGATCTAAGTGAGATTGCGAATTATGCTGCAGTAGACAATGTCCAATTTAAACAGCTCAAAGCGCATACACCAGCACCGATTACCTTTATTTTAAACGCGACTAAAGATGTCCCTAAGAAGCTGGCACATGCAAAGAAAAAAACCATTGGTATTCGTGTTCCAAGTAATGCTATTGCCCAAGCTTTATTAGAAGCGATGGATGAACCTATTTTGACCAGCTCATTAATACTACCGAATCGTGATGATATATTAGATGACCCTTTCGAGATCGAAGAATTATTAGGCAATAAGATAGATGGGCTCATTAATGCTGGCATTAAAACCACCAAACTCACGACCATCGTCGATATGACCAGTAGCCAGCCAGAAATCATTCGGCAAGGTGCTGCTGATGTGAACTCATTGCTGTAGATAGATATTTACTGCAATTGAGTAAATATGCACTTCCCTAACGATCATACAAAAATTTAAACGAAAAAAAGCTCCAATTGAATTGGAGCTTTTTTATGTACATATTTTGGTTATTGTAAAATTAGTCGCGATCAACCAATTCTACATAAGCCATAGGCGCATTGTCACCATCACGGTAACCACATTTTACGATACGCAAATAACCACCTGGACGAGCTTGGTAACGAGGACCAAGAGTACCAAATAATTTGCCTACCATAGCTTTGCTACGCATACGGCTAAATGCCAAGCGACGGTTAGCAACGCTGTCTTCTTTAGCCATAGTGATCAATGGCTCAGCAACGCGACGTAACTCTTTTGCTTTTGGTAAAGTTGTTTTGATCAGTTCATGCTCAAATAATGAGTTGGTCATGTTCTGAAACATTGCCTTACGATGACTGCCGGTACGACCCAGCTTGACTCCACTCTTACGATGGCGCATAGTCAAAAATCCTTAAAGTTTAACGGCTACGATAAGAAAAGCGATCATCAACACGTAAATCAGCTGGTGGCCAGTTATCTAGGCGCATACCAAGCTCCAAATCTTTAGACGCTAGTACGTCTTTGATTTCTGTCAATGATTTCTTACCAAGATTTGGGGTTTTTAGAAGTTCAGTCTCTGAACGCTGTACCAAATCACCGATATAGTAAATGTTTTCAGCTTTTAAGCAGTTGGCTGAGCGAACCGTTAGTTCAAGATCGTCCACAGGGCGTAATAGCACCGGATCAACCTCTTCTTTTTCTTTCACAGGCTCAGGCGCTTCTTCAGCTTCTAGGTCAACAAAGATAGAAATCTGTTGTTGTAATATAGTGGCTGCTTTACGAATTGCTTCTTCTGGATCTATAGTGCCATTTGTTTCAAGCTCAATGATAAGACGATCAAGATCGGTACGTTGTTCTACACGTGCGTTCTCAACCTGATAAGCAACACGAAGCACAGGACTAAAACTTGCATCAAGTTTTAAGCGTCCAATCGCTTTAGTATCACCATCTTCACGGCGCTGGTTTGCTGGCTCATATCCACGACCCATTACTACGCGCAAACGCATCTTTAGATGACCACGATCACTCAATGTACCCAATACCAATTCTGGATTGATGATGTCCACATTGTGCGGTAACGTGATGTCTGCAGCAGTAATAGTGCCTGGACCTTGTTTATCCAAGGTCAAAAATACTTCATTTTGGTCATGAAGGGTGATTGCTAAGCCTTTTAAGTTCAAAAGCAAATCAAGCACATCTTCTTGTAGTCCTTCAAGCGTTGAGTATTCATGGTCAACACCATCAATCTCAGCTTCAATGACTGCAGCACCAGGTAATGAAGATAACAAGATGCGACGTAAGGCATTACCCAAGGTATGCCCAAAGCCGCGTTCTAACGGTTCGAGCGTGACTTTCGCAATCGTTTCATTAACCGTATCCACGTTGATGGCGTTCGGCGTTAGAAACTCAGTTGCATTTAGCATCATGATGTCACCTCGATTTATTAAACTGGTTTAATTAACGTTAATTGCTCAATGCCATGTGAACAGCATCGAGCAGTACGTTACTTACTTAGAGTATAGCTCAACGATTAAGCTTTCGTTGATTTCAGCAGGTAGATCAATACGATCAGGCGCTTTTTTGAACGTGCCCTGTAGCTTGCTGTGATCAACATCTAGCCATTCTGGAATACCACGTTGGGTAGCCAGCTCAATTGCGTTTTTAATACGTAATTGCTCGCGAGACTTCTCTTGGATAGCGATGACATCACCATCTTGCAACTGAATTGATGGAATATTCACACGAATAAACTCATCACGGCCAGCTTTTTTCACCATAACAGTACGATGGCTAACTAGCTGACGTGCTTCAGCGCGCGTAGAGCCAAAGCCCATACGATATACTACGTTATCAAGACGACTCTCAAGCATTGCTAACAAGTTTTCACCAGTAGCGCCACGCTTACGAGCAGCTTCTTTGTAGTAGTTTGCAAACTGACGCTCTAATACACCGTAGATACGCTTAACTTTTTGTTTTTCACGTAACTGTAGAGAGTACTCTGAGCTTTTGTTACGGCTAACACCATGTTGACCAGGTGGACGAGCCGATTTTTTCGTTTTTACGTCGTATGGTTTAACACCAGACTTAAGACCTAAGTCAGTGCCTTCACGACGTGATAATTTGAGTTTTGGTCCAATATAACGGGCCATTGTTATGTCTCCTATAAGCTTCTATTATAAAAAGCTTCGTCTTTAATATTAGACGCGGCGCTTTTTCGGCGCACGGCAACCATTGTGTGGGATTGGGGTTACATCAGAGATGCTGTTGACTTTATAACCCAATGCACCTAGTGCTCTTACCGCAGACTCACGACCCGGTCCTGGTCCTTTGACCAAAACATCGATGTTCTTAACACCATATTCTTGAGCCGCTTTACCAGCGACTTCAGCTGCAACCTGAGCTGCAAATGGTGTAGATTTACGTGAACCACGGAAGCCTTGTCCACCTGAAGTGGCCCAAGCCAATGCATTACCTTGACGATCGGTAATCGTAACAATGGTGTTATTAAAAGACGCATGGATATGGGCAATGCCCTCCGATACTGAACGACGAGCCACCTTTTTGCGACTGCGAGTGTCTTTTGCCATCTTTTAGCTTCCTAAGTTAATTATCTTTTGAGAGGGCGTGTCGGACCCTTACGAGTACGAGCGTTGTTCTTGGTGTTTTGACCTCTGACTGGTAAGTTACGACGATGGCGGATGCCACGGTAACAACCAAGATCAACCAAGCGCTTGATATTCATTGACACTTCACGACGAAGATCACCTTCAGTCATGTATTCTGCAACTTGTGCACGGATAGCATCTAACTGTGTATCATCTAACTGACTGACTTTAGTACTAGGGGCAATGCCAACTGCTTCTAAGATTTTCTGAGCAGTGGTACGACCTACACCAAAGATGTAAGTTAGTGAAATAACAGCATGCTTATTATCCGGAATGTTTACGCCGGCAATACGAGCCATTGATTTCTCTCCATTAAAGAAAAATACCCTTATTGATTAAAATAAAGTGTTATTTTTCAGATTTGTTGCTGTCAATACTAAAGCTTTTATAATTATTATCGCTGCTTCGAGTTGGTAAACCAATCTATTCATTGATCATTTCATAAAAGATTTTGCATAAACTACGGCAAGTGGCGGATGATATCGCATCCGCCGTCATTTTTCAAGTATTAATTTAATAAGCAAACCAATCACTTAAAACTGACTTGCTTAAATTATTAACCTTGGCGTTGCTTGTGGCGAGGTTCTGCGGTACAAATGATATGTACACGGCCTTTACGGCGCACAACTTTACAGCTACCACAAATCTTTTTAACTGATGCTTGAACTTTCATAGCATACTCCTTTGAGATATCGTACCGCTCATTTAAGATTGAGTGGGCGATTGAATTAACGTCTGATCATGATATTGATGGGTCATCAAATGCGCTTGAATCTGCGAGATGAAGTCCATTACCACAACCACCATAATCAGTAACGACGTACCACCAAGTTGAAACGGCACACCAAACGATGACTGCACGACCATTGGCATTAAACAAATAACCGTCATATATATCGCGCCAATGAAGGTCAATCGGTTTAATACATGATCGAGGTAACGCTGAGTTTGTTGTCCTGGGCGAATACCTGGGATATACGCACCACTACGTTTAAGGTTTTCAGCCACTTCACGCGGACTAAATACCAATGCCGTGTAGAAGTAACAGAAAAAGATAATCATTGCACCAAATAGAACGAGATACAGCGGCTGTCCTGGGGACAACACCAATGCCATATTTTGCAATATCTTTTGCGTCAAGGTAGGATCAGGCGATTGACCAACCCACTGCCCTAAACTTGCAGGAAACAATAGCAATGAGCTAGCAAAAATAGCAGGAATAACCCCTGCCATATTTAGTTTCAACGGCAAATGTGATTGCTGCTGAGCGTAAATCTTGCGACCTTGCTGTTGTTTTTGCGCATAATTGACAGGAACACGGCGCTGAGCACGTTCAATATAGACGATACCCGCAGTAACCGCGACACCTAACAATGCAAAGATAAAGAGGACAATCAAGTTCATTTGACCTTGGTTGACCTGTTCAATAGACTGCGAAATCATACCTGGCGTACCAGCCACAATACTCGCAAAAATGAGCATTGAGATACCATTACCTACGCCGCGCTCTGTAATCTGCTCACCAAGCCACATTAAGAACATAGCACCAGCTACCAATGAAGTAACCGCTGGAATATAGAAAGTCAGACCAGAAGATAAAGTAAGATTTTGGCTGATTAAGCCAGCACACATCCCTAATGACTGTACTAGAGCTAATGCAAGTGTCCCTTGACGGGTATACTTGTTTAGCTTACGTCGTCCCGCTTCACCCTCTTTTTTGAGAGCTTCAAGCGATGGCAATACCGCAGACATCATCTGTACAATAATCGATGCTGAGATATATGGCATAATACCAAGTGCCATGATGGACATACGCTCTAGTGCACCACCTGAGAACATATTAAACATGCTCAGGATGGTATTTTCGTTGCGCGAAAACAGATCAGCCAAGTTAACCGGATTGATACCCGGTACTGGGATATGCGACCCAAAACGATAAACAATCAATGCGCCGATTAAGAATAACAAACGCGTCCATAGCTCATCATACTTACGTATAAAGGCAAAAGGATTAAGCGGTATACCAGTCGATGACATTGATTGCTTTGACACGTTACTACTCCTCGATGCTACCACCAGCAGCTTCGATTGCTTGCTTAGCGCCTTTAGTCACTTTGATACCTTTAAAAGTATAAGCTTTAGTGACTTCACCCGACAACATAACGCGCGCACGCTTCATGTCACGACGGATAAGGTTAGCAGCTTTCAAAGTTTCAATACTAACGACATCGCCTTCAATTTGGCTCAGTTCAGACAGACGAACTTCAGCAGTCGTCATAGCCATTTTACTAGTAAAACCAAATTTTGGTAGACGACGATATAAAGGCATTTGACCACCTTCAAAT
This sequence comes from Psychrobacter sp. LFX-11D, assembly GCF_904846475.1. NCBI lineage: Bacteria > Pseudomonadati > Pseudomonadota > Gammaproteobacteria > Moraxellales > Moraxellaceae > Psychrobacter > Psychrobacter sp. LFX-11D. The sequence goes on from NZ_CAJHAV010000002.1 coordinate 50,373, forward strand.
CCTGAGCGTATGCTAGAACCTGAACGAGATTTCTGACCTTTTACACCACGACCACCAGTTTTACCAAGGCCTGAACCGATACCACGACCACGACGTTGGGCAGTTTTCTTTGCGCCAACACCTGGTGATAATTCATTTAATCTAAGACCCATTACGCTTCCTCCACTTTTACCAAGTAGTTAACGCGATTGACCATACCACGAGTTGAAGGAGTATCTTCTACTACAACAGAATGATTAATACGGCGTAAACCCAATCCTTTCAAGCATGCTTTGTGGCTCTTGAGGCGATGGGCACCCGATTTGAATTGAGTGACTTTCATTTTTTTCATCGTAACTCACCTAGTCTAAGTTAACCCAAGATTTCGTCTACAGATTTACCACGTTTTGCTGCCATCTTTTCTGGAGTTGACATATCACGTAAACCGTTAAACGTTGCACGAACAACGTTAGCAGTGTTGGTAGAACCATAACATTTAGTCAAAACATCTTTGACACCAGCAACTTCTAATACAGCACGCATTGCGCCACCAGCGATTACGCCAGTACCTTCAGATGCAGGTTGCATATAGACTTTACTAGCACCATGACGTGCTTTGATCGGATGATACAAAGTTGCATCATTTAGCTCAACAGTAATCATATTACGTTTGGCAGCTTCTAGTGCTTTTTGAATAGCAGCTGGCACTTCACGTGCTTTACCGCGACCAAAACCAACACGACCATTACCATCACCAACTACAGTTAGTGCAGTAAAAGAGAAAATACGACCACCTTTAACAACTTTTGCAACGCGATCAACGGTAACTAAGCGTTCTACTAGACCGTCAGTCTGTTCATTTTTATCATTTTTATCATTTCTAGCCATGATTAAAACTCCAATCCGTTTTCGCGAGCAGCTTCAGCTAAAGCTTTTACTCGACCATGATATTTAAAACCACTACGGTCAAATGCAACTTTAGTAATACCAGCTGCTTTTGCGCGTTCTGCGATCATTTGGCCTACAGACGTCGCTGCATCAGCGTTACCAGTCGCGCCTGAACGCAAGCTGCTGTCTAAGGTAGATGCCTGAGCAATCACTTCACCACCGTTCGGAGAGATAATCTGGGCATAGATGTGTCTTGGCGTACGATTAACCGTTAGACGATGAACGCCCAAAAAACGGATATGTGCGCGGGTTTTCTTAGCTCGACGTAGACGAGCTGCTTTTTTATCAAACATTTCAACTCACCTTATTTTTTCTTGGCTTCTTTGCGAATCACATGCTCGTCACTATAACGAATACCTTTACCTTTGTAAGGCTCAGGTGGGCGGAAACCGCGGATATCGGCTGCTGCTTGACCAAGCTGCTGCTTATCGTTTGATTTTAAAACGATTTCAGTTTGCGTTGGAGTTTCAGCTGATACACCTTCAGGTAACGTATATTCTACTGGATGTGAGTAACCAACGTTTAGCGTTACTTTATTACCAGCAGCTTGAGCACGGTAACCAACACCAATCAACTGAAGACGTTTTTCAAAGCCTTCGTTAACGCCTATTACTAAATTGTTTAGTAAAGAGCGCATGGTGCCAGTATGCATCATCGCTTCTTTTGAATCGACTGTAGGTGAGAAAATGATTGCATCATCTTCCTGTTTCAGCTCGACCAATTCATGCAGGCGTAAAGACATATTGCCGTTCTTGCCTTTAACTTCGACCTGCCGATCGTTCAAAGTAACGCTTACACCGTTTGGCAGCGTCACTGGGGCTTTAGCCACACGAGACATAGGAATATTCCTTAGAAAATTAACTTCTTTATATTAGCGAAAAAACTAACAGGCTAAAAAGCGTGTTAGTTTAGCATAGTTGACCGCGTTAGACACCTAACAATGTTAAATAATTTATCATTACCACATTGAAAGAAGCCTAACAGCGTCAAATAGACTTTATCGTCGTGTAGCTTACGCTACAAATGCGACGACTTCACCACCGATACCAGCAGCGCGTGCAGCACGATCAGTCATGATGCCTTGGCTAGTTGATACAATAGCAACACCCATACCTTGCTTAACAGTAGGGATAGCGTCTTTACCGCGATGCTGGCGTAAACCAGGACGGCTAAAACGTTGAATCGTTTCGATGACAGCTTTGCCTTCGAAGTATTTTAATACGATGGTTAAAGTTGCTTTGTTGTTGTTTTCTTCAGTAACAACAGCGCTAGCAACATAACCTTCGTTAACCAACAAATCAGCGATTGATTTGCGTAGCTTAGAGTTCGGCATTGCTACCGATACTTTATTAGCCATTTGTGCGTTACGAATACGGGTTAGCATATCCCCAACGGTATCTTGCATACTCATATAGTTACCCCTTACCAGCTTGCTTTACGAACACCAGGCACATCGCCTTGCATGACACGCTCACGCAGCATATTGCGTGATAAGCCAAACTTGCGGAAGTAACCGTGAGGACGACCCGTGATAGCACAACGATTGCGCAGACGTACTGGTGATGCGTTACGTGGTAAAGCTTGTAGCTCTAGCATCGCTTCCATACGAGTTTCGTCACTTGCAGTCATATCACTGATAGTTTCTTTTAGCTTGATACGCTTATCAGCGTACTTAGCAACCATTTTTTCGCGCTTTAATTCGCGGTTAATCATGCTCTTCTTTGCCATAACGTCTTTACCTTATTTAAATGGGAAGCCGAAAGCTTTAAGCAACGCACGACCTTCTTCATCAGATTGAGCTGACGTAGTAATTGTCACATCCATACCACGGATACGATCAATCTTGTCAAAGTCTACTTCTGGGAATACGATTTGTTCTTTGATACCCAATGAGTAGTTACCACGTCCGTCAAAGGCTTTAGGAGAAAAACCACGGAAATCACGAATACGAGGAATTGCAATGGCAATGAGACGATCTAAAAATTCGTACATTTGCTCACCGCGTAGCGTTACTTTACAGCCAATTGGCCATTCTTCACGAATTTTAAAGCCAGCAACTGATTTACGCGCTTTGGTGACTACAGGTTTTTGACCAGCAATAGCAGTCATATCAGCCACAGCACCTTCAAGCAATTTCTTGTCTTGAGACGCGCCGCCTACACCCATATTTAGTGTGATTTTAGTGATTTTTGGCACTTGCATCACATTCGCCAAACCAAGTTCTTCTTTGATTTGCTGTTTTAATTCTTCGTTATATAAAGATTTTAATCTTGCCATTACCATTACACCCTTAGTGTCTTACGCAGTCGCCACTACTTCACCGTTCGAACGATACAGGCGTTGTTTCTTGCCGTCTTCGCCGAACTGATAAGTAATACGATCAGCTTTTTGGGTTTGCGCATTTAAGATTGCGACATTTGAGATATGCAGAAAAGCTTCTTGCTTAAGAATGCCGCCTTCAACGCCAGTTGCCTGATTTGGCTTCTGATGTTTAGTGACAATGTTAATGCCTTCAACTTTAATACGATCGTTTTTTACAGCTTGTACAGTACCTTGCTTGCCTTTGTCTTTCCCAGCAATCACGATAACTGTATCGCCTTTACGTAATTTTGACATGGATTACCTCACAATACTTCTGGTGCTAGTGATACAATTTTCATAAACTGATCACCACGTAGTTCACGAGTTACCGGTCCAAAAATACGAGTTGCAATCGGCGCTTTGTTTTGGTTCAACAATACCGCAGCATTGTCGTCAAAACGTAATACCGAACCATCAGGACGACGAACGCCTTTTTTGGTACGTACAACTACCGCATTCATCACGTCGCCTTTTTTAACACGACCGCGAGGAATGGCTTCTTTAACCGTTACTTTAATAATGTCGCCAACTGATGCATAACGACGATGAGAGCCACCCAGTACTTTAATGCACTGAACTCGTCTTGCACCGCTATTATCTGCAACTTCCAGCATAGATTCAACCTGAATCATAGCGTTACTCCACACGTATGAGCAATAAAAACCAGTTGCTGCCGCTAGCACAGTATGAGTAGTCGGCATTTTAATATTAATAACCGCTGCTACTCTTAATGTGAGTGATATACGCTCGGCGCAATCAGTATCCTTAAAAAGGCAGCTATTTTAACAGCTTCTGGCTTTTAATGCAATTTACTTAGATTTTTTCTACTTTTTCAACCACATCAACCAAAGTCCAAGACTTGGTTTTTGAGATTGGACGCGTTTCTTTGATGCGGACAAGATCGCCTTGTTGGCAAACATTATTCTCATCATGTGCTTTGATTTTAGTAGAACGACGAAGCTGCTTGCCATATAAAGGATGACGAACCAGACGCTCAATCAAAACCGTGATGGACTTGTCCATCTTGTCACTGACAACTCGTCCTGTCAGAACACTAGCATTGGTCGTTGCTTGATTGTTATCGCTCATGAGTCGCCTCGTTGTTTCTCGTTAATCAAAGTCTGAAGCTGAGCAATCGCACGACGATTGACACGTACTTCATGGGTATTCCCCAACTGACCAGTTGCTTTAGCCATACGAATACGGAAAGCATCAAGTTGCTTTTCATCAAGTAACTGGGTCAGTTCTTCTAATGATTTATCACGTAATTCACTGATCTTCATTACATTATCGTCCGCTTAACAATGGTAGTTTTAAAGGGCAGTTTAGCTGCAGCAAGCGTTAACGCTTCGCGAGCAAGCTCTTCTGAAATCCCTTCAAGTTCATATAGTATTTTACCAGGTTTGATTTCGCATACCCAATATTCTACAGGACCTTTACCTTTACCCATACGTACTTCTAATGGTTTATTGGTAATTGGTTTGTCTGGGAAAACGCGAATCCAAATCTTACCGCCACGCTTAATTTTACGAGTGATGGTACGGCGTGCTGCTTCAATTTGACGGGCAGTCATACGACCACGAGTCAAAGATTTTAGACCAATTTGTCCGAATGCAACGGTGCTTCCACGATGAGCTAGCCCAGTGTTACGACCTTTGTGCATTTTACGAAACTTGGTACGTTTTGGCTGTAACATAGTTTAACCTCTGTCTGTGTTTCGACGGTTTCCGTTTCCACGACCACGGCGTTTTGGCGCACGAGTCTGCTCTTCTTTAACGGGATTGTATACACTGTTCATACCGTCAAGGATTTCGCCACGGAAGATCCAAACTTTTACACCGATGGTGCCGTAAGTGGTTTCCGCACGTACTGACGAATAGTCGATATCAGCGCGTAGTGTATGCAGTGGCACACGACCTTCACGGTACCATTCAGTACGAGCAATCTCAGCACCGCCAAGACGGCCAGACAGCTCAACTTTAATACCTTTAGCACCAGAACGCATGCTGTTCTGTACCGCACGCTTCATAGCACGGCGGAACATAACACGACGCTCAAGCTGACTTGCGATGCCTTCCGCTACTAAATGAGCATCAAGATCAGGCGAGGTGATTTCTTCAATGTTGACCTGAGCAGGTACGCCCATAATTTTGGTCAATTCTTTTTGAAGTCTTTCAATATCTTCGCCTTTCTTACCGATAACAATACCAGGACGCGCAGTGGCGATGGTAATCTTAGCAGCACCAGTAGGACGCTCAATCATGATTTTGCTAATCATAGCACTATCAAGTTTCTTGCGCAGATATTCACGAACCTGAATGTCGTTAATTAGGTATTCTGAGTATTGTTTAGGGCTAGCATACCAGTTTGCGTTATGCTTTTTTACAACACCAAGACGAATTCCGATTGGATGTACTTTTTGTCCCATAACTTATTCCCCTACCTTTATAGTGATGTGACAGGTACGCTTACTAATACGATCAGCGCGACCTTTAGCACGTGGTAGGATACGTTTTAGCGTAATGCCTTCATCAACGTAGATGGTTGATACTTTAAGAGTATCGATATCTAAACCGTTGTTGTTTTCAGCATTGGCGATGGCAGAGTTAAGACATTTCTTAACAAAAACCGCGCCTTTTTTATTGCTATACGTTAGGATATCCAAAGCACGCTCAATAGATTTGCCACGAACTTCATCAGCAACGAGTCTAACTTTTTGTGCCGATATGGCGGCACCGCGTAATTTTGCAGTTACTTCCATGGTAAGCACCTTATCTCTTAGCTTTCTTGTCAATGCCGTGACCACGATATGTACGAGTCGGGGCAAATTCACCTAGTTTATGACCAACCATCTGTTCACTTACGATAACCGGTACATGAGTACGGCCATTGTGAACAGATAAAGTTAGGCCAACCATTTGTGGCAGAATCATTGAACGGCGCGACCAAGTTTTAATTGGTTTGCGTGAGTTGGTTTCTAATGCAGTTTCAACTTTAGCAAATAAATGCGCGTCTATGAATGGACCTTTTTTCAATGAACGAGGCATGAAATTCTTCCTTTATTTCTTCTTGGCGCGACGGCGGATGATCATGTTGTCAGTACGCTTATTGTGACGCGTTTTAAGTCCTTTAGACTTCTGACCCCAAGGGCTAGTAGGATGGCGACCTTTGTTACGACCTTCACCACCACCATGTGGGTGATCAACCGGGTTCATAGCGACACCACGAACAGAAGGACGAATACCTCTCCAACGTGAAGCACCGGCTTTACCAAGTGATTTCAAGTTGTTTTCAGTATTAGAAACTTCACCGATAACAGCACGGCAATTTACGTGTACACGGCGAGTTTCGCCAGAACGCAAACGAAGAATTGCATAAATACCGTCACGACCTAGTAGCTGAACGCTAGCACCCGCAGCACGAGCCATCTGTGCGCCTTTACCGATTTTAAGTTCGATATTATGGATCACAGTACCTAGTGGTATGTTTTTTAGCGGTAAACAGTTACCTGGACGAATTGGTGATAATTCACCTGACATTACAGTATCGCCAACTGCTTGCTTTTTAGCAGCGATAATATAACGACGTTCGCCGTCAGCGTACTTAAGTAAAGCAATATGCGCAGTACGGTTAGGATCGTATTCAATACGCTCTACTGTAGCTGGGATATTGTCTTTAGTGCGTTTAAAATCGATAATACGATAATGTTGCTTATGACCACCGCCGATGTGACGAGTAGTGATACGGCCATTATTGTTACGACCACCGGTCTTGCTTTTTGATTCTAGAAGCGCTGCAAACGGACGACCTTTATAAAGGTGTGGATGCACTACTTTTTCAACAAAACGACGGCCTGGTGATGTTGGCTTTGCTCTTACGATAGGCATGAGTGTAATCCTTATTCGTTATTCGCTGTTTCACTAGTAGAAGCAGTCGTATTTGCGACCTCTTCACCAGCATCAGCCATTTGTACATCTTGACCAGCTTTTAAGGTAACATAGGCTTTTTTATAGTCATTACGACGGCCGATACTTTTACCAAAACGCTTTGTCTTACCTTTAACGTTCAATGTGTTTACTTTTAAAACTTCAACACCTTCAAACATCATCTCAACTGCTTTTTTAACTTCAAGCTTAGTAGCCTTAGAGTCAATTTTAAATACCTGCACACCAAGTGAGTCGCCAAGCATTTGAGATTTCTCTGAGAATACAGGTCCTCTTAGGATCTGATAAAGTCTTGCGTTATTCATGCTAGTGCTTCCTCAAATTGTTTCGCAGCTTCGACTGTCATGATCACTTTATCAAAAGCGATCAAGCTCACTGGATCCACTTCACTTGTATCAAGTACATTGACATGTGGGATGTTGCGAGCAGCTAAGTATAAGTTTTCGTCAACTTCTTTGGTGACGATTAATGCACGTGATGCATTTAACTCACCTAACTTTGCGATCAGCTCTTTGGTCTTAGGACCAGAAACGCTTATCTCTTCAACCAAAATCAGACGCTCTTGGCGAATCAATTCGGCTAGGATGCACTGCATAGCACCGCGATACATCTTACGGTTAACTTTCTGTGACCAATCTTGTGGCTTAGCCGCGAATGCACGACCGCCCCCACGCCAGATTGGGCTACGAATAGAACCTGCACGAGCGCGACCAGTACCTTTTTGGCGCCATGGCTTAATGCCACCACCAGAAACTTCGGCACGGGTCTTTTGAGCGCGTGTACCTTGGCGAGCACCAGCAAGATATGCGGTGACGACTTGATGCACTAGTGCTTCGTTGAATTCACGACCGAAAGCCGTATCAGAAAGCTCAACTGCCGCCCCTGTAACTGTTTTTAAATCCACGTTAATCCCCTTGCTTAGGCTTTGACTGACGGACGTACGATGACATCGCCACCGGTGGCACCTGGGATAGCACCCTTGATGACAAGTAACCCATTTTCAACATCAACCGATATCACTTCTAGGCCTTGAACGGTAACGCGTTTGTTACCCATCTGACCTGGCATTTTTTTGCCTTTGAAGACTTTACCTGGTGACTGGTTTTGACCAGTTGAACCAATGGCACGGTGAGATACTGAGTTACCATGAGTGGCATCTTGCATGCTGAAGTTGTGACGCTTCACGCCGCCTTGAAAGCCTTTACCTTTACTGTTTCCTGTGACATCAACCATCTGACCTTGTTCGAACAAGTCAGCTAGGATCTCACCACCAATCTCACGACCTTCAAGATCGCTGTCATTGGCACGAAATTCCCAAACACCACGACCAGCGGCAACGCCGGCTTTAGCGAAGTGACCTTTTTGAGCTGCTGTTACGCGGCTGTCACGACGGGTGCCTGTAGTAACTTGGATGGCTTGATAGCCATCTACATCAGTATTTTTTACTTGAGTAATGCGGTTAGCACTGATCTCAACCACTGTTACAGGGATAGATGCGCCTGCTTCAGTGAAGACACGGGTCATGCCGCATTTTTTACCGACTAAACCGATCGCCATTTTAGACCTCTTTATATCTTATATTAATGGGTTGGGTGTTTATGTGCATTAACCCAAAGCAATTTGAACGTCAACACCCGCCGCTAAGTCAAGCTTCATTAGCGCATCCACAGTTTTATCGGTAGGTTGAACAATGTCAACCATACGCTTATGAGTACGGATTTCGTACTGATCACGAGCGTCTTTGTTTACGTGTGGTGAAGTTAGAACGTTGAAGCGCTCAATGCGAGTCGGCAACGGTACAGGACCACAAACTTGCGCACCGGTGCGCTTTGCAGTATCAACAATCTCTTGTGCAGATTGATCAATCAGACGATGATCAAAAGACTTAAGACGGATACGGATTCTCTGGTTAGCCATGCCAGCAAGCTCCTAATATGTGCTTTTGTCATTCTTGCTTTGCAAGGATATGAGCAAAAGCCGTTTGGTTAAATATTCACTTAAAGCGGCCTTCTGTTCTAAACCAGAATGAGTTCTTTATCCGAACTTATAGCGTGCCAAAAGCAAAATAGTTTAAAGCCCCGCCGACCCTTCCATTGTAGGATGTCAGCAAAGGCATAATGAAATAGTGCTAGAAACGATGCTCTAGCTGTCATAGCGCCAGCTGTTTGATTGGCTGCGCATATATAATTCAGTGGTCTGTATTATACATAATAATCAGATGATTGCAAGGGGATTATTTACAATGATATACACAACTGTTTGATATAAATATTGGTTTTTAAACCAAATTCTCTTAACTTTTAACCAATTGCTTACTAAGCATCAAAGCTAAACCGTCCCATTAAATGCCCTAAGTTTTCAACATTTGACGGCAATACTTACTATTCAGATCCCGCCTTGAGGTTCAATCTAATACTATATCGTATTGTTCTTGGGTATATAAATTCTCAACATCAAAGGTAATCACTCTACCAAGCAAATACTCTAAATCTGCCACGGTATCCGATTCTGACGTCAGTAATAAATCAATCACTGCCGCATGAGCGACCACCGTAAACTTCTTTGGAGAGTTATAAGTACGAGCACAGCGCATGATTTCACGAAATATCTCAAAGCAGACCGTCTCAGCGGTTTTGACAAAGCCGCGCCCTTGACAGGTCGAGCAAGGCTCACATAGTTGCTGACCAAGCGATTCACGGGTACGCTTACGGGTCATCTCAACCAAACCAAGCTCACTGACTTGAGTGATTTTGGTTTTGGCATAATCTTGTACTAACTGTGACTGCAAGCTCTCTAAGATATCATCCTTGTGCTGCTGCTCAAGCATATCGATGAAGTCTAGGATAATAATACCGCCTAGATTACGTAAGCGCAGTTGACGGGCTATCGCGTGTGTTGCCTCTAGATTCGTTTTGTAGACGGTATCTTCTAATGAACGCCCACCAACGAATGAGCCAGTATTGACATCAATGGTGGTCATCGCTTCAGTTTGGTCAATAATCAGATAGCCGCCCGACTTTAAATCAACGCGACGTTTGAGCGCATCACGTAAATCATCTTCGACGCGGTGCACATCAAACAGAGACTGCTCAGCGGTATAATGTACTATGCGATCATAGACAAAAGGCACAAATTCCTTGGCAAAGTATCTAACCTGCTCATATATCTGCGAATTATCAATCACGACTTTTTCGGTACCAGCGTGTACCAAATCACGGATAGAACGCAGTGGTAGCGATAATTCTTGATAAATAAGCTCTGAGCTTTGATTAGGCTTCATTTCTTGGCGACGGGCGCATATCGTCCGCCATAGCTGCAATAAGTAGTAGATATCTTCTTCAAGTTTATCAACGGGGACACGCTCAGCGGCTGTACGCGCAATCAATCCACCTTTAAGATTAACCGTCTGCATCAGACTAGTAAGCTCAGTCTTGAGACGGGTACGCTCTTCTTCACCATCAATACGCTGCGAGATACCGATATGCTCACTCGATGGCAAGTAGACCAGATAGCGAGATGGCAGTGATATATTGGTGGTTAAGCGCGCGCCTTTACTGCCTAACTGATCTTTGGTGACTTGAACTAAGATACGTTGGCTCTCGTGTAGGCGATGCTGGATGAGAGTTTTCGAAACTGATACAACTTCTGTGTTCTGCGTACTTATTACAGGCGGCGTGATGGCTAAATCGTCAGCCGTCACCTCTATAATAGTGCGCTCATCACCAGTCTTTTCGACTTTAATGCTTTTGGCAGCTGGACGAGGTTCACGCTGCATATCATTAACGTGTAAGAATGCAGTACGTGACTGACCAATATCGACAAAGGCTGCCTGCATACCCGGCAGAACGCGCACCACTGTACCCAAGTAAATGTTACCAACCAAACCCAGTTTATGATGACGCTCAATATAAATCTCGCCCAAGATACCGTTATCTAGTACGGCAACACGGGACTCCATGGGACTAATATTAATCAGCAGCTCTTCGGACATAGTATTTTCTCTTATCACTTAGCTTTCTGGTGAAGCATTCATAGTTTGGTAGCCTGACAGTGTAACAAATGCCGCTTGCTTTTGCCCATGACACAAGCGTGTCATTATGTGCAGATGGTTTAATATCGAACTTCATCTTAAAGCACTGCTGGATCCATACCCCTACTCTAACCTTTTTGAGCATGTAAGCTTTATTAGGTATTATCTATTTAGGCATCAAAATTTTAAAGCGTAGCATTGTTGGTCATCTCTTTAATCAATGCCAGCGTTTGGGCAAGCGGTAAGCCCACTACATTGGTATAGCTGCCATTAATACGGCTAACCCAAGCCGCACCCAACCCTTGAATACCATAGCCACCCGCCTTATCTGCAGGCTCGCCGCTGTCCCAATAATCACTCATCATCTCTGGAGTAAGCACTACAAAGGTGACCTCTGTGCGTTCAATAACTTGTTGCTGATTGATGATTTGCCATACTTGCTCATTATCGAACTCATCAGAACGTTTAGGCTGTAATGAGAGTTGCGTTGCCTGTACCGCCGTCCATACTTCATGAGTACTATCGGACATTTGCTGCCACATACGATAAGCATCTTCGCGATTATTCGGTTTGACCAAGACTGTTTTGCCATCTGGCAATACCCCAATGGTATCAGAGGTCAATAAAATAATAGGCTTCGATAAGAGTAATTGATATAAGTGAGCGTCATTATTCTTTAACTGTCTATTTAGCTGCACAGTTGCTGCCTCTGCTTTGGCGGCAACCATACGAACAATATAGTCTTTGGGCGACTCATCTTGATAAGGCGTTTCATCGATATCAACGCTGATGACAGTAAATTCTAGTTGCGCTCTGTTTAGTAACTCGCGACGACGCGGCGAGCCGGATGCTAAGATAATATCCATCACTACTCTCTATATTATGTAGAAACTTGATATTGATAGGTTTAGTCATAAATAAACGAGGGTCGTTTATCTTTGATGCTTGTAAAAACCATATGTGATGAAAATACTTATATTGATAATCGATGTAACCAACCTGATTAACGCACAAATTTTCGTAACGTCAATAGTACCAATGGCCAGCTAATAATACTCATCAACAAAGAAAAAGTAGATTGGGCAACAAAGACATCTTGTACAAACATCTGTAGCATCCACAGACTTGCTTGAAATACAAACAATCCTAAACTCGCTATTATCCATGCACTAATCGTATTTAGCTGTCTGATATAGATACTGGTCACCTTTATCATAAGCGCCACTGCCACAGCAGAAAAAGCCTGCTGTCCTAAATGAGTATCCATCAGCAAATCAGCAATAAGGCCAATAGCAAAGGCACTAAAAATGCCCACATAACGCGGCTGAAACAATAACCAAAAAATCAATACCATGATCATGATCATAGGACGCAATGTGGCCATACTAGGACTTAATGGATAAACACTGAGCGATGAGGCAATAATAAAACTCAGTACAATCACGGCATGCAGCAGCCCATTTGCATGATCAGAATCAGGATATGCCATGAATACGTACCTTTAGCGGATGTTTAGCAGCTACTTAATAATGAATTCAGCATTGCAGGGAATAAAAAACGAGGAGTAAAACAGCGCACTTAAATAGAATAGCGGCTGGTTATCGGGCAATGATTATCTCTAACAATGACCATCAAGACTCATTGAGGCCAATATTGTTTTTATTAGCCAGCTTGTCTTGCAATATCAGCACATAAGCATTATCGACAAAGTTTGCGGCAGGTGTGACATCAATGCTTCTAAAATTATCCGCTTGCGTGTCTTCAATATGGGTGATACGACCAACACGGTAGCCGGCAGGGATACGCCCCCCTAATCCAGACGAGACCAGCTCATCCCCGACGCGTACATCTGAGGTTTTAAAGACGTACTCAAGGCTCAATGAAGTAGGTATACCCTGACCAGTGACAATAGCGCGCTGACCTGTCCGCTTGACAGTAACGGCGACGGACTGCTGTTCATCAGTAATAAGCAATAAACGGCTGGTATTAGGATAGACATTGATAATCTGCCCTAAAATGCCGTTTTCATCAATGACCGTTTGCCCAACTTGTACCCCATCTTGCTCCCCTTTATTCAACACCACAATTTGACGCAGTAGATTGGTGTCAGTACCAATTACCTGTGCCAGATTTAAATCAAATTGTTCAGGGCGCGTGGTCGATAGAATACCTTGCAGGCGAGCGTTTTGCGCCAAGATATAATCTTGCTGCTGCAATTTAGCTTGCGCGTGAATAAGTTGAGATCTGAGCTGCATGTTTTCGCGGCGCAGCGTTTCTTTTGATTGTAGGCTGCCGCTTGACCAGTGTTGTGCATAACTGGGTAATAATGACAGCTCGTAAATAGGCTGCATTGCGGCGTGGCTCGTTGAGCGTATGGGCTTGAACCATTCTGGATTTTTGCTATCAAACCACATCAATATCAATGCCACTATTAATAAAACAGCAGTCATACGAAGCGCGAGTGGCTGGCGGGCAAAAATACTTGGAGTCATAGTTCGTCTAATGTAGAGGTTTTAATGTGAGCATTAGCCAGCACTGAATAGCACTATATAAAAGGCATTTGATATCAAAAAAAGCTCAGTATCTATCAGATATTGATTGCCTTTATTGATAATATTAAAGGCAACCTTTTTGGCTACCTTCAATGTTATTTATCCACCCTTTCTCATGCCTAGTTATCGTTAACTTCAGCCTTGTCTAACATTGCTAGTATGACAATGCTTGATAAACAGTGATTTATACAAAAATCATATTTAGGCTTTTGTTATTGATAAAATCAAGCGCAATACCGCCACCACGGCTCACGCAAGTTAATGGATCTTCAGCGACTGTAACTGGTAAGCCTGTCTCTCTTGAGATGAGCTTATCTAGGTCACGTAATAGTGCGCCGCCACCAGTCAAGACAATACCGCGTTCAGCGATGTCTGATGACAACTCTGGTGGCGTCTGCTCAAGTGCTGCTTTTACCGCGCTGACGATACCACTTAACGGATCACTCAAAGCTTTCTGCACTTCTTCTGAGTTGACAGTGAAGGTTTTTGGTACGCCTTCTGCCATGCTACGTCCGCGTACTTCTACTTCTAACTGGCTGTCTTCATTTAGCGCAGAGCCAACTTCTTGTTTGATACGCTCAGCCGTGGTTTCACCAATCACGCAGCCATGAATACGACGTACATGGGTAATAATGGCATCATCAAACATATCGCCACCGATACGGATAGACTCAGCATAGACACAACCTGACAAAGCGATAACGGCAATCTCAGTGGTACCACCGCCGATATCAACGACCATCGAACCGCTGGCTTCATGAACCGGCATGCCAGCACCAATCGCTGCTGCCATTGGCTCTTCTAGTAACAATACTTTGCTGGCGCCAGCTGACGATACCGCTTCACGAATCGCTTTTCGCTCAACAAGGGTAGACTTGCAAGGCACGCAAACCACCACATTAGGCTGGGCCATAAAACGCTTAGCCTTTACCTTGGCGATAAAATGCTTAAGCATTTTTTGCGTCACTTCAAAGTCAGCAATTACGCCGTCTTTTAAAGGGCGGATAGCCGTAATATTGGCAGGCGTACGACCCAGCATCTGCTTGGCATCAATACCAACAGCAGCAACGGTAGGGTTCTGTGTGCGATTGCTTCTTAAAGCGACCACCGTAGGCTCATCGAGCACCACGCCTTTACCAGGAATAAAAATAAGGGTGTTCGCAGTACCGAGGTCGATTGCGATATTATTTGATAAAAATCCAAACAGGTTCATGACTAATATTTCCAGCGTATTACAAATGAGGCGAATGAGGCAAATGAGAGTGACCGAGGGATTACTCGTCAGTATTGAGCAGGTCGTCTTTAGACATTACCCGTGGCGAGAGTTTATCATCGTAACAAGTCAAACCGAAGCTATAATGATGAAATGAAAAAACTGAGCTAAATTATACCGATTTGGCTCAAAAAAAACACAGATATTTGCATTAGTACGCTCGGATTTTGCGCTTATGCGCTAAAAGTTGTTACAAAGTTTGAAATCGCAGACCATACCAGCCGCTTTGATGAAACAGCCTTTAATTCAATCACTCACAAGGAGCTACCGTCTTATGATACTTATTAAGTAATTTGCTTGATAACTTGCTTAGCAGCAGCTACCCACTGTAACGTATTTCGTCATTAAATGGGGAGCTATTGACCATCAACTTTTACTATCCAGTCAGCTTTGCATAATTGCTTATTAAGTTGAGCCTTTTTTAATAGAAGAGTCGTGAATAAGCCCTTTTAAACAATCTTGTGAGTAAAGATTGTGCTGTAATCAAGTGTCCTGCTCTGTAAACTTCGGTCAGATGCTTTATAATAAAGCCACTGTATACTTACATCTTTATATAAGTCGCTTATTTTAGTGCTTATCTGTTTTAGTCATATTCTACTCTAACAAAAACTGTCCGTAACTGGAGACACTATGTCACAGCAACCATTAACGTCTGACAACACTGTCAGCCGTGAAGAAATCCTAGAAGTTGCCAACCTTGCCCGTTTAGGTGTCGATGAAAATACTGCCGATAGCTATGCTGCTGATATCTCTAAAATACTTAAGCTGATGAACACGCTTGGTAATGTCGATACCACCGATATCAAACCTTTATCAAACATTCATGAAGCTTGCCAAGATTTGCGTGCTGATGTCGCTAAACACGATATCAATCGTGAACGCAATCAATCGGTCGCCCCTGCTGTCGAAGATGGCTTGTATTTGGTACCGCAAGTGATTGAATAGGCGGCTGGCGCTCTCTGATTTCGTATCTTACTTTATGCTATTAACATTTTGACGGACGACACCTTATGTCTGAACTTCATTTATTAAGTACCCAGCAGCTCATTACTGGTCTGCAAGACAAACAATTTAGCAGCCTTGAGCTGACTGACCACTACATCAAACGTATCAACGCGCTTGATAGCAAGATTAACAGTTTTATCACTCATACCTCTGAGACAGCACGCGCGCAAGCAAAAGCGGCGGACGAGATGCGTGTACAAGGGGACAAACGCCCATTACTTGGCGTACCCATGGCGCATAAAGATATTTTTTGTACTCAAGGCGTATTGACGACCTGTGGCTCTAAAATGCTGCATAACTTTATCTCTCCTTATGATGCGACCATCGTCACTAACATTGATAAAGCTGGGATGATTAGCCTTGGTAAGCTTAATATGGATGAGTTTGCGATGGGCTCGGATAATGAAAGCTCATATTATGGTGCGGTGCACAATCCTTGGAACATAGCGCATGTACCTGGTGGCTCATCAGGTGGTAGTGCAGCAGCCGTTGCAGCAGGATTTGTACCCGTTGCGACTGGTAGTGATACTGGTGGCTCTATTCGTCAGCCTGCCTCATTTTGCGGCTTAACGGGCATCAAACCTACTTATGGTCGCGTCTCTCGCTTCGGTATGATTGCTTATGCCTCGAGTCTTGATCAAGCCGGTAGTATGGGTCGCAGTGCCATGGACTGTGCCTTCCTATTACAGCCAATGATTGGTCATGACCCACGCGATGCGACTTCTATCAAATACGACATGCCTGATTATGTACAAGATTTAAATGACGCAGCTACCAGCGCTGGTGATAAACCGTTTGCCGGTTTACGTATTGGTGTTGCTAAAGAATACTTTAGTAAAGGACTTGATACTGAAGTCGAACAAGCAGCTCGTGCAGCGTTAAAGAAATATGAAGAGCTTGGCGCGACCATTGTAGAGGTGACAATCACCGATCCAGAGATCACCCTTGCTACCTATTATATGCTCGCCCCAGCTGAAGCATCATCAAACCTATCACGCTTCGATGGTGTGCGCTTTGGGTATCGCTGTGAAAACCCTAAAGACTTGATTGACTTATATACGCGCTCGCGTTCTGAAGGCTTTGGTCCTGAAGTACAGCGCCGTATTTTGTCAGGGACTTATGCGCTATCTGCTGGTTACTTTGATGCCTATTATACTAAGGCACAAAAAGTGCGCCGCATAATTATCAAAGACTTCGAAGATGCTTTTGCCAACTGTGATGTGATCGCCAGTCCAACGGCGCCAACAGCGGCTTATAAACTTGGTGAAGACCTCGATCCTGCAACGATGTATCTAGGTGATGTTTATACCATTGGTGTCAACTTAGCGGGTTTACCTGCGCTTAGTCAGCCAGTTGGTTTAACCTCAGCAGGCTTGCCTATTGGTTTGCAATTGATTGGACAATATTGGCAAGAGAGCAAATTGCTCTCTACTGCTCATTTATTCCAGCAGCATACAGATCATCATCTGCAACACTCTACCATCGCGAAGGAGACGGTATAATGAATACAGCAACTACTACTGATAACAACGCCGTTCGCAAACACGATGTTCGTAAAGAGCTATTCGTCGATGGTTATGAAGTGGTCATCGGTATCGAGATTCACTGCCAGCTGAACACAGAAAGTAAGATATTCTCGAGCGCGCCGACTGACTTTGGTCACGAGCCAAACAGCCAAGCCAGTATTGTAGATTTAGGCTTACCGGGTGTTTTGCCAGTGCTAAATGCTGGTGTGGTTGATCGTGCGCTGAAATTCGGTATCGGCGTCAACGCTGAGCTGGGTCTATTTAATACTTTTGACCGTAAAAACTACTTTTACCCTGACTTGCCGAAAGGCTATCAAATCACCCAGATGGTCAATCCTATCGTTGGTGAAGGCTATATAGATGTCGTGGTCAATGAAGGTGAAAAGAACGAATATCCTAAGCGCATGGGTATCACCCGCGCGCATCTAGAAGAAGATGCTGGTAAATCAGTACACGATGCCGTCGATGGTATGACTGGTGTGGATTTGAACCGTGCTGGTACGCCTTTGATTGAAATCGTCTCTGAACCTGATATGCGCTCAGCTCACGAAGCACTGGCCTATATCAAAGCCATTCATCAGCTGGTGACTTGGCTGGGTATCTCAGACGCTATCATGGCAGAAGGCTCATTCCGCTGCGACTGTAACGTCTCTATCCGTAAGCCTGGAAGCGAGCTTGGTACACGTACTGAGCTTAAGAACCTAAACTCATTCCGCTTTATCGAGCGTGCCATCAATCGCGAAATCGAGCGTCAAATCGATATCTTAGAAGACGGCGGTAAAGTTGTGCAAGCAACGATGCTTTATGACCCAGAGCGCGACGAAACTCGTGTTATGCGTACTAAAGAAGACGCCAATGATTATCGCTACTTCCCTGATCCTGACTTGCTACCTGTGCGTATTGAGCAGCATACGGTTGATAGCATTCGTGCAGCGATGCCTGAGCTACCGGTTGCCCGCCGTGCTCGCTTTGAAGAAGCGCTTGGTCTTTCAGAATATGACGCTCGTATCTTGACTGGTAGCCGTCAAATTGCTGATTACTTTGAAAATGTGGTTGCAGAAGTTGGGCAAGCAGATGCCAAAATGGCAGCTAACTGGGTAATGGGTGACCTACTCGGTGCGTTGAACAAAGATGATAAGGAAATTACTGACTCCCCTATCAGCGCCAAGCAATTGGCTGGTATGCTATCGCGTATTAAAGACGATACTCTATCTGGCAAACTAGCTAAGAAGGTCTTTAGCGCCTTATATGAGCGCGAAGGCGGCGATGCTGATGATGCAGCAGATAAAATCATCGAGGAAAAAGGTCTCAAGCAAGAAACCGATACGGGCGCTATCAAAGCCATCGTTGAAGAGGTCATCGCTAAGAATGCAGCGATGGTTGAAGAGTATCGCGGCGGTAAAGAAAAAGCCTTCAATGGTTTAGTTGGTCAAGTAATGAAAGCCAGTCGCGGTAGTGCCAATCCACAGCAAGTCAACCAAATTCTAAAAGAGTTACTGGGTTAAGGTTAACTGCTCATTGGTTATACTGGCTATGATATGTAAAATACAATTGTAGATTTTGGCTAAAATAAATAGCTCTTGCAATATGCATAATTTTGCGTAAAATAGTCAGTCATTCGGGGCGTAGCGCAGTCTGGTAGCGCACTACACTGGGGGTGTAGTGGTCGCAGGTTCAAATCCTGCCGTTCCGACCAAACACAATATTAGGGCAGACCGTCATTAACCGTCTGCCCTTTTTCTATGGGCGTTTCAAACAATACGCCCTACATAACAAGCCATCATAAAGCATGGTAATCCATGTCAAAGTGCGGTATATTTTACGGTATATTTTATACCGTCATGGAAATATACCGTCATGTCATTAACTGATAGCCAAATCAAACGCCTTAAGCCGTCCGATACTTGCACACCTAGCCGACCTGACAAATATAGTGACGGTAATAACCTACGCCTATGGGTCCGTAGTACGGGTAGTAAGGTATGGGTATGTGACTATAAGTATGCTGATAAACGCCAAAGCCTAACCATTGGTAAATATCCAGCAATGAGCCTTGCCGATGCACGCCAGCGCAACCAACAGATAAAAGACTTGATAGCGCAAGGCATCAACCCTAAGCACGATAAGAAACGCTTGCAAGCCGATACTGACGGTACAAAAGCATTTGATGCCATAGCCGAACGCTGGCATGACGACCGCAAAGCCCACATTGCCCCTAAGACCTATAGCCGTGACTACTCACAGTACCAGCGCGATATTAAGCCCGTCATTGGTCACATGAACATAGAGGACATAACCGCGCCTGATGTTTTAGCCATTGGTAAAGCTATCGAAGCGAGGGGCGCACCCGATATGGCAAGGCGTGCAATGCGTCAAACAGGACAGATATTCAAGCAAGCCATACGTGAGGGGCTAGTAACTCATAACCCAGCCAACGACCTAACCGAAGCATTAAAACCGCATAAGGTGAAGCACCATAGCCGTGTAACTAGCCAGCAGCTACCTAAACTACTTCAAGACATTGATGCCTATGGTGGTGACTTACTGGTGAAGCTAGGCTTTTGGTTTATGTGCTATACGTTCGTGAGAACGCAAGAGCTACGCTTCATGGAATGGGCAGAGATAGACTATAAAGCCGAAGTATGGCGCATACCAGCCGACAAGATGAAAATGGATAGACCCCACCTAGTACCGCTTGCGCCTCAAGTGATAGCAATCTTAGAGCAAATTAAACAGCTAGGACTTTCGGACAAGCATGTGTTCTTTAATACCACAACCCGTAAGCCATACAGTGAAAACGCCTTTATCACTGCCCTATGGCGCATGGGCTATAAAGGGCGTATGACTGGTCACGGCTTCCGTGGACTTGCCAGCACTACCTTACATGAGCAAGGCGCTATGCACGAAGCGATAGAGCTACAACTGGCACACGAGAAAGAGAACAAAGTAAGCAAGGCATACAACGGGGCGCAGCATCTACCCTATAGAACCAAGATGATGCACCAGTGGGCAAACTTCATTGATGATGCCTACGCTGGCAAGATTGATAACGTCATACACGGTAACTTCAAACAACAAGCACAGAAGCATGGATAACCCCATGTGATAACGACTATGCAAGGCTAGGATTAATTACCCGAAAGCCAGCCGTTCACACACCTTTAGGCTGGCACTGCCTTGCACCTATTTTGTTTTAAGGGTGTGTAAAGGTGTGAACATGTATCATGTTACAGAAGATGAGCGAGCTCATAAGTTGATGTATAAATCTTTTGAACTCAGTCTATCAAGACCTACTGATAGTCAGATTGCAAAAACCATCCTATCTAATGAAGATTGCAATAAGGTTCAGTCCGAAAACAACCTTTCTTTCTTAGGCAGGGTGCGAGATGTTGTAGTTATGTTCTTACAACGAAATGAACTAGAGTATAGACAGCACAATAATCTTGAGGATAACCCTCAATGTGAATGTGATTATGACTGTGAGTGCTATCTTAATAAATTTATTATGCCGGCTTTCAAAAATCTAGCTCTCAAATTTGAACCTTACATAAAAGATGACTCTTTAGTAAATCATATATTAGAAGAATATACGGTAGAGGAGAAAGAAAGGCTTTTAAGTTGCAACTTAAGAGAAGTATTGAGGTTAATGTTATATAAAGGATTAGCATACTTAGCTTTTGAGCATGGGCTCTATGACGTTTCTTGTTGGCATCATGAAGCTGCGGTATTAATGTATGGAGGTTCGATAGTTGGTGAGAGTTTAAGCCCATCTGAGTATGTAGAAGAAAGCGAAATTTTATCACGTAATTATAGAAAGATTGGAGCAAAAGGAGGTTCACAAAAAGGTATTAATTATAGCGAACCGCAGCAAAAAGCATTGAATTATCACGATAAATATCTTAGTGATAAGAATGAAAGGGGTAAGTTTATTTGCTCAAATGATAAAGCTGCTAGAGAAATAATAGCTCATTTTGAAGGGAAGTCTGACGGTCTTGGTTATGCAGAACGCTCATTATCTAATATCTTAAGCACCCATCGGAAGAAGCACTTCAAAGACTAGAACACCATTTTACTAGCTAAAATGTCACTTTAGCTGCTCCAATTCTGCAATTAATTCTATACCCCATAAGATGAACCGTACAAGACAAGCCATTACATAGTGTAGTGGCACGTAGTACGGAGTCATTGACATGACACAGCACACCACCACAGATAATCCCGTTATCGCTTTCACTGATGACACATCAAACAGCATTGAACAAATAGCCGAAAGCCTACACGTCAAATATTTACCACCGCAAGGCATGAGCCGTGCCAGCCAGCTAATACCATTCTTACCGTTTGGTAGCAGTACCTTATGGGCATGGTCACGCGATGGACGCTTCCCAGCACCAATAAAACTATCCCCTACTATGACAGCATGGCGCAATGCTGATGTTATCGAGTGGCTGGAAAGTCACACCTCAACCACTAGCGAGGGGGTGTAACCATGACTACTACAGCCACCGCACCCGTTACCAATGAGCAAGCACCCAAGACCCACATAGAGATAATCAGAACGCACCTAATGACAGGCGCAACTATCACTATATGGGACTCTATCCGCCTTTATAGAATTACAAGTCTAGCCCCTCGCATATATGACTTACGAGCGGAAGGACTGCTCATTCAAAGTGAAATGGTCAAGCATAACAATAAGTGGTTTGCAGTCTATTGGCTCGATGAACATACCTTACTTGACAGTGAGTTATCTAATATCGAGGTGACCCCATGAGCATAACCGAACCATTGGAAGTATTAGAACCGCGCCTAGTGGCAGTGGACACTTATACGCTATGCCATGTGGACGACTACATACAAGACGTATCGAACGATTGTGAAAGCCTTGCTTATGCCTTGAACCTGATAGAAACCAGCGACCCAGCAAGCAAGGGCGTGATTGTGGCGGTACGTTCTGCGCTACTGGCACACAGCGAACACGCCAGCAAAATGAGCGCGGACATCATGGGTAATCTAATCACACAAGATGAGGTATCAATCAATGAGTAATCAAATATCAGTATCAGCCGACCAGTTAGAAAGTATCAATGAGCAGATAGTGCTACTCGATATTGATACCAGTCATCTAGCAATGGCATTGCAAGCCGTGCAAGTGGAGTGCGCGGTATCAGGTGGCGTTATCAATGCGGTCATGCTTGCCTTGTTCTCTGCGTCAAAGTCGCTGGAGAGCATTACTCAGGAATTGGATTGTATGTTGACTACGGCAAAGCAGGAGGCAACAGACCATGAGTGATAATACTAGAGCCAATCCAAAGCCCCAATACAGGGCACAGGCTGGCAAGCGCGGCTTACTGCTAAGGTTTACTATCTTTATGGCATGGGTAGCTGGCATTGGCTTGCTACTCTCACTACTGGCTTGCACCCAAACCAGTGTAAAACAGATTGCATGTGATGATAGCAGCGGTTACTATATAGACCTCTCAAAAAACGTTAGCGGACAAGCCAGCCGTTATTTATTGGCTTTTTTTGTGCCTGATAATAGCCCAGCCTCTCAAGCTGTTACTATGCCATCAAGCACTACCCTAAGAGCGCATTTAAGCGCATCAAGGGGGCATTCCCTCATATCTATAGCAAGTCACTTGCTAACCGACTATGACGGGTTGACGCTGCAAAATAAAATAGCCGTAAGGCGAATATGCAGGGCGGTTACTAACGTTACCGAGAGTAAGACCCGTCACCCTATACTTTTACCGTATAGCGTGGCATTCACTCAAAAAACGTTAGGAGGCTATCATGCCTAAATCAATCCGTACCAACTCAAACACTCAAAACATCCCTACACTAGCCACATTCAAAGCTGGTGACAGTGTTCTATGCCCATCATTAAGCTTTACCTCGTTTGTATTGACAGCCGACCCATACGGCAAGCGTGACCTATTGGCACTTACTCACGATGGCAGCAACATCTACTACGATGATAAAGGCTATTTTGTTCCAGCACACGATACAGAAACAGGCGATTATCAGCCGTCACTATTCCAAGACACGCCAGCCAACCGCCAAGCGATTGCAACGCTATATAACGGCAGGTTTGCCACTCAAGACAGCCAACGCAAAGTAATAGACACCACCGAAGCAGACGACAATATAGTCGTAACTATGTCATCACATGACTTGAACCATATTGCTGGTGATATCTGTGGTGCAGCCAATGCCTTACATGATGTTGGTTATCTGCTAGGGCTTATTTACTATGGCAAGATAGAGGGGGAAGCCGTTAAGTCTATGGCGCGTTTATCGCATGACGCTACTAGCACATGGGCAGAAATACTCTACGCTCAACTAGACATCATTAACGAACCCCTAGCAATGACTGGTTACAGCAAGGTAGGTGCAGAATGAAAACCTACCCACAGCCAAAGCAAAGCCGTAAATATGCCAAGCGTAAGAGCTACTACAAGAAGTATAGAGCCGAGCGCAAGCCGAACCAGTCGCAAGCAAGGGGGACTAGATGACCACTACACCACAAACCGATAGCCAAGAAAAAGCCCACGGCAAGGTGGGCTTATCTGGCATCTTAGGTGACTATCCAATAGCAACTACCGAGGCGCTATCAGGCTTTACTATTTTAGCCCAAAACTACCCGTTATTGAACCCTAAAAGCTTGCTTGTTATTGATGACAAGGTAAAGGTATCAGGGGATAAGCTGGACACAGTAGGCACTATAGGAATGGTTTTGCATAACAAAGACTATGAGCCGACAAGCTTACGATGCTTGTACGCTGATGACAGTCACGACCCCATCATAACCGATACTAGCCAGCCGTCCGCCTATCTTATCGGTAAATTGAGCAATGATAGCGAGCTTATCGCAGTAGATAATTTTGACGATGGCATAGCCCTAGCCAAATGCTTAATCAACGAGCATGTGACGATAGCTATTAGCCCTACTGAATGGCTATTCAATGAAACGGTTAAGCATTTCTCACAAGACAGACCGGTCACTATCTTTACGACATTAGACAAAGCGGACGAGGTAAGCAAGCCGCTGGCAGGTCATAACGTAAAGGTAGTAGTTACCAGTGACAGGACGGTATTAGAACACTTGGAATATGGGGGCTTAAGCTATGCTGTTATTTTGGCAGACAGTGAAACTACTATAGCCAATCTACAAGCTGATGCTTGGGGCGACCCTGAACCACTGGCTAATGACCCAAGCGCACCGACACCCTACCCTATAAATGCGTTCACAGGCTTATTGCGACAAGTCATTGAAGCCGTGGCATATTATGCACAAGTACCTACTGCTATGGCAGGTCAATGCGTTTTAGGGGCACTGGCGCACATGGGGCAGCGTTTCATTGATGCACCTATGGGACATGGGCACATGCCGGTAAGCCTCATAATAATCACAGAGGGGGAAAGTGGTAGCGGTAAAACGCAAGCGATGGGCTTAACTCATTTCAAGATTAAAGAGTATGAGCGCCAACAATACACCAACTATCTAAATGACGTATCAACTTGGGAAAGTGACAAGGTTAGTTTAAAGGGTAAAGAGCTATCTACGTTCTTAGATGAAAATCCTAGACCGTACAACCCTAAGAACTTATTCGATGATGCGACCATAGAACCAATATTGGATAGGTTTATCAGTGGGGAAATGAATAACGCATCATGGACGACAGACGAGGCAGGGCAATTCTTTAATGGTCATACCATGACAGGTGATACCGCTGGCAGTGCCCTATCAGCACTTACTAAGTTATGGAGTGATGGCGAAGTATCACGGTTACGCTCGCAAAAGTCTGCCTATGCCACGCCTCAAACAGACGCGCATGGTGTACGCATGACGCTACTGCTACAAGGGCAACGGGTAGTATTAGAACAGGCATTAACTGACCCCTTGATGAATGGGCAAGGGTTTTTAGCAAGGGCATTGATTGCTTGCCCTCCTGACTTACGTGGTCAACGTGTGTGGGACAATCCCCAGCGTAGAAACGATAGCCCTTATGACAACCCACACTTAATAGAATACTGGTCACGCTGTCAAAGC
This sequence comes from Psychrobacter sp. LFX-11D, assembly GCF_904846475.1. Taxonomy (NCBI): domain Bacteria; kingdom Pseudomonadati; phylum Pseudomonadota; class Gammaproteobacteria; order Moraxellales; family Moraxellaceae; genus Psychrobacter; species Psychrobacter sp. LFX-11D. Next base: position 76,044 of record NZ_CAJHAV010000002.1, read on the forward strand.
TTACTTGACCCATTGCCAGCCAATGAGCCAAACGATAGTACCGGCACACCCCAGCGCCTAAAAATACAATGGGCAGATGGTGCACAACAAGTATTTTGCACTCACATGCAAGCGATAGAGAACCGCCAAGCACAAGGGCAGACATTGGAGTACCTAAAAGCGTATGCCTCACGTATGGCAGAGAATGCCAGCCGTATAGCATCATTAATGGCGTTCTTTGAGGGACGTAATACCATCAACAGTGATGATATAGCACGCGCTTTTATGTTGGTTGAGTATTCCACAGCCGAACGTTTACGCTATCTTGATGCAACGCATAATGGGGAACAGAACGACAGTGAGAAACTAAGTAGCTGGCTAGTAGATAAAGCGAAAGGTAAAAATCCGCATAAGTTAAGCAGGACTTATATTGCTAATAATGCACCTAACCCCATGCGTAAAAATACTAAGTTATTACAAAGTGAGTTAGATAAATTAGAGTCTGCTAAACATATCAGGCAGGAAATGGAGGGGCGTAGTAAGGTGATACTTATTAACCCCAAACTATACAATTAGTATTAACGCTTAAGAAATCTTGCTTAAACTGCTTAAACTACCCCTAGCCCTTATGGTTAGGGGTTTTCTATTAAGATTGCCAAATCTTAAGCTTGCTTAAACTGCTTAAACTCAGCCTAAAACAAGCCAATTTAAGACGAACTTAAGCAGTTTAAGCAACGTTAAGCAAACGCCTACCTTAAGCTAATCTCTTACCCATCATACGTTATAGCCAGTTTAAGCATTTTAAGCAGCTTTTCTTAGGTATAAAACTATATTGACCGGTACGAGTAAAGCCCAGCTATTAGAAACCTCACAAGATATAACCGTATTGTTATATAATAAATAAGAAATAAGGCTTACTATATGTATGAGATTATATTTGCCCCTCAATTTGAGGACTGGCTAGAGTCACTAACCCAAGCCGAGCAGGACGATGTATTAGCCGCTTTAATGATACTGCGTCAATACGGGCATCAATTAGGCAGACCACACGCTGATACGCTAAAAGACAGTAAGCTAACCAACCTAAAAGAACTACGGGTTCAACATGCTGGCAAGCCATACAGGGCGTTTTATGTGTTCGACCCTTATAGGCAAGCAGTCATGCTATGTGGTGGTGACAAGACAGGTGACAAGCGTTTTTATAAGCGCATGATGCCGATAGCCGAAAGTATCTATCAGGCGTACCTTGAAACGCTAGATAACAAGGAGAATAACAAATGACAAAATTTACGAACTTAGATGACTACATGGCAAAACTGCCAGCCGATAGACAAAGCCGTATCACTGATAAAGCCAAACGCTTAAGCCAATCTATTGAGCTGGCTAAACTTAGAAAGATGGGAAACCTTAAACAATCGGAGCTTGCCGCCATGATGGGCGTATCGCAAGCCAGCATATCAAAGGTAGAAAGCGGCAAGGACATTCAACTATCAACCCTACAGAACTATGTACAGTCGTTAGGTGGCGAAGTGGTCATTACTGCTAAGATGCCAAACAGTGAAGTTATATTGATGTAATGCCCCACCCTATGCCGGCACAAGAATGAAGCAAAGGAGTACCCCCAATGACCAATATTAAAACCAGCGGTTTTGATGTGGCAGAGTACCTAACAGATGAAACCCTTATTAGTGCTTACTTGAATGAAGTATTGACTGATGGCGCACCTAGTGACCTTATCCAAGCATTAAACGATGTTGCACGCGCAAAGGGTATTAATGAGCTGGCATAAGACGCGAAAGTCTTGTTTTTAATTATTACTATAAGAGGTGGGCGTTTATCGTCTGCCCTTTTTTATGGCTAGCAAGTAATAAGGTATATTATCAAAAAACATTATGCATTATTTTGAGGGTGGCACATGAGCAATAATACTGGAAAGATTGAAGCGATTGATTTATTAGAGGTGCAAAGCTGGTTGACTGGCTGGGGTGACTTTTGCAATCGTGAAAAGGTTGGCGGTCATTTGGGGTATCAGTCACCTATGGCAAAAGTCTTAAATAATAATGTGCAGCAAAGTCGCGAAAGAAGTCGTCCAGTGCTGTGGGATATGAACGACGAAGCTTATTACACACTGATAGACCGTGAATTAGGTGGCATGAGGCAATCAGGTGATAAGGAACTTATGATGTGGGCTAAGATTATAAGGCACTATTATCTATACAGCATGTCTTATACAAAGCTAAGTAAATCGGTGGTGAGTGAATATGAACACGGGGAAGGCACAACTAAGCGCAGCCATGTACGCAAGGTAAGAGAGCATCTAAGCAATGCTGAACAACACATTTATGAGGCTCTTTTGGCGCTGTCATGACTTATAAAAATCTTAATGAATAAACCGCCTCTAACACGCACCCACCCACTAGCAAGACAACCCCATGAAAGAAAGTTGCAAGTTGATTTTAGTATCAGCAAATTGCAGTAGTATATTTAAGAGGCTGGCTCAAAATAACCCCAAGTTTGGGGTTATCTAGTTTTGCGAGTAAGTGCGAATTGGTGCGAGCAAACGCACGATAAACGCTTAACTTTAAGCGCCATTATCTAAGCGCGTGCAGTCATTAGCAATTTAACCCCATGCAAACAAAGTGCAAGTATAAAAAAGTATTCCTAAGTTGCTGGCATGTTGATAATAATGATGACCCTAATAACTATAATCTATCGTCTGTTATCTTTACTTTTTACAGCCAAATGAGGGCTAAAAGCTAAGTGACTTTTGCATAATGCGGTATATTTTGCGGTATATTTTATTTTAATAAATCAATAAACCTTTAATATCAATGCTTACAGCCAATACTTTACTTCCTGCCGTTCCGACCAAACATAGTAGTAAAGAGAAAAGCCAATCATTGTTTTCAATGGTTGGCTTTTTTTTGGGTTAGATTTATAAGGTTTGTGTCTACATCTTAGGTAAGAGATGAGATAAACTCAGATTTTTATTAAAGTATAAGCAGTTCTGTAAGGTTAACGCTTCGAATAATAGCGATTTATGCTTATTTTGGAAAGATGTAAGGATTTGAATTATGCAATATAGTCTTAAGGGTAAAGAGTATTACTCACAGTTTAATAATTGCGACAATATTAAAAATAATTTTGATTATTTGACTGTGCCTGAAGCGGCAATTTTATGGTGTGGTATTCCTAGAAGTGAATTAGCTACTGAATTGACTCAATGTACTCCAAAAGGAGATGGAAACGCATTATCCCGAAGTATTGTTAAGCACCCATATGTTCAATGTGTTGAACCTAGATGTGAAATACTTCATCAGGCCTTTGAGGATGGTAAGTTAAAAATGGGCAGAGATGGCGGTAAAGGTTACTATAAATATGATATCAAGGATAAAAAAGAAGCTGACTCTGTGAGTAGTGGTATAGGTCATATTAATCCTGAACGACGAACTATAAAAGTAACTGACTTAAAAGAATTTATTGCCGAATATCATGCTGACGACATGCCTAAAACTTTATTCTCCGATATTGATATTCATAAATTAAAACCGATTACTCATGATGATTACTCATCTCTACTAGCTAAAAATCAGGCTTTAGAAGCACGTTTGGAAAAGGCTAAGGAAATTTATGTCCAACAGAGAAAAGAAATATCAGACCTTGAAAGTAAAAGTGAACAAGCTGCACTCGCAGTCAATCCAGCCGATGATTTAGAAAAAGTACCGCATCAAGCATATAGAGCTTTAGATAGGGTAATGTATGCAATGGCTAAACTTACTAATCTGGATAATGCCGAACCATATAGCCAAAACAACCCATCTTTGAATGCTAGCATTACCACTATATTACAAAACGATGGTTTAACGCTCGAATATCAAGCCGTAGGCAAATGGCTGTCACGTATTAACGATATAAAGCCACTAAATTAATCTACTATAGATAACTTGCTATCTACTATAGAACCTACGCAAACCCCCACACCATAAACTAGCAACTATAAGCCGTATCAATCAAGTTACGGCAAATATGGAGCTAGACACATGAAACAGAAAATTCACATTCCAACAAATCCAAAACAAAAGCCATCTCAATATCAACCTAAATGGCAATTCTTTCTACTAAAAACGGTAGTCAGCACTCTATTACCTTACTTGCTATCGCCGCCTGATATTAGTATTCATATCCATCACATTAATATCATGTTTTAAGTCCAAAAGACTAAGCATTACCCTAGCCGATACTCGTATCCTATAGACTTTTATAGAGCGAGCCGTTAGGGTAAATACTACAACGTTACGATGGTTTATCCTATGCCCGAGCCTATCGCTCAGCCCTTCTCGACTTACCTTATAGATGACGCACCTTGGGACGTATACCAGCGACCTTATGTGCGTGATTTAGCGTATGTGCTTGCCTGCCCTAACATCTTAACGGAATGGCTGGACTTTGCGCCGCATCAGAATACACATACCGTGTCGGTACATAGCGCACACTTTTGGCAATCGCAGTTTGCGGTGTATCAGCAGCGGTTAACAGAGCTAGATAGCACCAATGACTATCAGGTGCTGACCCGCTATTTACTGGCGCGTCCAAGTCCCAATCGTTTGGGTTTTCACTTTGAAGGGTTACTGTCATTTTGGTTAGAGGATGGCTATGCGCGCAAACTACATCCGTATGAGACACTGGCTAATAATGTGCAGCTCTATAATGGCAAGCAGACGACTGGTGAGCTGGATTTAATCTTATATAATCATGCAGAAAATCTGGTCGAGCATTGGGAACTGGCTATTAAGTTCTTTATGGGATCAGCGCCTTTTGCCCCTGAGAACTGGGTTGGCATCAACTCAGAGGACAATTTACAACGCAAAATGACCCACATGCAAACCAAGCAGTTTCGCACCGTATGGGTAGATACGGAAAAACATGGTCAAATTAAAATTGATAAGCGCTATGGCGTGATAAAAGGGCGATTCTTTTTGCCGATAAATACCTGTAATTTTACTTATCCGTCTTGGCTGACACCAAGCTTTCCTATACATGAGTGGTGTGATAAGACTGATAGCGCAAATCTTTCGACGATTGATATTGCTACATTGCGCGCTGCTTATTATATTGAATGGTTTAGCAAACGCGACTTTTATGACGGTCGTCAGTCGCCACTGAACAATTCTAAAAACGATATATTAAAAACAGGTTTATATTTTGCAGGCGATAGACCGATTGTCATTTATCCTAAGCAGACCGAACAAGTAGAAAATAAACTTTAAGCTTTTATCATCATCTTAATAGCTTTTAATAACTCTCAATCACTTGCATCAGCTCATATCTCAGCATGTCGGCACTCGGCATGCGCTCCGCATGAAAACGCACGATAGCAATACCCGCACTGGCAAGCGCCTTGTCTTTTTTGTCATCGGCTTTTTGCCTTGCTTTACTGCTATGTGTCCAATCATCAAGCTCGATGGCAACCAAGGTAGTCTGCGCATCAATATCAACAATCACATAATCAACACTTTGGCGGCAGATACGATTGAACCAAAAACTGCGCTCAGACGTCTCATTACTGTTCGCTTCGATAATCCGTGACAGCTGTACTTGCACAAAAATATGATATTCCGGTAATGCATTTTTTAACTTATTAAAAAATATCACTTCAGTAGGGGTCATGATAGGCATCGGCGCAAACGGCCAAATAGCCAACTCATCACCGCGTACAGGCGGCGGATCTGGTTCAACAGCTTGTTTATTAGAAAATAATTTTGGTAAGGTAATCAGCCCCAAAAAGCCAACTGCCAATATTAAAAATATAGCGCCAAATGACATGGTTTTACCTTATGCAATATCTAAGCAGTTAGATAGCTTGCCTATATGCTAGCCCAGCTAACATAACAAACTACCTTTAACTGCAGCAGGTCGACCCTTATGGGCTAACAGGTTATACAGAGAGAAACAAAAATGGTGCTCATGGTAACTAAGTATGAGCAAATGGACAAACACTAAAACAAAAAACACGACAATAGATGTCGTGTTTTAATTATAAAAGCATCAAATGATGATAAATGAAAGCACTCTCACTAAGATTGTAGGTCCACATTCATTATCATGCGTTTAGCAGTTTAACAATATCTAGCGCCAATATAATACCCAAGCGCTGGTGGTATTCACTTTAGGGTCACTATTAATCTTATCCTTCAAGGCTAAAGCGGCTACTTTACCGCGCTCAGGACCGACAATAACCCGCACACCGCGACTCGTCGGGCTGGTCTTAACTTGATAACCTGCAGATTGGAATTTTTTTGCCATCTCATCCGCTTTGGATTGGTCGTTTGCTAACGCTACTTGTACCCCAAAGCTACCTTTAGCATCGGTTTCTTTGACTTCTTTGCGGGCTTCACTGAGTTTTTGCTGAGCATCACGTTTAGCGTCTGCTGACTTTTTAGCTAAAGCTTCTTCTCTTTGACGCTTTTCTTCACGTGCCTGTTCAGCCGCTGTTGCTTCTCGCTCTAAACGCTCTACCTGCTTACGCGATGGGATCGTAATGGTTTGACCAAGATTTAGCGATGTTGATGGTGAGAGATTATTGGCTTGAGCTAAGACTTCTACCGGCATATCGTACTGGCGTGCCAATTTAATCAGCCCATCTCCTCTTTTGACTTGATAGTCAGAGGGCGACTTAGATGGGGTCTTTTTTGCGGCTTCATCCGCCTCGCGCTTTTTTTCCGCAGCTACTTGCGCTTCAGCTTGCTTTTTAACGTCTGCTTCTTTTTTGCTATCTGCTAATTTCTTAGCAGCAGCTTGCTCTCTAATAGTTGCTTGTCTTTCAGCTGCCTGCTGCTCCGCTAGTGCTTTCTTCTTTGCTTCAGCACCATCAGCGGAATTAGTGGACGTCTCTGCACTAGAAGGCGCTGATATAGGTGTTGCAAGTGTGTTCTTCGTCGCCTTTTCATTATTGCTGTTAGTATCAGCGTTATCTTCGATACTTGGTGTGGTGCTCGCCAGATATTGCTGACTTTCAGCGCGTGCTTTTGCCAATGCTTGCGCCTCTGCCGCTTCTTGTTCAGTTAAGAACTGCTGAGCACGCTTTTCTTGTTCTGCAACGCGAGCGGCACGCTCTTTTTGTTTTTGTGCCAAGATACGTTTTTCTGTTTCGATATCTGTTGTCAGTGGTTGTACAGACGTAGGCTCAGCACTCGGTTGATCGATCATTGCCGATGCTGGCTGTGATTTATTGGTATCACCAATTTGTTGTACCATGGCGTATAGCATCACGCTACCACCGATAATCATCCCAATGCCCAATAAGGCTTGTCTCGAAAAATTCATCCGTTTACGTCTCTTAGTTGGTAATAAGGTTGATTGGGCGGCGCGGTTATTGTTTTAAACTATATTATAGATAGATTAAATCAGCAAGCTATTAGCGCCAGTTGCTTCCATCCGTGTTAATACTAATGCGCTAGGTTTTAATCACTTTGATTATAAAGCATATTTTTCATGCTGTCTGCCACCACGCTATTACTAAGACTAACATCAAACAGTCAATGTTTTAACGTAAATTATCGCGTTTCAAGCGTAGACAATGCCTCTCCAATCGTATGAAAAGAGCCGCAGACTACGATTAAATCTTGTGGCTGACTGGCATTTATAATCGCATGAGTGGCTTCTTGCAAACGCGCAAACTCATGTATCTGAGCATCATCGACATAGCTCGCTAAGATACCTTGCAAATGCTCCGTAGTGGCAGCACGTGGATAATCAATCTCAGCGATGAACCAATCACTGATTGGCAAGCCTGCTGTCGTCAAACGCTGCACCACTTTATTAATATCTTTATCACCTAGCATAGAAAACAACATTTTAATGGTAGCAGGTTCACCTGAAGTTTGATTAACTTGTTCAGGTGTACTTTGCTGTGTTAAATGCTGCTGCCAAAGCGGTAATAATTGTGCCAATAAAAACTCAACGCCTTGATCGTTATGCGCCACATCAAATAGCCAATGACGCTCATGGACTTCACGATAATCGAAGCGACCGGCAAGCTTAACTGTTTTTAGCGCTTGCCCTATAGCATTGGTATCGACGTCTAAGGGACTTGCAAGTACTGCTGACAGAGCATTGGCAGTATTGGTCAATGACAGTGCGGGTCGAGGCAATTGTAGAGTGACAGCTGCATTGCTATATTGCCACGTAGTCGAATCATTTTTACAATAGCTAAAGTCTTTACTGACTTGATAACAAGTCGCCTGATGCTTATCTATCGCTTGCTGTACGCTATTTGGCATCTCTGTAGCACCGTAAATGACGCTAATCCCATCACGTAAAATACCTGCTTTTTCCGCTCCGATGGCTTCCACATTATCACCCAACCAATCAACATGATCGATGGCAATGTTGGTAATCACTGCCATATCAGGGTCGATGATATTGACCACATCTAAGCGACCGCCCAGTCCGACTTCTAACACCCAAACATCGCAATCCGCTTCCGCGAATATCAACAATGCTGCCAGTGTTGTCATCTCAAAAAATGACAATGTTAAATCACATTGCAACCGTGCCGCTTCTACCTTACTAAAGGCAGCAATCAGGGTTTCATCGCTGACCATCTCGCCATCGATCCGTACCCGCTCGTTAAAGACATTCAAGTGCGGCGATTGATATAAGGCAGTTTTATATCCTGCGGCTTGGCACATCTGCGCGATGACCGCAGTCGTCGAGCCTTTGCCATTAGTACCTGCAACCGTAAATACATAGGCGTCATCTTTGGCTGATTGTACGACTCCCAATGCCTCAGCAACTGGCAGTACTCGTGACAGCCCCATATCTATCGCCGAGACATGAATCTGCTGCATATAATTCAGCCATTCGGTTAAAGTGGCTTGGGTGTCAAGGCTACTACTGGGGCTATGAGACGCTAAAGAATCAGACATGGACAGAACCTATATCAAAATTTGAGATAAAAGATAAAACTTATATAAAAAAATAAAAACAGTATGACTAGCTTGCTACAAAGCAAAAATAGCATTTACCGTTATACACGATAAATGCTATTCATTAGTTTTACATATTTGGCAGATATTAGCACGCCGCTCGATCATTATGCAGTGAAATTATAAAACAGCTGCTTGAATCTAACCCACTTGTTTTTATTTTTACTACCTACTGAGCATCAACATTGGGTACGCTACACAGTTTTGCCAGCAGACGATAAATGGTATCAATCATTTGATGACGATGTACCACTTCATCAACCACACCATGCTCTAGCAAAAACTCTGCACGTTGAAACGGCTCTTCTAGTGTCTCACGTACTGTCTGTTCAATCACACGCTTACCAGCAAAGCCAATCATGGCTTTTGGTTCTGCTAAGTGAATGTCACCAAGCATCGCAAGAGATGCGGTCACACCGCCATAAACAGGATTGGTCAGTACCACGATATATGGCACGCCAGCAATTCTCAAACGCTCGATTGCTGCTGCTGTTCTTGCCATTTGCATCAATGATAGCAAGCCTTCTTGCATACGCGCACCACCAGAAGCAGCGAAACAGACCAAAGGTACTCTGTCTGCGAGGGCTTTTTCGGCAGCTTGAACAAAACGGTCGCCAACCACCGAGCCCATAGAGCCACCCATAAATCGAAAGTCAAACGCACAAGTTACAATATCGAGATTGCGCAATTTGCCATATAGCACAATCAGCGCTTCACTCTCTTTCGTTTTTTCTTGTGCTTCTGCCATACGCGCAGGATAAGGCTTACTATCTACAAATTTTAGCGGGTCTTTGGCGGTAAACTCTTGCCCAAGCTCGCCTTCTACCTTATCAAGCAGCCAGTTCAAGCGCTCACGAGCACTCATCGGTAAATGATGGTCACAATGCGGGCACACGTAACAGTTAAAAATCAGCGCTGTATTGGTAATGATCGAATGGCAGCTGCTGCATTTTGTAGAAGGCTCTGTCTCTACAGCGGTCAATTGCGCCGTTAGTTGCTGTTTGATACCCGGAATCGGGCGCTCAAACCATGATTGACCAGCTTTATTGCCATTCTGCTGCAGGCTTGTACTATCGTTATTTATATCAGGTTTTGTCATCGTATCAGTCATATTATTCGCCATTATCTAAGGCTTATTGGCAAGCTCACTTGTGCACTTGTCCGTAAGAGTCCATTTATAAGAATCAGTTTAATCGTCACATATCCTCATGACTTTAGCAATTATAAGGCACGCTAATGCATAACTGTGACCATTTATATGTGATGTTAGTTTACACACGTAAACTAACTTTAGCAAAGCCATTTGCCTGTGTCTTTATAAACATTGTTATAAATACCCTCATAAATATTGTGACGATAACTTGCCCAACTGTTTGAGCGGGTGCTTATAAACTATCGAGTGCGCCGCGTAACTCATCCATTTTTGCCATAATTTTTTGCTGAGCATTAGCGACTGCAGCGATATCATTGGCATCGATATCAGCAAAGTTCTGCACCAATGCACTACCGACGATAATACCATCCGCATGAGCACCAATTGCTTTGGCAGAAGTTGCATCACGAATACCAAAGCCCACACATACTGGCAAATCCGTCTCTGCTTTAATGGCTTGTACTTGCCTTGCAACATCGTCAGTATCTAGCGTTGCTGAACCCGTCACACCTTTTAAAGACACGTAGTAGATATAACCACCGCAATGGGTCAATACTTGCTGACGACGTTCAGCCAGCGTAGTTGGTGATAATAAGAAAATCTCATTCATCGCGTGCTCAGTCAAATGCTGGGTAAAGCTACCCGCTTCTGCTGGCGGCAAATCAACCATCAAAATACCATCGACGCCTGACTGCTCGCATAGCGCAACAAAGTTATCATAACCGATAATCTCTACTGGATTGAGGTAACCCATCAGGATAATTGGCGTCTGCGTATCTTGCTGGCGAAATTCTGCAACCATCTTTAGCGCATCACGAGTGCTTGTACCCGCTGCTAATGCACGCTCGCCTGCCAATGCTACTGTAGGACCATCTGCCATTGGATCAGAAAATGGTAAGCCCACTTCAATCATATCTGCGCCATGCTTCACTAAGTCATGTAGTAAGCCAACAAAGTTGTTTGGATTGGGATCGCCTGCCATCACATAAGGGATGAGTGCTTTTTTATTTTGTGCTTTTAGGGTTTCAAAGGTGCTTTCAATTCGGGTCATAGTGGTCTCTTAATTATTATAAACTGGCTCATTTGACCCTTTATTTAATAATAACGGGTCAAATCAGTAATTTTTCTTCCAAGGAATAATCCAGTTGTTACTAAAAAGTAGCTATTAAAGCTCAATCCCTTCTGCCTTCATCACTGAATGCAAATCTTTATCACCGCGACCAGACATATTGACGATAATGGTTTGATCAGGCGTCATCGTTTTAGCCAGCTTTAGTGCATAAGCAACCGCATGAGCAGATTCAAGCGCCGGAATGATGCCTTCTTTACGCGTGACTTCATGGAAACCTTCTAACGACTCCTTATCGGTACAACCAACATATTCAACACGCTTCATATCTTTTAAGAAGCTATGCTCAGGACCAACACCAGGGTAATCAAGACCAGCTGAGATAGAATGGGTTTCTTGGATTTGACCTTCATCATCGGCCATCAAGTAAGTACGGTTACCGTGTAATACACCAATACGACCAGCAGCTAATGGTGCAGAATGACGACCCGTCTCAATACCATCACCTGTTGCTTCCACGCCATACATTTTAACGTCATTATCATTTAAGAAGTCAAAGAACAGACCAATGGCATTTGAGCCGCCGCCAACACAAGCGACTAGCGCATCTGGTAATTTACCCGTCATTTGCAGATGTTGCACACGCGCTTCTTTACCAATAATTGCTTGGAAGTCGCGTACGAGTAACGGATAAGGATGCGGACCTGCAACTGTACCAATAATATAATACGTGCTATCCACATTGGTTACCCAATCACGCATGGCTTCATTCATCGCATCTTTGAGAGTGCGTGAGCCAGATGTTACTGGCACAACTGTCGCACCAAGTAAGCGCATACGGTAGACGTTCATCTTTTGACGCTCAACATCGTCCGCGCCCATATAAACGATACACTCTAGTCCCAAACGCGCGGCAATCGTCGCCGTCGCAACGCCATGTTGCCCTGCTCCAGTTTCTGCAATAATACGTTTTTTGCCACTCATTTTGGCAAGGAGCGCTTGACCAATAGTGTTATTGACCTTATGAGCGCCAGTATGGTTTAAGTCTTCACGCTTAAAGTAAATTTGCGCACCGCCAATCTCATCACTTAGACGCTTGGCATGATAGAGAGGCGTTGGGCGTCCAACATAGTTGACCAAATCATTGTGATATTCTTCCCAAAATGCAGGGTCTTTTTTGACTGTGTTATATAACGTTTCTAGCTCTTCTAACGCTGCCATCAAGGTTTCAGAGACAAAGCGTCCGCCGTGGACGCCAAAATGTCCTCGCGCATCAGGATACTGGTTAAAATCTTGCACGCTTTCTGGATTAGTAAAGCTATTAATAGCGTGTGCGGTGGCAGATACATCTTTGTTAGCGACATGACTCATGGTAATTCCTACTGTAATAAGTGGTATTTTTTAGGATATCTGTTTTTTAGAAAAACTATAGGGAAAACTGTTTACATAGTTTGCTTTGGCAATTTGACAGCAGTAAAGCTAACTACTTATATTCGAAGATTCGCTAAGCGTCTCGTTTTGCCATCGGTCGCGTTTGACTGATTTCATAAAGGCATGCATTTTGCCAACGTCTTTTTTGCCTTTATCAGACTCAATCCCACCGCTGACATCAACGGCATAAATTGGTAAGTCATAAGTGGCAGCGACATTATCGGCATCAAGTCCACCGGCTAAGATAATCGGTAGTGAGCTGTCATTCGGTATCAGACTCCAGTCAAAGCGTGCGCCTGTACCGCCATACTTATGCTGATGGTAGGCATCTAGTAAAATGCTGCTTGCGCCTGCTGCGGCAAAACTGTCAATTTGCATATTCACACTCTCAAGCGCATCCTGTTCAGTATTGACACGCAACGCTTTAATCCAACGTTTATTGACGAGATTTGCCAGCTGACGGCACTGCTCGGGCGTTTCATCGCCATGAAATTGGATAATATCAAAAGAGACATGATTTGCCAGTTCAATAAGCTCATCTTCAGGCATATTGACGACCAAAGCCACCACACTGATAAAAGCCGGTACTGCAGCACTCAATATTTGCGCCTGCTCGATTGTAACCGCACGAGGACTTGGCGGATAAAATACAAAGCCAATGGCGTCCGCATTGAGTTTAACAGCAGCTTTAATATCATCAAGTTGAGTAAATCCACAAAACTTAACGTGCATGAGGTAACCTTGCGAAAGACTGAATATGATGATTTGTTAATAAAGGAGCAAATCAATTGCATCCAAAAACTTATCCTAGCATACTTTTATTCATAGTTTTGTTTATGATTGCGATTGATTAATATGGGAATAGATGAATGTCTAAAACGGCGGTAGCGATAAAAAATAATTCACACAACAAAGTCGAGGATAGTCATCAGTTGCATTACCTCATGTGGTTTCGCCGTGATCTACGCGTTCATGACAATACTGCTTTGGCTGCCATTTGTGAGCGTGCAAACGAAGACAATGCTCAGCTCAGCGCGGTTTTTTTTCTTACCCCTGAGCAGTGGCAGGCACATGACATGTCGCTTACACAGCTTGATCATATTGCGCGAACACTTCCTATCCTCGCAGAAAAACTGCACCAGTTGAACATCATTTTAACCGTGCAAATCTGCCCTAGTTTCACTGATTGTATAGCTGCGTTGAGCGCATTATGTGAGTCAAATAATATCAGCTGCGTGATGGCAAATCATGAGTACGAAGGTAATGAGGTTGCGCGGGATGAACTGTTAACCAAACAACTTGCAAACAACGAAATTGAGTTTATCCGCTGGCATGACCAATGTATCTTACCACCGAAAAGTATCACTACCAATGATGACAGCATGTATCAAGTGTTTACCCCATTTTATAAAAAATGGCGGCATACCTTGGAGGTGAGTGACATACAAATTCATACAGCACTTGCCATCATAGGTAATAAACAAGTTAATTTAACATTATCAGAACACAGTGCAAACACTACTCAAGATATAGAAGCATTGTGCAAAAAAACTGTCCACGACTATCAAGAATATCTACAAACTCATGAATCCTATCAAAATATAGATACGGACAAGCAAATTAGCCAAGCGCGCCTTGCTTATCCTGCTGGCGAAGCGGAAGCCTGTCATCGATTAGAGCGCTTTATCGCGGATGATATCAATAACTATGATGTGAGCCGCGATGCGCCCAGCTTACACGCGACCAGTCAGCTATCCGCTTACCTTACTATCGGAACAATCAGTCCTAGACTGTGCTACTTACAAGCTACTCAGGCACTAGGGGAATTACATAGAAATGATGGTGACAACTTTGACAGCGGTGACAATAACGATATCAACCGCTGGATAAGCGAGCTGGCTTGGCGAGATTTCTATCGCCATGTTTTAGACTATAAGCCTAAGCTTATTCGCCATCAGGCTTATAAATATGAGACTGATAAGAAAATCAACTGGTCATATGATGAAGATGCTTTTGCAGCATGGCGTGAGGGCAAAACGGGTGTGCCATTAGTCGATGCAGCGATGCGCTGCCTTAATGCGACAGGCTTTATGCACAATCGCTTGCGCATGGTTACCGCGATGTTTTTGACTAAAGATTTATTGATTGATTGGCGCTGGGGTGAGCGTTACTTTATGCAGCAGCTGATAGATGGTGACTTTGCGTCTAATAATGGTGGCTGGCAGTGGAGCGCATCAACAGGTACAGATTCTGCGCCCTATTTTCGTATTATGAATCCCTTTAGCCAAGCTAAAAGCCATGACCCTGATGGGATATTTATTAAGACTTGGATACCTGAGTTAAAATCGATTCCTACCAGCATCTTGCATAGCGAGGATAAAATGCGCAAGGCTCTGAGTAAGAATGGTACCTTTGCAGATATTGATTATCCTGTGCCAATCGTTGAGCATAAACTGGCACGACAATTAGCGATTGCTGAATTTAAAAAAGAGTAATATCTATAGTTAAAATATCTCAAAAACGCTACAGTGCTGCTGGTATAAATTTTTTGCAGCCTCTGTCTGCGTAGGCACAGCAAGCAAGAAAAATGAATATCAGCAGTACTTGATGTATCGATATTACTTTTCCCTGACTATACAACCATTACCTGCTGAGAATTGGTTTAATTATTTGTTAACCGTAGCAGTTGCCGATACTGAAGCGACTGACGGCATCTGACACGAGCCAGCACCTTGCGTCGTGACCGTCACTACTGCACCAGTTAACGCAAACAGCTGTTGCAACTGCACTTGTGCATTCTCTAACGCCATAGTCATGACATCACCACGGCAAGCACGTTCAAGCACTTCTTCTTTCGCCATACTTTGTGCTTGTTGTAAGATTTTTGGATCGACTTGCATCATCCCAAAAGCACCGGTTTGCCAATCATAAATCTCAATATCATCTAGATAGACTGAAAATATCTCTGATGGCGGCAGCGTAATATTAATTTGGGGCATAATAGAAACGGAGGCATCAACATCAGCGTTTTCAGCATTATTTATTTCCGACTCCGTAGGCTGTATCACTTGTACCATCTCAGGTGTCAATGCGCTCAAGTCAATGCCTGCCTCTACGCGACCACGAGTAATAAATAGCGCCTTTTGCTCATCTTGCCATAGCTTCATCCAACTGCCTGAACGCTGACTAGTAATCACCGTATCAACGCTGAATGCCACCGTCTCCAAACGATTCAAGTTCTGAATTTGTGTCACCACACCCTCACGAGTGATGGTTTCTATGGGCTCTTCTTTGGTAATATTCTGCACAGTATAGATAGCGAAAATGACGGCTGCGAGACCAGCAAGCAATACGATCCACGACATCATAGCGATGGATTTTTTCGCTTTTGAAGAAGTCGTATTAATAGGAGTTCGATTATCAGAACTGTTCATATAAACACCTTTGTGGTTTTATCATAGTTTTATCGATTATTTTTATAATGCCCTATTATTAGAACTACACAAAAAACGACATACTAGATGATAAATGCCATTTTTAAGCAGCAACTTCAAGTAATGACTACCAATACTCTACATAATTACCAATACTGCCCTTTTCAAAAACCACTTATTCATTTGCTATAAATACATTTAGAACTGGTAAATAATCGAGTTATAGCTGTCTGATTCAACCCTTTAAGTAACCTTCGCTCTGAAAAAACAAAAAGTCATTGCGTCTTAGGCGAACTTTACCTAACATAGTCAGGTTGTATGCTTAAAATATCGGTATACAGGTATTTTTCGAGCTTTATGCTAAAGACAGCGCTCGATGAAGTCTGGTATTTTTATACAAAATAATATGTTATATCCTTTTTTAAATGCTGTTTACGAACGCACTGCTTACTAGCGTACTGTCTGTTGTAGTACTTTCTAGCTAGGGCATGTCCTACACTATTACCAAGTAATAACAGGTAATCTTGCGTCGGCTATCAAACCACACGCTCAACATCCTACTATTTCTTATTTATTTTATCGTCGATAAGGTTCCGCTTTATTTATGAAAGCCAGTCAATTTTTATTTGCCACGTTAAAAGAAACACCCAGTGATGCAGATATCGCTTCAAGCCAATTAATGGTTAGAGCCGGTCTGATTCGCAAAATCGCTTCTGGATTATATATCTGGTTGCCAATGGGTTTGCGCGTATTGCAAAAAGTCGAGCGTATCGTTCGCGAAGAGATGCAAAATATCGGTGCTCAAGAAGTGCTTATGCCGATGACTCAGCCTGCTGAGCTTTGGCAGCTGACCGGACGTTTTAATGACTATGGTCCTGAGCTACTACGCTTTAAAGACCGTCATGACCGCGATTTTGTATTGGGACCGACTCACGAAGAAGTCATCACCAATCTTGCCCAAGGCGAGCTGCGCAGTTATAAGCAATTACCGATTACTTTCTTTCAAATTCAAAATAAGTTCCGTGATGAAATTCGTCCACGCTTTGGTGTGATGCGCGCACGCGAATTTACTATGAAAGATGCCTATTCATTTCACGTTGACCAAGCATCACTGGCAAAGACGTATGATGAGATGTATGACGCTTATACGCGCATATTCACACGCTTAGGTCTTGATTTCCGTGCGGTACAAGCAGACACTGGCTCAATCGGTGGTTTTGCCTCTCACGAGTTTCACGTCTTAGCAGACAGCGGTGAAGATGATATTGCTTTTTCTGATTCGTCTGAATATGCTGCCAATATCGAGCTTGCAGAATCTGTGAGTACGGCAGAACGCCAGCCTGCAACGATGGCTCGCGAGAATATTGATACCGTCAATATGCCAACCTGTGAAGCCGTTGCTGAGCATTTAAATGTTCCACTTGCCACAACCGTCAAAACATTGATTGTGCAAGGTCATACGCCAGAAGGTGAGCCGCAGCTTATCGCTGTGGTATTACGCGGCGACCATACACTAAACACCATAAAAGCCGAAAAAATTGAAGAAGCCAATGTTCCTTTAACAATGGCAACGGAAGAAGAGCTAAAAGCCGCTGGTCTGCATAAAGGCTATATCGGCGTTGAGCTTAATATGCCCGTCTTTGTAGATCGTGCAGCAGCAGCGCTATCAGACTTTGTCTCTGGTGCCAATGAAATTAACAAGCACACGACGGGTATGAATTGGGAGCGTGACGCGCATATCACCCGTATTGTTGATATTCGCAATGTACACGAAGGCGACCCTTCTCCTGATGGTAAAGGTACGCTACAGATCAAACGTGGTATCGAAGTCGGTCATATCTTCCAGTTGGGTGATAAGTACTCACAAGCGATGAACTGCACTGTTTCAGGTGAAGATGGCAAGCCAGTCACTTTGATGATGGGTTGTTACGGTATTGGCGTCAGCCGTATTATCGCTGCTGCTATTGAGCAAAACAACGATGAAAACGGCATTATGTGGCCATCAACGCCAGATATTAGTGATTCTTTAGCACCTTTTGAAGTCGCTATCGTGCCAATGAAATCAAAAGAAGACACCGTTATGGAAACAGCAACGGCATTGTACGAGGAGCTAAAAGCTCTTGGTATCAATGTATTGCTTGATGACCGTAATGAACGCCCAGGCGTGAAGTTTGCTGACCTTGAGCTGATTGGTATTCCGCATCGTATCGTAGTATCTGACCGTAACTTGGCAGAAGACAAGTACGAATACGTTAATCGCCGTGATAGTGAGAAGCAACTACTTAGCCGTGATGAAGTAGTAGCTAAAGTCAGCGGTAAATAGTGCAACGATAAAATTAGTACCATAAAAAGCGCCTATCTCATTATATGAGATAGGCGCTTTTTATTCTTAGAGGTTTATTTAACAACCATTCACAATGCTTTTATTATTGACGAATCAAACGGCTAGGCACAGGCAATAATGCAATATCGCTCACACGACAAGGATTGATATCAATACCACCTCGACGTGTATACCAAGCACGAACCATGAGCTCACTTGGCTCATAGTATTGACTCAAATCAGCAAATATCTGCTCAACACACTGCTCATGAAAGCCATTATGCTGACGGAAACTTAATATATAACGCAGCATATTTGCGTTATTAACTGGCTTATTAGTGGTTATTGAAACTGCCAATGTCCCCCAATCTGGCTGATTGGTCACCGGACAATTACTACGTAATAGATTAGAATAAAAGCTAAAAGTTTTACCCTCTGATATTTTAGCATCACTTGAATCATGTTCTAATAATGACGCATCAGGATGCAGCGTTAATGCTACTTTCTCAGTACTGTCCGCTAGTGCATCATCAATACAAATGCCATAAGGCTGAGCGATCAATAGCCCTGAATGCTCATCCTCTAAGTCAAACAATTCAACGTTAACTTCAGCTTGTACGCATTTCGACAAATCTTTCGCTATCAGCGTTTGTACTGTTTCCCAACTACCAAATTCAGTAAAGTTGATACTATTTAAATAAAGCTTCAATGACTTTGATTCAACAATAAATGGCGAGCTTGCCGGAATGCCAAAGCGTGCTATCGCGACCTGCGATATACCTTGCTCATTTAACCATGACAGCTCAAATGCCTGCCACCAATCGATACCTATCTCTAGCTTATCATCCTGCCAACCAATGACCTCTCGCCCCATACTACGAGCAATCGGATATAACGTCTCTGGACTATACTCAGTTGGATAATCAGTGGTTTGTTCACCCAAGATACCGTGGATACTCATTGGTATTTCCTAATAGTAATGATTGAAATTAAATAACATTTAAAGTTTTAGTAAAATTATTAACCAGTTCAAGTGCTCGAACGGAATGAAAGATTTATATAAACCTTATTCTTCCTACAAACGTACGTGCGAGCCGTCACTTAATAGTCGATAGGCAATGGTATAAAATATCGCACAAAAAGCAAAAATAGCGCCCATTGAATACCAGACATTGACGTCAGAATAGCCCAAAATCCCGTAGCGGAATGAGTTGACCATATAGACGATTGGGTTCAATAATGAGATATTTTGCCAAAATGGTGATAAGTTTTCCATCGAGTAGAACACCCCGCCAAGATAGGTCAGCGGCGTTAATACAAAACTTGGAATGATGGAGATATCATCAAAAGAGCGGGCAAATACAGCATTGATAAAGCCGCCCAATGAAAACAGAATAGAGGTGCCAAGGACAGTAAATATGGTCACAAATAAATGTTCAATACCCAAATCAGTAAAGAACAGCGCCACGATCGAGACAATGATACCAATCGCTAATCCGCGGAAAATACCACCGCTGATATAGCCCATCAAAATAGCATGTTTTGATACAGGCGAGACCAAAAGCTCCTCGATACTGGCGGTGAATTTGGCACTAAAAAAGCTTGAGACCACATTAGAATAGCTGTTAGTGATGATTGCCATCATAATCAAACCAGGCACGATAAACTGCATATACGGCACACCGCCCATCTCACCCACACGTGGTCCAATCATCTTACCAAAGATGACAAAATACAGGCTCATGGTAATGACTGGCGGCAATAACGTCTGCGGCCAAATACGTAGAATCCGGCGCACTTCTTTGACCAAAATAGTGCGAAATGCAATCCAGCGTTGTGCAAAGTTCATGCGGTATCTCTCCTAAGCGCCTATGCTTGCTAGAGTAAATAGTCTCTAGTGCAAACAGAGTTGCTTATCTGATTATTCTATTTAATATATATGTTGAATGAAGACTTATTAATACGGTCTTGTTATTCATAAAAATTCGTTATAAAGCCCAACTTTCAAAGGTAGCTAATGCTAAAGAGCTACGAGCTTAAAGGTTCATGTAGGCTTTTATCTACCAGACGCATAAACAGCTCTTCTAAACGGTTGGCTTTATTACGCATACTCGCGACCGTAATACCTTGCTCAGACAATTGAGTAAAGACACCATTTAACGACTCACCTTCTGTCAATGTTACCTCAATCGTCAAATCATCCGGCTGCACGACATCCGTCACACCAGTTAATACTATTTGATGTGTTAACGGAGTCGCCACATCAAAGACAAAAGTCTCAACCGATAACTGCGCAAGCAAGTCTTTCATTTCAGTATTGATACGAATTTCACCGTGATCCAAAATCGCGATACGCTTACACAGCTGCTCAGCTTCTTCAAGATAATGCGTAGTTAGAATAATGGTCGTGTTTTCTTCAATATTAATCTGCTCCATAAACTCCCACATTGAGCGGCGTAGCTCAATATCAACCCCAGCAGTCGGTTCATCTAATATCAATAGACGTGGCTTATGTATGAGCGCCCGTGCAATCATCAATCGACGCTTCATACCACCTGAGAGCTCACGCGATTTGCTGTCACGTTTTTCCCAAAGTCCCAAAGCTTTGAGCAACTTCTCTGCACGCGGTTTTGCTTCTTTTGCTGCAATGCCAAAATAGCCTGCTTGAGTAATAAGAATGTCTTCAACTTTTTCAAACTGATTAAAGTTAAACTCTTGCGGTACTACGCCCAAAAACTGCTTGGCTTTTGAGGGATCAGATAACAAGTCCGTACCAAAAATATGGACACTACCCGCTGTTGGCTTAAAGAGCGAGCTGATGATACCAATCATCGTTGACTTACCAGCACCATTTGGTCCCAGTAACGCAAAAAATCCCCCTTGCGGAACCGTAAGACTGACATCTTTTAATGCCGAAAATCCGTTGCTATAAGTTTTGGATAAATTCTGAATCGATAGTGCTGGTACTTCAGACATGAATACCTCTTTATGAATGATTAATCTAAAAAATGCTGTATCAGCATGCCAATTCTTATAATCGTTGCTGTCGTGTATTAATGTGAGGCTTAAGGGAAGCTATTTCAACGGTGGTATATCATAACGACGACATGAGTCCTATCAATCATACATAAAAAAGCACCTACCTCACTATGAGATAAGTGCTTTTTATTTATTGCCTTTTAAAGTGCGATATTAAAGCACCTTAGCCATAAAAACTAGCTGGCTTCACCAACCATATAATCAACGGCATTTTGCACTTCTTCATCAGGAATATCTGCGCCGCCTTTGGCAGGCATAGCATTGAAACCATTGATAGCATGGGTATATAGGGTATCTTTACCTTTTGCTATACGAGGTCCCCAAGCACCCGCATCACCTAACTTAGGAGAGCCAAGCAGTCCTGACGCATGACAAGTTTGGCATACCGCGTTATAGACTGCTTTACCATCACGAGGACCATCGCCTGCAGCTGGACCAGCAGAACGAGCCGTCACGTCACAAACTTCATCTTCTTCAAAACATATTTTGGCAACAGGCTGAATACGAGCAATCAGGTTCGGATATAACGCAATCAATTTTTGTACTTGCGGCGTATCTTGTGGAATTGGCTCTTCAACAGCAGCTGGTGCGGCTGCCGCAGTTGCCTCGGCTGGTGCATCTGTTGCTGTCGCGTCTGCTTGTGCAGTTGCATCAGCAGAAGCAGCGCCATCCGTGGTGTCAGCCGCCGCTTGAGGCTCATCACCTAGCTTTTGAGGGGCATTTTCGACAACCTCTTTGCCTTCTGCGACAGCAGATATAGTAACGGGTGTATCTATAGCACTTTCAGCTTGGCTCACAGCGATACTAGCGATTCCTAGAATGGCAGCTGCCGATAACATAACTACTTTTCTCATTCGTCACGTTCTCTTATTACGTATACAAGGGTCAGCAAGACTTAGACATTCTGTCTGTCCTCCTTTGACAACAAACCGTTGTCAATAGCAAACAGCCATCCCGCATGCGAGCGCACTTGTAATCGGTGATTATAAATATGGATTCTCCCTGACATTATAAGGGAAAAGACGGGTAGATTGCCATGCCTGTTTGCGGACTATGCTGTTTTTTCTTAAAAAACCTCAATAGCTGGCTTCATTCATTGGCTTTATGACTTTTATTTGTTAGACTAAGCGGTCTTTATTTTTAGGCACTTTTGCGCTCGTAGCTCAGTTGGATAGAGTATCGGTCTCCGAAGCCGAGGGTCGTGGGTTCGATTCCCGCCGAGCGCACCAATCATCGTATTACACCCTTCCCTAGCATTACCTAATACCTATAAAGCCCTTATATACCAAAGTATCACATCTTTCAGCATAACTTGCCATTACCTATTAGCACCTATAGAATGTTGTACATACTGTTGTACATACACAACATTCTTTATAGTTTGCTTTCAGAGGGTGTGATAATGAATGAGCGTAAAAACTATTTACTAACTGACAATGCCGTGAAAGCAATCGCTAAGCAGTCAGCACCCGCCAAACGCACAAGATATAGCGATGGAGACAGTCTCTATTTAATTCATGACCCTAAAGGTTCACTTTATTGGGTCATGGCTTATCGCCATCAGTCCGATAAAGATATTAAACCTAAACAAAAAACTCATCATATTGGTACGTATAAACTATCTAAGCAGATGATTGACGCATCATTCAAACCTGAAGTAACACTCAAGCAAGCTCGTATCGAACGCGACAAAGCAAAATTATTACTTGCGGACGGTGTCGATCCTAACGACCATAAGAACAGGCATAAAAACAGCTACGAACAAAAAGATTTGTTCAAAGTCATATCTGAAAGCTATATGTCAGAGAAATCAAAAACCACATCGAAGAACGTGCAAAAGCTACAAGGGTTTTTGGATAATCATATTTTAGAGCACATAGGTGAATATCCTATTAGTGCGATCACAGCGCAAGATATTATTAAGACAGGACTTGCTATTCAAACTAGCTTCGAGCAACAAGGCAAATATACGTCAGAAACCGCGCATAAATCCATGGGACTTATCAGCTCAATATTTGACTATACTATCAATACGCTAGGTTATGACATCGTTAATATTGCCAGCGGACGTAACAAGGCATTAAGGCCACACAAAGCCGAACGCATGAAAGCCGTTGAACAACACCAATTTCCTGAGCTTCTACGCAATATCGACAGCTATGTAGAAAACCATCCAAATGGTCATCAACAAACTGTTGCTGGCTTACAGTTAATGACGCTATGTTTTGTTAGAACTAAAGAATTGAGGTTTTTCGAATGGTCAGAAATCGATTACCATAAAAGTGTTTGGCGCGTGCCAGCTCATAAAATGAAAATGCGTCAAGATCATATTATCCCGCTGTCATCGCAAGCAATGGCAATTATTGAAAGTTTGAGACCACTGACTGAGCGGACGGGGTATGTTTTCTATAACTTCGAGTCTAATAAACCCTATAGTGAAGCTTGGTTCAATCAGGCATTAAAGCGCATGGGCTATACGGGCGACCCCTACCCTAAAATGACAGGGCATGGCTTTAGACAGCTGGCTAGCACGGGGCTATATGAGCTGCAATTTAATGACAACTTGATAGAGATACAGTTAGCGCACCTTGAGCAATCTAGTGTGAAAAAGCGCTACGATTTATCAGCTCATTTAGCCGAGCGTCAAATGATGATGAATAAATGGGCAAACTATCTTGGTGACTTGCGCGCGGGCAAAGCGGTTAGTTTTGACCTTCTAACACCTGATGAATTATCTAAAGAAATTAGTAGTAGAAATAAGCAAGTGACTGATATAGCGCTACATGATAAAGATATCTTGATAAAGATTTTACAAGCGCAAGGTGTATCACAAGAGGTATTGGATAAACTTGCCGAGCAGCTTTGACAATACCATATTAATAATTATCGTCAGCATTGTGCTGGCAAGCCGAACTTGATAGCGTTAATCGCTGTCATAACCGATTGCAAGGCTAGGATTAATTACCCGAACGACAGCACCCGCACCCTTATGCTGTCAGCGCCTTGCTCCTTTTTTATTCAAGGGTGTGAGGGTGCTCTAAATGTTATTTCTTGAGAAAGAATTTTTAAGTTTGGAAGAGGTTAGTCTGTATTTCAACAAAAATGGGTTTAACTTTGATCTAATAGTAGAAAATGACTATTGGCAGATCAGTGAGATAATCAGTGATCTAGTTAAGGAAAATAAATTAAGAGTAGTCATCTATTATGACGGACAGACACGACTCGAACCCCTCAAAAAACTTTCGCATGAAAAGAATCAAAACGACGAAGTGAAAACGGCAAATATACAGGGATACTTTCAGTCAAAATCTCTAATTAAATCTTTTGAAAATAATGCCGGTATAAGTACGGATTTCTCTTACGAAGCTTTTAAAATATTTGAGTTTCAATCCATGTACCAATATGATCCAACAAAATTCAAACACTTCTTAATAGATAACAAAAAAGTACATAGTAATGATCTAAGGTTTATTAAATCTGATTTAGATATATTTTTTGATAATCAACCTTATCAATTAGAGAAAAAATTACAAGCTAGATTAGAGCTTGGAAGAAAGTTATTTCAAGAACAGCGAAATCAAGTCGCCTCTCTAACAACTCAACTTAATAATGCATTGAATATCATCAAAA
This sequence comes from Psychrobacter sp. LFX-11D, assembly GCF_904846475.1. Classification (NCBI taxonomy): domain Bacteria; kingdom Pseudomonadati; phylum Pseudomonadota; class Gammaproteobacteria; order Moraxellales; family Moraxellaceae; genus Psychrobacter; species Psychrobacter sp. LFX-11D. Next base: position 101,089 of record NZ_CAJHAV010000002.1, read on the forward strand.
AAAATAATGAGGTAAATTGTTCATTAGAGGACGTAATTGTGACTAATAAAAAATCACAGTCTTATGATTGGCAGACAATGAACTCATACACGTATCCGCCAGAGCTTCATTTAGCCATGATGATATGGGAAAAAATTTATATCTTAAATGAGATAGACAACAAATATGTGACAGACCACTCTCAACGGTTTAATATTATTGCTGGAAAATTAGGTTTGGATAAAGCCATTCATGGTGAGGCGTTAATCAATAGGTTAAGTAAAATAACCAATCCTCAAAGTAACAAACCAAAAAACGATGTTGAAAATTTAAAAGTCATTAAAGGTTTAAATATAAAGGACTTAGACGACAGTAACCCCAAGAGGTAATCCGTGACCGTTACCCATTGTTTAAAGGGTAACCCTTTGCAGTAACCCCACTACCACCACTTAATATCACTTCATAGCAGGGCATTACCGCCCATTCCTTTAACCGCTATGGAGTGAATAATTATGACCTTAGTTGACCAATATCTAAGAATGGCAGACCTTGCCAACCAGCCCGAACGCAAAGCTAAGACCTACATTACAAAGTCAGGTCAAAAGCGCACCGTCACCGCCAAAGCTGCCACACGCGGCATCACTGGCTTTAGTATTAAGCACATCTACCATCTAATGAATGAAGGTAAATTTCCGAAATGCGTCAAAATCGGACGTGCCAGCTTATGGCGTTTGTCTGATATTAATCAATGGTTAGAAAGTCATAACACTACTAACAGTAGCGAGGTATAAGATATGACTACCTCAAAACAAACCAACAGCCAAGAAAAAGCCCGTGCTGTGAACACGGGCACTGATAATATCTTGCAAGGCTATAAACCGGCCAAAAAAGAACAGCTGGCAGGCGATCCCTTTTTAATCAAACTCTATGACATGCTAGAACCTGAACGGCTGCTATCCGTTACAGACAATACTACTATATATCATGGTGATGAGGTTGGCAAAACTAAACCCACCGCTGGCACGATTGCCCTCACAATTACTGACAAACAAGGCCAAACCGTCGGTGCGATATTCTTTAAACCAAACAGTAAAGACAAACCGGTTGTTATTGATCCAACAGGTTATGGTGCTATTTTCATGGGTAACACTGACCCAAACAGTGAAGTCATCGCTTTTGATAATATCGCTGATATGGTCGATGCATATATCGCGGCCATAGGTCATGATAAGACACTGATCGCCAGCACCAGTAAGCAAAAGCAGATATTCAAGCAAACCGTACACCACTGGAGCAGCACGCGCCGCGTTGTTGTACCTATGACGCTTGATGATAAAGGCAAAAAAGCACTGCTGGCAGGCGTAAAGGCGCAGGCACTTATTACTACCGCTGATATAGTCACGATGCTACAAGCAAATGAAAGCTATGAGTACATCAAAGAGCAGGCAAATATTATCGAGCTTTCCGACACTGTCCGCTACCCTGAATGGCGTAAGGATAGAGCACCGCAGCTGAATGAGCCGATGATTTGTGCTGATGGACGTTTTGAGCTATACCATGATGGACTGTTTTTTGTGAAGTACGATAAGAGCGACCCTAGCAATATTTTATATAAACAAAAAATGTTTGTTTGTTCTCCGATTGAGGTTATCGCCAAAACAAGAGACGCGAGCAGCGAGACATGGGGGCGGTTATTACAATGGCATGATGCTGATGGCGTGCTACACAAATGGGCGATGCCAGCGGAGATGCTTCAAGGCGATGTAAGAGACTATCGGCGCAAATTGGCAAGCTTTGGCTTAAATATTACTACTAATGCCAGACAACGCAGCTATCTCGACACCTACATTCAAGACTACCCTGCTTATACTCGAGGCTTGTGCGTGGATAAATTGGGCTGGCACGATGATCAATACATATTGCCTGATAGATCATTCGGCGGTGATGGTAAGGAATTAATTGTTTATCAATCTACCCATGCGGCGAACAACGCTTTAGCGCGAAAAGGCAGTCTTGATCAATGGCGTGATGAGTTATGCCGCCCACTGGCAGATCAAAGCCGTTTAGTATTCTCGATCTCTTGCGCCTTTGCAGGCCAGCTACTCGAACCACTGGGCATCGATAGTGGCGGTTTTCATATCGTCGGCTCATCGAGTATGGGGAAATCAGTATCGTTAAAAGCAGCGGCCAGTGTATGGGGACATCCAGATAAGTATGTTAAAACATGGCGGCAAACTGATAATGCGCTTGAGGGCACAGCGTGCGAACATAACGACAGCTTTTTAGGACTTGATGAAATCAGCGAGTGTGATCCAAAAATCATTGGTAAGACAAGCTATATGCTAGCAAACGGTCAAGGTAAAGGACGCAGCACCGTCAGCGGCCACAATCGCAAATCATCGACATGGAGGTTGATGTTCTTATCTAATGGTGAGAACACTATTGAGCAACACATGGCACTGGCAGGACAGAAGACCAATGCAGGCATAGAGATACGTGTAGCCCACATTGACGCTGATGCTGGTAAGGGGTATCGCATGTTTGACAGCTTGGTACTGGCGGACACAGGTGAAGCACAAGCGGACAAGATAAAAGCTCTATCAGCTACCTACTACGGCACTGCTGGCATAGCGTGGCTTGAATATATCACCAAGGACAAAGCTATGATCACAACAGAAGCGCAAGTATGGATTGATGAATTTATGAGTAGCTATCCTGATATCAAAGCGCAAGCGTACCGCGTAGGCATCCGTTTTGCTCTTGGGGCCGCCGCAGGTGAAATGGCAACAAAGGCAGGTATTACAGGCTGGCAAAAAGGACAAGCACTGAGCGCAGCGCAAATCTGTTTTGATAACTGGCTTAATAATTACGGTCGCGGTGGTGAGCATGAGCAGCGCCAAATCATTAAACATATTCAGGCGTTTATTGAACAGCATGGGTCAAGTCGTTTTGAACCACGCCATAGTCAACGATGCCCAGACTTTGAGCCTAGAACCTCTAACCGTGTGGGCTATCGCAATACTAATACAGGGGATTACTATTTCTTAATGAATACCTTTGAGATGGAAATTTGCCCACCTTTTAATACTAAAAAAGTTTTACAGGTATTAGACGATGCAGGGCTTTTGATGCGTAATCAAGGTGACCGCAAAGCATACAAGGCACCAAAGACACTTTTTATAGAACGCGATCCATTCTATGCAGTTAAATCTCACATATTAAGTTATGAAACCGATAAAAGCATGGGACTACGGGACTAGCGGGACAGGCCTTTCACAGCAAGAGCTAAACACTGTCCCGCACCCTAAAACATTACTGGGACATACGGGACGGAAAACAACAATTTGCTAACTCTGTCCCGTTAGTCTCAAAAAATGAAAACGGGTTGGGACAGCTCAAAACTAGTAAACACGCGGGCTGTCCCGTTGTCCCAACTGTCCCAAGCAAAAAACTAAGGTACAGAAAAATATTAAGAGGCAGGCGTGTATCGTTTGCCTTTTTTGTGCCTGATGATACTACGCTCATAAGCCCATCAACCTATCTGAACATATTGACTGCATTAACAGATACCCCCAAGTTTGGGGCTAGCGACTTGGCTTTGGATTACCCATACCGCCGTTATTATTGGGCAGCTTTAACACGACAAAAATGGAAGCAAGCGAATTGGGAAGCAAGAATCGCCTTTTTCAAAATATTGGAATCACGCCAATCGCTTAACACGTATTAGATACAGCGGAATCAGAAAAGGAATTTGGAATCACGAGGAAGCAGAAAAAAGGCTGTTATTCACTTATCTAAAAGCTTCATTCAGTTACTCAATAATCTGCTACAAGAACGCTTTTTTTGTCTTTAAGAGTTGACGTGCCGGTATCTCGGTAATCATCCCAACCATAAGACACTAATCAAATAGAATTAAGATTAAGCTGCCTAGTTTAGGCTTGCTTCACTCCCGATTTAGAGGTTACTAATCTGGAGAAACAAAAGGCAAGGCACGACTCCATTCACAAACTGAACGGTTATCGTTGATTAACGATATTCTCTCTGAGTTCTAGAATTAGATTTCCTTACAGATACTGATTTATCTGATAAGATCGCTTTAAAGCTTATTTTATCGATACCCTAGGTAAATATTTTCTAGCGTCAATTTGTCCACAATAAGGCAGTGCAGTTATAGCCTTTATCATGATTAGTAAGAGGTAAAGTATTCTATGAAAAATTTTTTTATTGAAAGGGTACAAATCGAGGGCGGCTTTCTTGATGGGTTAGATACTAGTCTAAAAAACGGTTTAAATACAATTATCGGTGCACGAGGTACTGGTAAATCAACATTTGTTGAATTAATAAGATATTGCTTAGGTATAAAAGGACACACAACTGACTCTCAAGCAAAGGCAGTTGGGCATGCCAGATCCGTGTTAAAAGATGGGCAAATAATAGTAACCCTTTCTGACGGTGTAGAAAGCATTATATATTCTAGAACTACTGAAGGTGAAACAACCCCGCCGATATACAACACACCTAAACTCCCACTAATATTTTCCCAAACAGAGATTGAAAATATAGGGCTAGTTTCAAGTGGAAGACTTAAAATTATTGATGGATTTGTGGACGGTCTAAGTGATTTAAAGTCTCAAGAATTGTCTGCTATCGCGTTAATTGAATCATATTCATCAGAAATACTATCTTTGACATATATGATCAATGACTCTGAAGATAAACTACTGCAACTGCCACCTTTAAAACAACAGCTTAAAGCTTTGGAGTTGGAGGAACAAAAGATTTCGGAAGTATCTAAACAAGCGGCTCAGAAGTCAGTGCAATTGAAAAAGTTAGAAAAAGACTATTTTGAACACTCTGCCATAGTGAGCTATATAAAAGAATATTTAACATCTCAAATGGAATGGAAGTTAGAACTAAATAATAGCCTCAATAAAGCAAAAAAGACTAGCAATTGGCATTATTCTTCCGAAGACCCTTTACTTGAAGTTATACATTTAAAACACGAAGCAATTAAAAAAGTTGAAGAAGTGCTACTAAAAATACAATTAGCAGAGAAAAAAGCTATTGAGAAGATCAATACGAGTCAAAGCTCTATCAGCTCCATAACGCATCAAGGTCAACTCTTAAGAAGTGAAATAGATGAACTACAAAAAGGCTCTGGTGAAATATCAAGAAAATGCCAAAAACTAAGGAACGAAATATTACAATTAGAAGCTGTAGCATTAAGCACTACAGAAAAAAATCAGCAAATCGATAGTGTTAGGAAGGAGCGAAACAAAGCTTTGATACAGCTAGAGCTAGTCCGAACAAAGCGCTCTCAGAAACGTTCTATCGTATGTTCTGAATTATCCTCAGTTCTACAGCCTAAGATTAGAGTTTCAATAGAAGAAGCAAGTCAACTTGAAGATTATCAGCAAGAACTAATCAACGCATTGAAGGGAAGCGGTATCCAATATAATGAGCTTGCACCTATTATAGCTGAGACAATTCCACCAAGAGCTTTGCTTGATATTATAGAAAACGATGATGCTGATGAATTTATTTCGCTGGTACCTATATCAAAAGAGAGAGCTTTCAAAATTATAAGTAGTTTGAAGTTATCAGTTGATAAAATTGCAACAGTCTTATTAGAAGACGAAATAAAATTTGAATTATTAGACGGTTGTGATTTTAAGGATTTTAGTGAACTTTCAACAGGCCAGCGATGTACTGTTATTCTTCCTTTAGTTTTAGAACATAAAGATACTATTTTGATTGTTGATCAACCAGAAGATCATATTGACAATGCTTTTATAGTGGAAACCTTAATATCTGCAATTGTTCGAAGGTCAGGCCAAGGGCAAGTTATTGTTACGACCCATAATGCAAATATTCCAGTATTAGGGAATGCCGCGGAGGTTATACATCTAAACTCCGATGGTACGAGAGGATATATTGTATCTGAAGGTACATTGGACAATCCTAAAATAATTGAAGCTATATCTACAGTCATGGAAGGTGGTAGAGATGCATTTAGAATAAGAGCTTCATTTTATGAACAGTAATTACGAAGAAGCTATAGCTGCCTTATCATCCCCAACGGCGATAGATCGTTTTGATGCTGCTAGGTATTTTATTAAAAATAGTGATAGTAGGGCTACTGATCAGCTCAGGATACAAAGAAGAATCGAAAAAGTCAGACACGTAAAAATGGCATTGGACAAAGCTTTGAATAATATCAATAAATTAGAGACAAATCAGTTATTAACTATAGACCTTCAAGTTGATGAAGCAACTGATGTAGAGAGAAAAAGGTATTTAAAAGCGGAAGCGATCGATGAGTTCTCAGGAATTCTTTTACATGAATTAGCCCCAAAACTCGGCATTCTTGAAGCTACTTTAAATACAGAGTTTCACTCTTTTGATTCAAGTCAGTCTAAAAAGTGTATTGGCAACTTAATGCAAGTTTTCAATGCGATTGAACAACTTAGAATTTCTGCTAGTGCACCTGATAGCAAGGAAGTTGATTTAGCACAGTTGATAAAGAATATTTTAACAGAGGAGGTTCAGGGAACCATAAGAGTCAACTTAGAAGGTAGTCAACCCTATATCATAACGACAGACCCTGCTCTGCTAAGTCTTGCTATTTCTAACGGAATTAGAAATAGCAGTGAATCAATTAATACCCTAACTAACATGAGTGATGATAAAAGTATCACGGTATCTTGGGGGGGAAATGATCAAGAATTCTGGGTGTCTATCATCGATGAAGGAATTGGAGTTCGAGGCAATCCCAATGAAGCATTCACTATTGGGAACACAAATAAAACAGGCCATACAGGATTTGGAATGGGCATTATGAGGCAAGCGATAGATAACTTAGGTGGAACTGTAGAGCTATCTAACATTGAGTCAGGTGGTGCGAAACTAATTTTAAGATGGGGAAATTTTAATGTCTAATCATAATTTTAAAGTCTTAGTAGTAGAGGATGAAGTTGATATTTCTAACTATATAATAAGTGTTTTTACGGCAATAGATGATCGAGTTGAAGTCACTATTGCAGGAAGTCGAGATCAAGCTTTTGATTTTTTAAATGATTCGAACCAATTTTTTGACTTTATTACTCTGGATCTCAAAATCCCAATTGAAAATGATAGCTTTGAAAAATCATCAATACATGGTTTAGCAGTTTTAGGTCAATGTAGACTTAAGGCGCAGGGTACTCCTCTACTCGTTTTTACAGGAACAAGTACTGTAGATATGATAGCTGAATTTTTAGTCTCTTCTCATAGTTCAGATATTTGGGCTGAAGGCCGATCACGATCAACTATCGATCATCTAACTAAAACAAAGATGGGTGATTTTAAAGAAAAAGTAACTGGCATAGTTAAAGCTGTACTAAGTCTCTCTGATATCGAGTTAAATTCTTGTTCTGGTTCCTTACCAATAGAGCACGACAGATTAATTCGAGTTTTTAGTAAAAGTCAAAGAGGGAGTCGTGCTAAAGTTACTAAAATTGGAGGCGGCCTTTCTAATGCAAAAGTCTATTTGGTACACGTAACGAATGAGACAGGAGCTATCGTTTATAGTGCCATTGCGAAATGTGGGCCAATGAAAGATATTAGTGAAGATGCAGAAAATTATGATAGTAAAATAAATAGGTTAAGGCCTGAAGTTACCCCAAGAAAACTTCAGCATATAGAATTCTCCGCCATGTCAAATTCAGGCGTTTTTTATAGTCTTGCAACAGGCTACGATCGTTCTTTCTTCAAGTCTGTAGAAGAAGGTGTAATTACCTCGACAATCAGACAGTGTGTATCTGGCATGTTTGATAGATGGCATGCTACTTCTTCAGAACAGCGTATCAGTATCAAAACTATTAGGCAAAATTTAGTTGATGATAAAACTAGTGAACGTTTGAAAAAACAGTATAGACTTGATTGGGCAAATAGATTTGAGGAATCTAAGGTCCAAGCAAATATAGGTTGCTTTCATTGTGACTTGCATGGTGAGAATATCCTTATCAACACAGATATAAGCTCCGCAACTTTGATTGATTACGGTGATGTATCAGAAGGATCAATCACTCTAGATCCAATAACATTAGAGTGCAGCTTCTTATTTCACCCTAACACAATTAAATATGACTGGCCTACTAAAACTGATATTGAAAACTGGGAAGATATAGACAAATACATTGAAAACTGCCCAATAGCTGAAGATATTCGCTTCTGTAGAGAATGGGCTAAGAATATAGGAACAGGTCCCCGAGAACTTGCTGCATGTTTATATTCATATTCTTTAAGGCAATTAAAATATGAAGATACTAACAAAGAAATTGCTTTGAATTTGTTACAGGCTTCCAGAAGAATTTACGATCAATCTTAAGTGGCTTTTGTAAGAGTAATAGGTCGCTTACTATATTTAGTGTTCTAATAAATCCTGCACATAGTAAAACGAGTTAATAGATGACTGATTGCAGAGTCGTTTAACTTAAACCTTGTTATCAAAGTGATCTCACTCACTCCATTGAATATATAGATATTACTATATTTTTATAAAAATCTAAAATTTTTGTATGTTTTTTAACCAAAACCCTTAGATTGATGGGAGATCCAGATGTTATTAATCGTTAAGATATTAGTTATAGACAGTTAGCAACTGGCTATAGCTAAATCAAACCTTTAACGGAGTAACATATATGAAAATCTTCATGAATAATGGTGGTCAAGGTGCAGGCTGGCCGAGCACAACAGGCAATCCATCAGGTGGTGGTCGTGATAATAACCCACCAAGTAAATAGATAGTCAGATGGTAACTACTAGCTATATTCAGGCCATACGTTCATCGCGTATGGCTTGCTCTTTTAGGTAGTCTGGCCATTCAACACGGTCTTTTTTTGTATTTTCGCTGACATTAGACTCGTAGTGATCTGTTATGGATTCCCATAGATCATAATAATAATCATCATAGGTAATATAGCTATTACTATCAGATTTCTCGCTTTTCTCATATAGTATTTGAAAAAAAGCATAGACTAACCAGATTAATCCAACGAGATTATGATCAAATCCTTCTAAAGCCTTAATATCGGTGCTTTTCAAATACTTGACCATATTATTTTGGCGAAGATGAAGCGCTTTACGAGCCTCATCATCTGTTCTATCCTCAATACCTAACAGCCAATATAAATCCATTAAAGTAATCCACTTACCTTCACTTGTTCGGCGAATATAGTATTCATGCATTCCTTCTGGGTCATTAGTAACAGGCCATTTGATATTGCTGCTTATACCTCTTGTACTTTTGGGCATCTCCTTATATTGCTGGAAATACAGCCAAGTTTGCGACCACTGTAAAAAAGTACGAGACGTACGGGTAAACAGACTACCTTTTTTGCCTAATGAAATAAATTTATTCGTTTTTGAATCATACTGTAATTTATTTGGATCTGGCTTTTTTTGGAACAGATGTCCCAGACTGATCGGATTGACTGATGATGAACATTCGTAATGGTAAAAGTAAGCGTCAAGATGCGCCACAAAGCTCTGCAGTAAATGCATATAAAAGCTTTCTGCGTTCATCTCTACATGAAGCTCATCATTTTTATAACCGAACTCACAGTACAAATAATTTTTGAACTGAGTTATAACTGACTGAGACAGTGTTTGACTAGCGCAAGCATCAATGATCTCTGTATGTTCATACAACTTGCTATCAGGCGATACACCCATAATTCGTAGTAACGCCTGATAGGGTTCCGCTGACATCTCACCTTGTTCAAGATTAATATCTTGTATATTAATGTAGTTATCTACTGGCGTACTTATTAGGTCATTAAATACTTTTGCTACCTGAGACCTCTGCCTAATAGGGGTTTTCAATAAGTTTGTAGTAAGCTCTTTTATTATGCTATTGAAATCAACTCCCGTTTGAGTGATGAAATAAGTTGGCAGCATGTTAAAAATATAACGCTGCTTTTCATCCTCAGTATCGCAAAGGTTAATGTTCTTGTCTGGCATAGCTAGCATCTCTCAATCTCTGTGTTTCCTATCCTGAAACCTCAGCACCCAGCTTCGTATCAAGCATCAATCTAATGAACTTCTTGAACTGATTAGGGTTAGATAATAAGTGCATGGTCATACCTTCATACGCCTCTTGGCTCTCAAACAGCGCATCCATCGCGGCATCAGGATAGCCGCCCAACATAATCTGATCCGTGCTGTTATTACTGAATTGCTTCACGACAATCTTATTTTCCGTGACCTTATCCCAAATGGTGTTTTGAAAATTAACCATATCGTTCTCGGTAAAGTCCTCGCCAGCAAACACCTCATTCAAGCGCTCAATAATCTGCGATAGAAATGCTTCTTTTATATCTTTAGGGGTTGCCGTACCAGCACCGCCGCCTGCTTCAAGCTCACCACTACCCTCTTGTAGCTTTAAGTCCTGCTGATATAGCTTTGAGACGCGGTAATGGCTCATGACAATATTACTCAGATCAACGTCATCTTCATTGTCCACGCTTTCGCGCAGTAGCGGCTGTAGGTTACGTGCGTATAGACTCAGCTTTTCCAGCTCTTTATCGTCATAGTCCACGATTTGTGACATAAACTCGTATTGACGGGTGAATGTACCTAAGTCCTTTTTAAAGATCTCCAGCGCATCTTGATCGGCCTTGAAGCCTTTGTAATCATTTTCGGCATTGGTCATCAGTACCACATCGCCCGTCGCTTTGGTGCGCTCAAGCATCACCTTGGCATGCTGTGCTTGCTCGCGCGCCAACTTATAGCGCTTCTGCCAACGCTCAACCGCAGGCTTGCAGATATTACTAATGGCCGCGTTAGACTTATTCTTGCTATAGAAGGCTTCAACAAACTGCTCGACCTCATTCCATAAGAAGATGCCGCTGGCACGCAGCTTCTCATACAAGTCATACACCTGATCAGGATCGGACACGTCAGCTAAGGTTGCCGTCTCATAATACGGCTGGAAGGCCTCTAAAATATCTTGCGGGTCATTAAAGAAGTCGAGCACAAACGTGCCGCTCTCCGCCTTACCCTTATAGGTACGGTTAAGCCGTGAGAGGGTCTGTACGCAGTCCACGCCTGTCAGTTTCTTATCCACGTACATGGCGCAGAGTTTAGGCTGGTCAAAGCCTGTCTGGAACTTGTTAGCCACCAGCATCACTTGATAGTCATCACTGTCAAAAGCTTTACGTAGGTCGCGGCCTTTGAGGCCAATATTCATATTGTGCTCAGTGAATTTCTCACCAAGTAATGCGCCGCTGTCAGGGTCATTATCATTGAAGGTAACTTCCCCTGAGAACGCGACCATGGCATTGATGTTTCTATAGCCGTACTCAGCGATATAGTTATCAAAAGCCAGCTTATAGCGTACCGCTTCTTTACGTGAGCCGGTTACTACCATCGCTTTGGCTTGTCCGCCGAGTAAGCCTTTGATGTTGTCATTAAAGTGCTCAATGATGATTTTTACTTTCTGCGCGATATTGTGCTCATGGAGGCGCACCCAGTTATTAAGCTTGATCTTAGCGCGGCGTGCATCGACCTCATCATCTTCGGCGGCCAGCTTTTGTTTGAGCTGATAGACCACTTTATAGTTGGTGTAGTTTTTTAGCACATCTAAGATAAAGCCTTCTTCAATGGCTTGGCGCATTGAATAGACATGATAAGCAGCTGGCAGGTTATCTTTCGATGCTGGCAAGTTAGGATTAGGAAGCCTTCCAAACAGCTCAATGGTTTTAGGCTTGGGCGTGGCAGTAAAGGCATAGTAGCTTAAGTTGGGACTGCTACGGCGAGCAGCTAACGTGGCGTCCAAGATATCTTCGCTAGATAGCGGCTTGTCATCGTCTGCATTACTCTCTATATCACCTGAGACCAGAACTTCTTTAAGCTGGCGTGCGGTTGAGCCTGTCTGTGATGAGTGTGCTTCATCAGCGATGATGGCATAACGGCGCGACTTTAGGACGCTTGAATCTTCAATCGCTTTAAGCACAAACGGGAAGGTTTGAATAGTCACGATAATAATTGGCTGCGAGTTCACCAGTGCGGCAGCCAGCTGCTCAGACTTTGAGCCGTCACCTTCTTTTCTATTGATTTTACCAACCACGCCATCGGCATGTTCAAACTGATAGATGGTTTCTTGTAGCTGGTCATCAAGCACGGTACGGTCGGTGATGACGATCACTGAATGAAACTGTTTATCGCCGTCGCTGTTATACAAGGTCGATAGCTGATGCGCCGTCCATGCGATAGAGTTAGACTTGCCTGAGCCTGCGCTGTGTTGAATGAGATACTTTTGCCCAGTGCCTTCAGTCACGGCAGCATCAACCAATTTGGTCACCACATCCCATTGGTGGTAGCGCGGGAACATCATGGTCTCGCGTTTAGACTTGCGTCCAATCGCGTCCTCTTCTTCCTCTATCTGCAAGTGCATAAAATGGCCGAGAATGGCCAAGAGATTGTCTGGGGTGAGTACTTCATTCCATAGATAATCAGTAGCATAGCGGCTGCTATCGCTGGGCGTATCATTACCCGCGCCGCCTGCTTTAGTGCCTTTATTGAACGGTAAGAAGTAGGTGCTGTCACCTGCCAGCTTCGTTGTCATATAGACTTCATATTGGCTGACGGCAAAGTGAACCAATGCGCCGCGCTTAAACGTCAGTAGCGGCTCAGGTTTTTTAGTATCAGGGTCTTTTGGCAGGCGGGTCTTCTTATACTGAGTAATGGCGTTTTGTACCGATTGCTTAAACTCCGACTTTAGCTCCATCGTCGTCACGGGTATGCCATTCACGAATAGCACGACATCAATACGGTTACGTTTAGCTATCTTGCCATCAGTGCTGTCTTTTAGGCTGGCATGAGGGCTATAGACTACTTCAGGGACAACACGGCATATATTAGCCTCATAGCGTGCCATGATCTCAGGGTTGAGACTGTGCTCAGGCTTGAACTGGCATAATGAGAAGCGCGCGTTACGAATCTTTAAACCATGACGCAATACGCCCAATGTGCCATAAGTACGCGACGCTCTATCGGTTGAGTGCTCATCAGCTTTGTTTAACTGCTTAACCAATGCGTCGATAAAGTGGCGCTCAGAGTCGATAGGAAAGGTACGGCAAAACTTCTCCCACTCTTGCGGCTGGGTGTTCTGCACAAAGTCCAGCACGTCTTGCTCATATAGCGCGGTCTCTGCCTGATAGCCGCTGGCATGACCCAACTGCCAGCCTTGCGTTTGCATTTGAGTGACGATATCGGCTTGGAAGACAGATTCATAGGTGACATTTTGCGCATTAATAGCAGTATTGGTCTGGGTCATGGTTTGACTCTTATTATTAATTTATGAGTTGGGCTTATGAGATCAGCCATACTTTATTGATTTCAACGATCTGATGCTCTCTACCTTCGATAACTTCCGTTCTTATATTTTTGCTAGGGTCAGTCTCTTGCAGTATTTCTATGTCGTAGTCATCAGTCATATCATATGCCTGAATATGCCTATTAAGTGTCCACTTAAAAGCATCTAAATATTTGGCAGTAGTCTCGTTATAGTGAATAGAGCTTTGAATACTGTCGTTGGGCTGCTCATCTACTGGCTCAAACGTATTTTGATAAAAGTCTTTGTAATCTTCTATCGCGCAAACCACTTGGGATCGACTAATGTATTCTTCATATAGCCAAATTTGTAGATAATAAGGAGTTTGCATATCTTCTAACGAGCCTTTCCATGACTGATAGATTTTTTGCAGGTTTTTAATTAGCATGTATTCACAGTCGCCTGTTGGCTCAGGATATATAGTATTACCTAAAGGCAAGCGCGACCATGGTTGTACTCGAAATTTAACGTAGTCTCTTTTTTCTTGATTCAGCAATTCAATATCAAGACTCTTACGATTATCACCCCACTGCTCAATAGCACGCTTACGGCGATTTATACCTCTTATTTTGCGATACCTTATTTTCTGCTTTTCCATACTTTTATCCCTCTCTATCAAAATCTGTAGAGACTACAATAGTATTTCTTGCCATATCTCCAGACTTTTTAATTAAGTTAAAACTGGTCAAGCTTTCAAAATGATGAATAGCAACTACTTCAGCAAATAGCATGTACATATAAAATAGAGCAGATACGATAGAAAATAGAGAGTAATTAAATATCGCCCAACCAACTGCTATAACACTAAGTATGAAGTTTCCAGCAATCAGACAAGCACGAATGCTAAAACACTTTTTTTTCAAAATATACATCTTGGTCGGTATGATAATTTCATCATTACGAATAACCACCAACTTATCTTTATTTAAAAATCTTAACTCCGAAATGGTCAGTAAGCGCAAATCTTTCTTCAATAGCACTTCAACTTGCTCCCACGTAAAACCTTTTAGATAAGTAATATTATTTATCTCTAAATCTTGCAGATATTTCTTACTGTTCTTAATATCTTCCTGTCTATCAAGAACACTTTTCGTCTTCTCTAAGTCGCCTTTTTTTTCAGAAATTCTATCCGTTATTATCTTATAGCTGATACCAATAAATGCACAGAGTGCCATTATTATCTGAGTCCAAACACTAGCGTCCATCTATACATCTCCACACTAGAACATTACTCACTCTCAACCCAGCCGCGCACGTCAATCTTACCCGTAACGGCGGCAGATATTAAGGCGGTGCGGCGTTCTTGCATGAGTTGAATGGCTTTTTCTGCTTTTACTATTAGAATGTCAAACTTTTCTGAAATCTTGTTAATTTCAATAAAGATGATTCTTTGTTCATCTATTGGCGGTATCGTTATTTTAAAATCTCTAATTATTTCACAATTGAGAGCGGCTTGATTTCCACCTCTAGCATCTTCTCTTAATTCTTTATAGGCAGCCTGAAAAAAAAGATGGGCATAGTTCGAATATAAATTTTCGTTTGGTATAACAGCTGCAAGGTTTTGGTTTATTGTTGCTTCAATTTTTGTTACAGCAGACGTTCCACGGGTTTTACCTTGGCCAATCATACCCATCACCAACGTACCAACTGGCAACAAGGTTACGGAGCACTCTTTAAGAGCTTTATAAGAGATATAGTCCGTTGGACTTTCAATATAGTATTGATTAACTTCTCCAGAAGATAGCCATGCAACTTCTTTAGGATGCCAATAAGATAAGTTTGCTTTACTTGGTGTTGAACCGTTAAGAACCTGACCATAATAGCCCACTCTACCAACAGCCCAATGCTCAGGCACTTCCCCTAACCATTCAACGCCCGAATCTTTCATCAAAGCATTGGGGTTCAAGCCTTTAGTAACCCCATGACTGATGACCGCTTGGCGCTTTTCTTTTAATAACTTGATTAGGGTTTGCTTTTTTTCGATTAAGGTATCGATTTGACCAATTTCATAATCGAGGAAGTTTGCAATTTGGACTTGTTCAGTGATGTTTGGTACGCACACCTCTAATTCTAATAAATCTGAAGCATTTAAAGCTGAACGTACACCTTGACCACCAATTTCGTTATAAATCCCCCTAAGATACAAATCAAAGTATAAATAATAATAAAACTTTGGATATACACTAGAAAAAGGTTGCAAACGTATATAGGCAGGACTCATGATTCCTTTTTTAAAAACCAATCCAACTCGACTTGTCTTGTAGTTCTCTAAATCAATCAGCTTAAACACTAGATCATTTTTTTCAAAAATTTGATAGCCAGAAAACTTTAATGGTTGTAGTCCATCATCACTTTCGATGCTACGTTCAATTACACCACGCATTGTTAATGCTAATCTCTCCATACATTGTAAGTTACGATTAACTTCTTTTAAGCTCTTAAATCTCCATTTTCCACGTAGTAAATTCCACTCAATCGGAATTTCCCCCAACCATTCAACCCCAGAATCTTTATACTCATCATATTGCTGATACTTCGTCATTATGAATGCACCTCACCCAATAACTGCATAATCTCGCTACTGACCGCATCCAGATCCGCATCAATATCGGCTAGTGCACGAGGTGGCTCATACACATAGAAATGACGGTTAAACGGTATCTCAAAGCCCACGATGCCAATCTCATCATCGATGGCATCAGTCTTATCTGCATTGATCCACGCATCAGGTACATGCGGCCGTACTTCACGCGCGAAGTAGCTTTCAATCAACTCAGTGGTGGTGATTTCAGGATTGAGCGGCACGTTTTCATAATCGCGCAGATCGCTGTCTGTTTGGAACTCAACTATTTTAGCAAGCTTGTTTGAATTGGCAGGCTTATAGCTAAACGCACCATAGAGTGGATTGGTAACCTTAACCGCTTTTTTGATGACAGGTTCAGCGTCTGGATTTTTCCAAGTGATAGCATCCATCAGCTGCTTTTTCTCTTTGGTGTCGAGATTAACATCTGCGTCTTTTAACGCTTGTTTGAACACTTTTTCAAATTCATTGAAGTCATCGAATTGGCGCGCGCCGATAGCTGCTTGCAAGGCTTTCGCTTTATTCATCAGCACAAGCTGCGATTGCCATACTTTAGAATCAAGCACATCTTTGATTTGGCTTTCTTTAAGCTCGCTAAAGTCTGCCTTTATCATCGCGCGTGCTTCTAAGGTGACCGCTGACAAATCACCATAGCTGTCACTGTCATTATTAGTAGCCCACTCACAACCAAAGGCTTCATATAGCGCTGGCATGACCATATCAAAAGGCTTAGGCGCATAGCGTAGGCTATCAATGGCGCTGTCAGATAACTGAGCCGATAGACGTAGCGGCCGCTCAATAGTGATACGGCGATAGCCAAATTCGTGGGTTTTAAATATCTTACTGGCAAAGGTTTTAGCAGGTTCAGCCTTAGGATTGGCAGACTGACGGCCACGGTTAGACTTCACCTCTTCTGGCTTATTTAATACGCGGGCATCAACCACTTCAAAGTTACCAAAGCTACGAGTAATGGTCTTGATGTCGTCATCATTCATCTCATTACGCTTAGAGCCAAGTGATTTACGCATCTTACTGTATAGGTTACTACCGTCAATCAATTGCACTTTGCCGCGACGCTCAGGGGTTTTCTTATTGCTTAATATCCAGATGTAGGTCGCAATGCCCGTGTTATAGAACATATCGTTTGGCAAGGCGATGATGGCCTCTAGCAAATCGGCCTCTAAGATATAGCGGCGAATCTCACTCTCGCCGCTCCCTGCGCCGCCCGTGAATAACGGCGAGCCATTTAAGATAATACCGATACGGCTGCCCTGATTGCTGTTTTGATTACTGCTATTATCTGTCGCTTTATCATCACCAGTAATCGGACGCATCTTGCTAATGAGATGCATTAGGAATAATAGCGACCCATCAGACACGCGCGGCAAGCCAGCCCCAAAGCGACCGTCAAAGCCTTTTTGCGTATGCTCATCATTGATCTCACCGGATATCTTTTTCCAGTCCACCCCAAACGGCGGGTTCGATAGCATGTAGTCAAACTTCTCAGCGACCAGCTGATCACTAGACAAAGTATTACCAAGCTTAATGTTATTCACCTCTTGCCCTTTGATCAGCATATCGGCTTTACAGATGGCATAAGATTCAGGGTTTAGCTCTTGACCATAAGTACGCATCACCGCGTCAGGGTTAAGCTCTAACACGTATTCCATACCAGAGGATAGAAAACCGCCTGTCCCCGCTGTAGGGTCATAGATGGTGCGAATAATGCCGTCTTTGGTCAGGGCATCATCATCTTCCATAAATACCAATGAAGTAGTCAGGCGCACGATATCGCGCGGGGTGAAATGCTCCCCTGCGGTCTCGTTCGAGCTTTCAGCAAAGCGGCGGATAAGCTCCTCAAAGACAAAGCCCATTTCATGGTTAGAGATAGTCTCAGGACTCAGATCGGTATTGGCGAACATCTGCACCACTTTATAAAGCAAGTTAGCATCGGCCAGCTGCCCAACAAACTCTTCAAATTTGAAATGCTCAAATATCTCACGCGCGTCTTTAGAGAAAGATTGCACGTATGTATTGAGGTTATCCTTAATATCGCTCTGACCCATCTTGCTTAAGTCCATGGGCGAAATATTGTAGAAAGGTCGCTTGCTGGCACGAATAATGAATTTCTCTTGCGCTTCCTCAGGCAAACTCATTTCAGCGATACGCTGGCTCTCTGCAACGACGTTTGCTTTGGTCTCTTCTAATACGCACTCTAAGCGGCGCAATAGCGTAAATGGCAGGATGATGCGTCCATATTGAGATTGCTTAAAGTCACCGCGTAATAGGTCAGCAACTGACCAGATGAAAGCCGCTGTTTGAGAGAAATTTTTGGTCATGGAATTGTCTTATTGTTTGTTGGGCAAGGATAAATGCTTGGGATTATATGACAGGCTTAAAAATTGGCTAACACGTACTGCAATGGAATACATCGACTTATGACGGTCTATAAAAATCATTGTATGATAGTAGGGTCTATAAAGGCTAGTATGAAATCGGAATTAAAGGCTATATTGAATAAAAGAATTCTTGTTAAGAATAGATGATGCTTTTTGGAAGCAAGAAAGTGAGGAAGCAAGGAAATGAGGAAGCAAAATCGCCTTTTTTAGACTTTTATTTCAAAGTGGAAAATTACCTCTAAACCAATAAAACAGGTAGCTGGCATTGGAAGCAGAAAAATTATCAGGAAGCAGAAAGTGGAATAATTGACACTCTACAGTAGCGGCTTTAAATGTGGGATAGTACACTCAAAATGGATTCAATTTTACTCGCAATAACTGACCTATAATTACAACCAGATACCTATCGAAAGTTGAAACCTAAGGCCTTGCAAAACAAAAATGCAACTTTATGCGCTCATAAAGATTATCTACTGGGAAATATTATGATCAATACATTTACATATCTGATGGATGCCTACTTCTATCAAGACTGGCGAGCAGAGTATTGTGACTCTAAAGCTAATGATAAGGACGTACTTTTACGTTTTTCGAGTAAAGAGAACGTAGATTTATTGAACAGCTTAGTTCGAGACCTCGAGTATATATTGGCTAATGGTTTAGCAAAAACAGTTTTTGAAAATAACAGCTTTGACTTTGATCCGTTATTAAATGGTTATGCTAGTGAACAAGCATGGATTGACTCAGCTTATAAGACACTAATCGCTGAAATCACATAATTGACTTTCATTATCATAATTATTTTGTAAACAGCTACGAGTAAGCTTCCAAGTTATAAGCCGAGAGTAACGATATTAAAATGTTGTACATATTGTTGTACATAAAATAAAATTAATATAAATTATCCATATTAATCAATATATTAAAGCAGTTGGTTGACTCCCGCCGAGCGCACCAATCATCGTATTTCGCCATTTCTCAGCACTACCTCAAATCTATAAGACCATTTAAAACAAAACCTTGAAGTTTTTATCATTAATAAGCTCGTCTGTTAATACCTATAAGATGTTGTATATATTGTTGTTAACTCCATTTTATGCTGACTTATGACGGGGTATTACTTCTCCTAGCTAGGTATTCGTACCAATCTACTCTGCCTCTTGCAAATTGGCATCTAGTTGCGCACGGCTAGGTACACGCTGATAATTAATCACTGGTATATCACCCAAACGGCGTTGACTAGCAGCAAGCTTGGGGTCGATCGTAATCATCGCGATTTTTATATTTTGTCGAGTAACGAGCAAATGACTGCCCTTTCGTGTCACTCGATAATCAGGAAAATGCTGCTTAATCATCTCCGCCGTCTTTTGTAAGGCGTCATTGATCGGTTTTTTCTTATCTTTTGACTTTGTGTCATGTAAGTTATTTGGCGCACGTGATTTTGCAAAAAACCATAATCCAACGATAACTGCCGTCAATATGACAAGCCACCAAATTCCGTCTATCATAAGAAAGGATATCCATTATTAGCAAGGGTTAGCTTATGTTAGCAGAATTATCATCAGCGTTAATAGCAGAAGTAGAGCATGCTGCTGAACTATTAGAATCGAAACAGCATATTTGCCTTTTAACTGGCGCAGGGATTTCAGCAGAAAGCGGCATTCCGACTTTTCGTGATAAGCAAACTGGCTTGTGGAAAAATTATCGGGCTGAGGACTTGGCGACACCAGATGCCTTCGCCCGTGACCCAAAGCTGGTTTGGTCATGGTATCAATGGCGCAGACAGCTCGTGGCTAGTAAAAAACCCAATCCTGCCCACACGGCATTAGCGCAATGGCAGGATCACATTCAATCGACTAATCAGCAACTAACCCTCATTACTCAAAATGTTGATGATTTGCATGAGCAAGCAGGTAGCGCTGTTACCCACCTGCATGGCAATCTATGGCGTAACCGATGCAGTCAATGTCAGATACCTTATACAATCCAATTAAAAGGCGCTTATAACAGCGAGAATAGCATCAGCTTTGATGAAGCTCTAATGACTTGCCAGCATTGTGATGGTTATATCAGACCTGATATTGTGTGGTTTGGAGAGTCGTTACCGATGCGGGCATGGCAGACAGCAGAGGAAGCTGCCGCGAATTGTGATGTATTTATTAGTATCGGTACTTCTAGCCTCGTCTATCCCGCTGCTGGATTGGCACAACTGGCAAAACATAACGGTGCCAAAATTATCGAGATAAATCCTTATCCGACACCAAATACGCTAGTCGATATTACTCTGGCAGCAAAAGCTGGTGTCATCCTGCCAGAGTTAGTAAAAAGAATGGGCGTACTATAATAGACAAACCATTAACCTACCGCTTGATCGACTTTGTCCAAATACTGCTGCTTTAGCTCATCACTGATAAATGACGATCTAAAAGAGTTTTTTACCAAGGTGATAATATCATCTTCTGTTAATGGCAAATTCTCACTGATATTAATAAAGTTCTGATTGATATAGCCTTTAAAATAAGCAGGGTCATCTGAGTTGACCGTGATATTTAGACCATAATCTAGCAGCTCTTTGATGTTGTGCTCTTTATAATTGTCAAATACTCTCAACTCGATATTAGAATTCGGGCATACGGTGAGCGGCATCTGCTCATCTTTTAGACGCTGCATCAGCTCAGCGCTTTTGATAGATTGCACGCCATGATCGATTCTACTGATATCCAATAAATCCAACGCTTCATAAATGTAAGAGAAATCCGCTTCTTCGCCAGCATGGGCAACCAACTTAAAGCCTTCCTCTTTTGCCTTTTTAAATACCTCTATAAACTTCGATGGCGGATTGCCTAATTCTGAAGAATCTAAACCGACACCAATAATGTCGTCTTTAAATGGCAATGCTTGCTCTAACGTCTCAAATGCTTCTTCTTGTGATAAATGCCGTAAAAAGCACATGATAATACAAGAGGTAATACCATATTGTGCTTTGGCATCAGCCAGTGCACGTTTGATGCCTGTTATGACTGTCTCAAACGCCACGCCTCTTGCCGTATGCGTCTGCGGATCAAAAAATATCTCTGTATGAATGACATTATCTTCGACACATTTGAGAATATACTCCCATGTCAAATCGTAGAAGTCATCCTGCGTAATCAAGACATTGGCACCGGCATAATAGATGTCTAAAAACGTCTGCAGATTGGTAAAGTTATAAGCATTACGCACATCTTCTATGTCTTTATAAGGAATCTCTATCTGGTTCTTTTTTGCCAATCTAAACATAAGCTCAGGCTCGAGCGAGCCTTCAATATGTAAATGCAGTTCTGCTTTTGGCAGTCTTTTTATTAGATCAATCATAATATTCCAGTATTGGCGTTGTATATCGGTTATTTATTAAATATAGCGATAAGTGTTTAGTGTAATCTTTCATGCTGATGGCCGTCAGGGTTTATTTTAAAAAAACCACCGTATCAGACAGCTCATTACCTGATGGGTTTTGCTCCAGATGATAATACTGGCGAAGTACTTGACCAACCTCATCGAGCAATTCAGTCAAGCTTTCTTCTGTCTTCTGATTGGCAATACCGACTACCGCTTTGTCACACATTGCGCGCCAAACTGTTGGGCTAACATGGGCACTGATACCGCGATCAGCGACGATTTCAAGCTTGTGCTCGCAAACATTGACGTATATCAGCACACCAGTGTTTTCTTCAGTGTCCCACACTCGATACTCACTAAATAAATCAATCGCACGGTCACGGCAGTCGCTATGATAGGCCTCTTGAATAGGCAAATGATTTTCTACGATCAAAAATACCTCGCCGCGGTGACCTTGCTCAGCAAGTGTCACCCGCTCTGTCAACCGAGCTTTTGCCGCGGGCGTCAACCATTTACTATGCAAAACGGGGATAAATAAGACTTGGCGCCACCAGCGGGCAAAGCTGGATTTTGAAGCGTTATTCTCTGCCATGATACTATTTCCTCAAGTACGTCATTACTAATGGTTATTTAGTGTCTTTACTAGGCAGCTATGAAGCCACTGAAAAACAACGGGCTAATGCTTACCAAGAACCGCCAGCGCCGCCACCACCAAAACCGCCGCCGCCACCGCCGAAGCCGCCGCCACCAAAACCGCCGCCGCCGAAGCCACCGCCACCGCCCATACCCGGTAGGAATATCATACCACCGCCTCTACCTCCTTTACCGCCGCCAGACCCACCTTTACCGCCGCCGCGTGAAATCAAGAACAGCCATAAAAATATCGCCATAATGATGGTCATAAATAGACCACCGCCCAATGCTAGTGAACCTGCAACAAAACCACCGGCCGTCAGCACAGAACCGAATACTCGACCAAATATACTGGTAATAAAGCTACCAAATATCATCGCCATGATGAATAGAAAAATAGGAGATGGAAGCTCGTCTGAGCCTTGTTGGGTAGTACGTTCAGCTGCCTGCGCATCGGCACGAGCAAGCACTTCAGGATCAGCAGATAAACGATTTTGTAAGGCTGTTACGCCTGCCAATATCCCTGCGCCATAATTATTTTGCTTAAATAACGGGGTAATATCCTCTCGAATGATGCGATTGACCGCCGCATCTGGCAGTACACCTTCGAGTCCATAACCTGTCAATATATACATATCACGGTCATTGACAGCGACAACCACAAGCAAACCATCATCGATGTCTTTACTACCCAGCTGCCATTTTTCAGCAACTTGCAAGGCATAATCAAAGATAGGCATGCCATTGGTAGTTGGGACAATCACCACTGCTGCTTGTGCCAAACCTTGCTGATAAATTGTACGTAGCTGTGCTTCTAAGCGCTGCTTCTCTTGTGGGTTTAAGATATTAGCTTGGTCGATGACAGGACTGTTCAAAATCAGTTTGTCTGCATCGACACTGTCAGCAGTTGATTTGACAGGGGGACGTTTGGTCGCATTTGCCTCTGCCACGCCCTCATTATTGGACGCATTAGGATTGATAGCTTCATTACCGAGTATGGTTTCGTTAATCGCCTCATTGCCTAAAACAGCATCATTAATAGCTTCATTGGATTCAGCGGCTTTTGCAATAGCCACTAAGTCTTCCACACTGCGATTTTGCGTGGTGCTATCGGCAGCAAGCGTACTGTCATCGGGCGCCGCATACAATGTAGACGAGCTACCAATAGTAAGGGCGAATAACAACGCTGCTAGGGGTGTTTTTAAATGAGTCATTAACTGTATACCACCTCAAGTCAGATCTTTACTAAATTAATAGGTAGAGCGGCAATCAGTAAGTATTTAATCGGTACTTGATGCTCTACCTGTTTTTAATGGCTTAACGATATAAATAGGCTTTAAGAGACGCTTATATTTAATATTAGACGCAACCTATTCATACCAGTAAGAAACGCTAAGACGGCTACACAACTCGTTCAATAGATGAAGCATACCAGCATGGAATAAACGCATGATTCATCATTATTGATTTGCTGCTATTGAGCCGTCTTTGACTCGCCATTGTCAAAATCCACGCTTGGTGCAGTAGAAATCTCTTTTTCGTTCGCGACGCTAAAGTTTGGTTTAGCACTCATCCCAAATACTTTTGCCGTAATATTGGTTGGAAATTGACGTACGGTCGTATTGTAGCCCTGTACTTCTTGGATATAGCGGTTACGAGCGACGGCGATACGGTTTTCAGTACCTTCTAATTGCGCTTGCAAATCTTGGAATAGCGCATCAGATTTCAGTTCAGGATAACGCTCAGACACTGCCATCAAACGTGATAGTGCGCCCGTCATCTGTTCTTGCGCCGCCGCATAACGCTCCATCGCTTCAGGATCATTGAGTACTTCTGGCGTTACGGTGATACCACCAGCGCGTGAGCGGGCTTCAGCCACTTGCGTAAAGACTTCCTGCTCTTGCTTGGCATACTGCTGTACTACTTTTACCAAGTTTGGCACCAAATCCGAGCGACGTTGATATTGGTTGACCACCTCTGACCACGAAGCCGTCACTTGCTCATCTTGAGCCTGAAGATTATTATAACCACAACCTGTCAAGCCGACAGTAGACGTGGCTAATACAGCTGATAGCAAGATGGATTTTACAATGGATTTACGGGTCATTGTGGATTCTCCTAATAATGATAAATATCAAACAACTGATAACAAGATTTTAAAATAACTTTTGACTGCTTTTTTTGATACTGACTTCAATACTATGACTATATAAGCTTATATTTTGTAGCCTACAATATGTTGTGCTAATAATGGCGCTATAACGCTTTTTTTACAATTCATCGTTACCAAAACACAACCGCAAGCAACGACTTGTAGCATAATCTCTCACTCTGTTTTGACTATGTATCTATATAACCTGACTTATCATGAATTATTGAAAAATCATCCAAACTGAGATAAATCGACCTTATGCCATATTCTACGGTACTTGTTGCCATAATAAAGCTTGCCATAACATATATATGGCTGCCGCTAAGAAGAAATTTCTAGTAATTGGGTAAAAAATATGGCAAATTGCAGTTACGTAGCTGTACGGTTTGCATACATTTGGTAGTGGACTTATTTTCTTCATAGTATTAGCGATTCGTTTATTTATCATTTAAAAGGATTAATAGACAGATAAATCATCGCTTTATGACTCTATTACGCAATTGTACTTAGCCGATACCGCTCATAGTAAGCTGAATGCCATCGCGATGATGGGTATTTAAAATTATAACCGCCTGTTTTATCCACTGGTTTATTTATAACAGCGTTTATGTTTATGGCAGGATGACGGATTACCAAAGTAAAGAGACAGTAAAAAGATGGCAACCATCGCCAATCGATTGATATTTATATATAAGTGCTATCAAGAGATGAGCAAATACAGCCAAACTTTGATAATAAACCAAGCGGATAAACACAGACAACTACAGTCCATTCTTGGTGACTATGTACATATGAAGCTTAAATCATTGTTTTAAGTACATGCAGATAATTTGAGTGGTTGGCTTTAATAAGGATATTAAACCGTTAACTCACTCTATGCATCCTCATATTTGGCTTTAATAAGGATATTAAACCGTTAACTCACTCTATGCATCCTCATATATAGTCATTTTGAGACAGTTGAAGGAATAGATATATGGAAGGTTTAGTCAATTTAGTAAACGGAATTATTTGGAGCCCTGCATTAATTTACTTATGCTTGGGCGCAGGTCTATTTTATTCCATCATGACGCGCTTTGTACAAGTACGTTTATTCGGTGAAATGATCAAATTGCTATTTACTGGTAAATCTAGTGAACAAGGCATTTCATCGTTTCAGGCACTTGCCGTCTCGCTTGCTGGTCGTGTGGGTATGGGTAACATCGCAGGGGTAGCAGCCGCTATCGGCTTCGGTGGTCCTGGTGCTGTATTTTGGATGTGGGTAGTTGCTTTCCTAGGCGCATCTACTGCTTATGTTGAGTCGACACTGGCTCAGATTTACAAAGAAAAAGATGTAATCACTGGCGAATATCGCGGTGGCCCTGCTTACTATTTTGAGCGCGCACTTGGTCAAAAATGGTACGGCATCCTTTTTGCAATCTCATCTATCCTTGCTTGTGGTATGTTCCTACCAGGCGTACAGGCAAACGGCGTTATCAGTGCTTTCGCGCAGGTAATGGGTGAAGGTTCTATCGTTAACATTGGAGCCTTAGAAGTTGGCTCTATGCGGTTAGTAGCATTGGGTATTATTCTTGTGGTATTAGGTATCATCATCTTCGGTGGTATCAAGCGTATCGCAACGTTTACCGAGTATGCGGTTCCTTTCATGGCAATCGGCTATATTATCCTTGCACTGATCATCATGTTTGCTAATTTTGAGATGATTCCAGAAGTATTTGGCTTAATCGTTGGTGATGCGTTTACTGCTCAAGCAGGTTTTGGTGCAGCGATTGGTTGGGGTGTAAAACGTGGTATTTACTCTAACGAAGCCGGTCAAGGTACAGGTCCTCACGCTGCTGCTGCTGCTGAAGTTGAGCATCCATCACAGCAAGGTTTGGTACAGGCCTTCTCAGTTTACGTTGATACGTTACTGGTTTGTTCTGCTACTGCATTTATGATCTTAACAATGGGTACTTATAACATCCAAGGTACATTACCCGATGGTCAATTCATCGTCCAGAATGTGGCGGCTACGACTGAAATCAACGCTCCAGCATTTACGCAA
This sequence comes from Psychrobacter sp. LFX-11D, assembly GCF_904846475.1. Taxonomy (NCBI): domain Bacteria; kingdom Pseudomonadati; phylum Pseudomonadota; class Gammaproteobacteria; order Moraxellales; family Moraxellaceae; genus Psychrobacter; species Psychrobacter sp. LFX-11D. The sequence continues at coordinate 127,630 of NZ_CAJHAV010000002.1, forward strand.
ATGGCAATGGAATCTGTCTATGGTGGTTTTGGTAATACCTTTATCGCTATCGCTGTCTTCTTCTTTGCCTTTACAACCATCTTGGCTTACTACTATATCGCTGAAGTGAACGTTGCTTACTTGACGCGCTTTATCGGTCGCGGTGCCAACAAAACTGGTCTATTTTTAGTTAAAGTCCTAATCATGGTGATGGTTGCCTATGGTGGTCTTAACTCAGCCGGTTATATTTGGGCAATTGGTGATATTGGTGTTGGTCTTATGGCTTGGCTCAATATTGTTGGTATTCTTGTTATCTTCTTTGTGGCACGTCCGACGCTTACCATGCTTAAAGACTATGAAGCACAGCGTAAAGCTGGCGTAACACGCTATACATTTGATCCTGCAAAATTCGGTATCAAAAACGCGCCTTATTGGGAAGAGCGTCATCTAAAAGAGCAACAAAGAATAGCGGCACAAGATCCTTTAAATAAAGAGCATCGTTAATCCTCTGTAAAGTATTTGCCTACTAGCCAGTTATTAAAAAAGCCCGAGACCATTGTCTTGGGCTTTTTTGTATGTGCGCTCTTGCCTCTTTTCTACTATATTCGGTCCTAAATAAAAGAAATACAAATGTTATAAGGTACTACTGGATTCCTTTTACATTGCATCGACTCAAATTATTAGCAGCAATTATTAGGCAGCAAAAAGCCCAACTCAATGGCTAGGCTTTAGGTATTTTTACATCATTTACTTTTTACCAGAAAGATTTAGTAAGTCTATTAACCAAAACTTATTTAGGCAATAAAACTGTATCAATTACATGTACTACACCATTGGTTGCCATCATATCAGTGGCAACGATGTTGGCGGTATTACCATTTGAATCTGTAATGACATTGGCATCACTAATCGTGATGGTTTGACCATTCGCCGTTTCAATCGCAGTACCATAAGGAATATCAGCGGCTTTTACAACCATAGGTACGACATGGTATGGAAGCACACTTTTTAACGTCGCTTGATCAGCAAGTAATTCTTCTTTGGTAATGTTCAATTTAGTTAATAAAGCAGCAAATGCATCATCAGTAGGTGCAAATACTGTGTACTTGTCTTCAGCCATCAGCATCGAATCAAGCCCAGCTGCCTGTAGTGCAGCGGTCAAGATGGTCAAGTCTTTATTGCCAGCTGCCATCTCACCAATAGTCTGCGTAGCTGCTGCTTCAGGGGCAACATCCGCTTCAACCATTGGTTCAGCTGCGACTTCTGGCTCAACGACTACATCAGTGGTTGCTTCTGGCTCAACTGGCTCAGCAACGACTTCTTTATCGTTACAAGCTGCTAATGACATTGCTGCCGCCACAACGGCGATAGATAGTAAGTTCTTTTTTAACATAAGACATTCCTTTGATATTAATAACTATTGAGTGAATAAAAATTTGATAAGTACTGATTCGATAAGTAATAATTTTTGCATAAACAGTTTTTTTAAAATGCACAATACTGTTTAGAATATGACATTCTTTAAAGGGACGTTATCTGAAATCATCTACAATATTAACTGATTGATTTTTAATTGATATATTCTTAGGTAGTAGCACTGTAGCAATCACGTATATAACACAGGCGTTTCGTTATCTGAATCTATAACGAATTTAAGAGCTGCGTAGAACAGCTCTTAAACGATTGATCTTATACGCATATAATGGCTAGTTTATAAAACCTTGCCAAAAGACTATCTAGGCATTAAAACTCTATCAATCACATGTACCACACCATTACTGGCAGTAATGTCCGTTTTTAAGAGATTTGCTGTACGTCCACTTTCATCCATCAATTTGCCTTGGGCTGTGACCATAAGCGTGTCCATGCTTAGCATTGTTATATTGCCTGGTCTAATATCCTTGGCATAAATAGGTGCTGCGGCGTTAATCACGTGATAGCTTAAGATTTTAGTCAATAGTGGTTTATTGGCAAAGAGCTGTGCTTTGCTCATGTTATTTTCTTGTAACGCTTGCATAAAGGCAGCATTGGTTGGCGCAAGAATCGTATAGTTAGCATTAGGATTAGAGAGCGCGCCTGCTAAATCAGCGGCAACGACAGCTTCTACGAGTACAGAGAAGTCAGGATTGCTTTGGGCAATTTGTACTACATTCATTTTTGCCATTGATTGGCTATGCATGGGCGCTTTCATAGGAGCGCTTTTGGCTGGCATCATATTGTTACAAGCACTTAGACCTGCAATTGAAACAGCTAAAGTACCAATAGCAGCGATTTTGATGATTTTCATAATATTATCCTTAATGAGTAAATATCTATAATCTGTTGGTTTTTATCTGGTATGTCAGATGAGATTGGCTTTCCTTAGCAGCAACGCTTAACGATATAATCACTGATTTGATAATGCAGGATTAGCCATGAAAAATAATATATAGGCAAACTTGCAAATAAAATCATCAACCCTTACTAATAAGCACCGCTTATGAAACATCAATCCTTCTGAAATTAAATTAACATATCCTTAAGTGGCGTAAACGGCTATTTACGCTACTTTTTGTGGTGTGCATGTAATCTGTATTTGCATTATAAAGTGATACTTTTACGTTTATAATCATAAGTAAAGCTTTCTGTAACCCTAAAGATAAATGATATTCATTTGTGCTCACACGCTTTATGCAATAGACTTTGATAACCTGACATTGGCAATATATTTTCTGCTAAAATCATCTGTATTTATTTACTATTTTTTACTGACATTGATGGTTTTGACGTCTTCTCTATTAAAAATTATAACGACTTTTTCCTCTTCTTTTTTATAACATTGACTCTATAAGCAGCGCTCCTATGACTCCAACAGCCCGTTCTCAAACTGATACCTCTTCAAACAATTTAACTGACGCCAGTAACCCAAATGCCAATCCCAATGACTTTATATTGACGCCGCCTGCTGTGTTCCCTTATAAGGATCAGCAGCTAACGGCGCGAGCGCGCATTACAGAGCAAATGGCAGCACGGATTTTGATGCTCGATGGCGCCATGGGCACGCATATTCAGAACTATAAATTAGAGGAAACGGACTATCGCGGTGAGCGCTTTGCTGATATCAAGCAAGATGTCCGCGGCAATAATGATTTATTGGTGCTGACGCAGCCACATATGATTAAAGAGATTCATTTGGCGCATTTGGAATCCGGCGCTGATATTATCGAGACCAATAGCTTTAATGGTACGCGGCTGTCGATGGCAGACTACGACATGCAGTATCTCGTGCCTGAGCTAAATAAAACGGCTGCTAAAATCGCACGTGAAGCCGCTGACGAATACACTGCGAAGAATCCAGAAAAACCACGCTTTGTCGCTGGGGTTATTGGTCCGACATCGCGTACTTGCTCGCTATCACCTGACGTTAATGACCCTGCCTTTCGTAATATTACCTTTGATGAACTGGTGCTGAACTATCGCGAAGCAACCTTGGCGCTAATGGAAGGTGGCGTTGATATCATTTTGATTGAGACTATTTTTGATACGCTCAATGCCAAAGCAGCAATCTTTGCCGTCACAGGCGTGTTTGATGATATCGGATTTGAATTGCCAATTATGATTTCAGGGACGATTACAGATGCGTCAGGTCGTACGCTATCTGGGCAAACGGCTGAAGCGTTTTATAACTCCATTCGTCATGCCAAACCGCTATCCGTTGGCTTTAACTGTGCGCTCGGTGCGGACGCGCTTAGACCCCATATCCAAACACTATCGAATATTGCCAATACTTATGTCTCTGCGCATCCAAATGCTGGTCTGCCTAATGAGTTTGGTGAATATGATGAAACTGCCGATGAAACAGCTGCACTGCTTGAAGGCTTTGCCAAAGCTGGTATCTTAAATATTGTCGGTGGCTGTTGTGGTACAACACCTGAGCATATCCGTCAAATCGCTAATATGGTAGCAAAGTACCCACCGCGCATTATTCCTGAGATTCCGCCTGCCTGCCGCTTATCTGGTCTTGAGCCATTTACCATCAATAAAGACAGTCTATTCGTCAACGTTGGTGAGCGTACCAACGTTACCGGTTCAAAAAAATTCTTACGCCTAATTAAAACCGAAGCTTATCTTGAGGCGCTTGACGTTGCCCGTGACCAAGTCGAAGGCGGCGCGCAAATCGTCGACATCAATATGGATGAGGGCATGCTTGATTCTAAGCAAGCGATGATTCACTTCGTTAACTTGGTGTCAGGCGAGCCAGACATCAGCCGTGTGCCGTTAATGCTAGATTCATCGAAATGGGACATTATCGAAGAAGGTCTTAAGCGCACTCAAGGTAAATGTGTCGTCAACTCTATCTCATTAAAAGAAGGTCACGCCGAATTTGTTGAACGCGCCAAGCTCTGTATGCGCTATGGTGCCGCCATTATAGTCATGGCATTCGATGAAGATGGACAGGCGGATACCTTCGAGCGCAAAACTCAGATTTGTAAACGCAGCTATGATGTGTTGGTCGATGAAGTGGGCTTCCCTTCTGAAGATATTATCTTTGACCCGAATATTTTTGCCGTCGCGACCGGTATTACCGAGCACAATAACTACGGTGCTGACTTTATCAACGCGACCAAGTGGATTACGGATAACTTACCTAATGCGATGGTATCGGGCGGCGTATCTAACGTATCGTTTAGTTTCCGTGGTAATCCGATTCGTGAAGCCATCAATTCTGTATTCCTTTATCATGCGATTCAAAACGGCTTAACGATGGGTATCGTCAACCCTGCCATGCTTGAGCTGTATGATGACATTCCTGTCGAGGCACGCGATGCCATCGAAGATGTGATGCTCAACCGCAACCAAGGCGAAACTGGGCAAGATGCCACCGAACGGCTGATGACCATCGCTGAAAACTATCAAGATGGTGGTAAGAAAAAAGACAGTACCGTCGATATGACATGGCGTGAAGGCACAGTCGAAGAACGGATTGCTCATGCGTTAGTAAAAGGTATTACCACCTTTATCGAAGCGGATACTAAAGAAGCGTGGGAGAAATATCCGCGCCCACTTGAGGTCATCGAAGGACCACTGATGGACGGTATGAATATCGTTGGCGATTTATTTGGTGCTGGTAAAATGTTTTTGCCACAAGTGGTAAAATCTGCGCGCGTTATGAAGCAATCAGTTGCTTGGCTAAACCCGTATATCGAAGCGGAAAAAGTCGAAGGCGAAAAGAAAGGTAAAATCCTCATGGCGACGGTCAAAGGTGACGTCCATGATATCGGTAAAAATATCGTCGGCGTGGTACTCGGCTGTAATGGCTATGACATCGTCGATTTGGGCGTGATGGTACCTTGTGAAAAAATCCTCGATACCGCGATAGCTGAGAAAGTCGATATCATCGGCTTATCAGGTCTGATTACCCCAAGTCTTGATGAGATGGTCTATGTCGCCAAGCAAATGCAAGAGCGTGGCATGACTTTGCCATTGATGATCGGTGGTGCAACGACCTCAAAAGCGCATACGGCGGTCAAAGTCGAACCACAATACCAAAATAATGGTGTCATCTATGTGGCGGATGCCTCACGCTCTGTCGGCGTAGTGACCAAGCTACTGTCAAAAGAGAATTGCCAAGGTCTCATTGATGAAACCCGCGAAGAATATATCAAGGTGCGTGAGCGTCTGGCTAAGCGCCAACCAAAGGCGGCGAAGGTCACATATGCCGAATCGGTCAAGATTGGCTTTCAGTATGATTGGGACAACTATGTGCCACCGACGCCTAATAAATTAGGGCAAGTGATCTTTGACGACTATCCTATCACTAACCTGCTGCCTTATATCGATTGGACACCCTTCTTTATCTCTTGGGGACTTGCTGGTAAATATCCAAAAATCTTGCAAGATGAGGTGGTTGGTGAAGCGGCGCGTGATTTGTTTGATAATGCCAATGACTTGATGCAAAAAATGATTGATGAGAAGTTAATCGTTGCCAAAGGCGTCTTTAAGCTCATGCCAGCCCGTCGTACCGGTGCCGATACCGTCGCCGTCTATGACAAATCACCGACTGAGGGCGGCACAGCAGAATATCAATTTGAGCATTTACGTCAACAAAGCGACAAAGCCAGCGGCAAGCCAAACTTTAGCTTGGCAGACTTTATCTCGCCATCGGAAGCGCATACCGATTATCTTGGCGGTTTTACGGTCTCAATCGTTGGGACAGAAGCATTGGCTGAAAAGTATAAAGCGGCTGGTGATGACTATAATGCCATCATGGTACAGGCACTGTCTGATCGTTTAGCTGAAGCATTCGCTGAACATCTACATGAGCTGATTCGTAAAGAGTATTGGGGCTATCAGCCAACTGAGTCACTCACTAATGATGAGATGATTAAAGAAAAATATGTCGGTATCCGCCCTGCACCTGGCTACCCTGCCTGCCCTGAGCATACCGAAAAAGGCAAACTATTTGAATGGCTTGGTACGGGCGATGCCATCGGTACGACCTTGACTGAAAGCTATGCGATGTGGCCTGCGTCATCAGTCAGCGGCTTCTATTACTCACATCCTGATAGTGAGTACTTTAACGTCGGTAAAATCAGTACCGATCAGTTAGAAAGCTATGCTGAGCGTAAAGGCTGGGATATGAAGACTGCTGAGAAGTGGTTGAATCCGAATTTGTAGGTTACTAATGATTTAGACATCTATTTAGCATACAAACTTTATCATTATTCATAAGCCAAATATCAAACATTGATATTTGGCTTTTTATTCATTCACTATGTTTATCTTTCCCCCGCCGACACTTCTCCGAACAATAAATCACCTGTGCCCAATCCTTTTCCCATTTCTTGCGCCAAGTAAAGGGACGCTGGCAAACGGGGCAGATTTTTTGCGGTAAGTTTACTTTTTTATGTGCCATAGCCTGCTCCCTCGTGCCCATATACCCCTACTTGACTATTAACGCCTATTTATCTTCTTTTTGATGATTCAATCCTTCATACTTTTTCACGCGGCGGCATTGGTCGGAGCAATAGACCATGCTGTCCCAGTTTTTATCCAACTTTTTAGTCCAACTAAATTCGCGCTCGCAGACAGGGCAGAGTTTTTTGCGGACGTTCTTTTTTTTATGCGCCATGATACTTACCTTTAAATTAAAAAAATCGCTTAGCGACCCCAAATTGGTGAGCGCACTACCCCGCCCGTTTTACTGCTAATGGCATAACTGGTATTCCCTGTTAGAGAATGGATAACTAAGCTACCGCCATTTTGACTGCTTTGACCGATTACTTGCCTATCCAGATTTGACTGACGCATCGGATAGAGGGCGTATTGTCCAGAAGGTGATAGGCGCGCTGGCTCATCAAGTCCTGTCTCTGCCAGATTGATGACTTGTCCTGTGGTAAGCGTCATTACTGCCGCTTTGCGACCATTGAGATATGCCAAACGCTGACTATCTAAGCTAAGCTGGGGGCTGGCAGCATAGCCTCCCGTCGATATCAGCGCGGCGTTGCCCGTGGCAAAACTATAACGATAAATGCTTGGGCGACCAGCGCGGACTTTATCACTGGTATAGACAAAGCTCTGCCCATCGCTGGCATAGCTTGGCTGCACTTCAGTGCTCGGTAGCGTGGTGAGCTGTTTGGTATCGCCATCGCTTAAACGCATCTCATAAATATCGGCATTGCCGCCAACGGTTGAGCTATAAATAAGCTTTTTGCCATCGGGTGAGAATGACGGAGATAAATTGCTACCTTCTACGTTGACGACCAAATTATGACTACCGCTTTTGACATCGTAAATATAAATCTTTGGATGCTGACGCGCGGCTTGTTTGCTATAAGCGAGCATTTGACCATCCACTGACCACGTAGGCGCGTAGATATAGCCATTTAGCTGATCAATCAATTGACGCCCGCTACCATCAGGGCGGATACGATATAGCGTCGAGACCTTGGCAGCACCCACGCCTTGCTCCTCTACATAAGCAATATAACCTTGTCGATCTACTGCTGGCATGCCAATAGTGAGCGGATTATTTATAGCCATTGCGCTAGGCGCTTTGGACAAAGCATTTGGCATTGTCTGGCAGCCTGTTAATACTGCCAGCATTGAAAGCATGATAATAGGAACAGTACTGTTTAGACTACGAATATTAACAGTCGGTTTTAAGACAGCGGTTTTTAACATAAGATAAAGTCCTATAGATCCATTCGATACGAACCATTTAAAACGTGCAACTTACTATTAATAATATAGTCAGGGAAAAATAATATCGATACATCAAGTACTGCTGATATTAATTTTCCTTGCTTGCTGTAGCTAGCCGACAGAGGCTGCAAAAAATTTATACCAGCAGTACTGTAGCGTTTTTGAGATATTTTAACTATATCAAGTGAAAGAGTACTAAATGAAATATAAGCAATCAGCAACAGCGATGTCGCTAGTGTAACGTAGATTGCCCTCTTCTTTTAAACAAAAATTTTAGACAAAAAAATGCCCCACTGCTAAATGAGGCATTTTTTATATATGGTTATCATATAACGATAGTAACTGGCTATCTATATTATTTAGCAACCGCTTTAAAGTGTGCAACTTGACTGTTATTTTTGATGGTCAATATAGGTGTGTTGCTTGCATTGGTGCTGGTGCTATATTTGCCTTGTACCGTGGCAAGCGTAGCAGTATCGAAGCTGGCTTGTGGCTCAGGGCATGCCATCATAGTAGATAGGATATTGCCTAATATGACGTTACCATTGACAACTTTATAGTCAGAACCCATGTTATTACAAGTATTGGCAAAAGCAACACGGTCATTGCCGTTATCTTTGAAGAATTTTAGGGTAAGTGGTTTGGCTGGATCAAAGAATAACTGAGTGACCTTGTCACCATTTGCACGCTTGGCATCAACAAGCTGCCAATCATACGCTTGTAGTGCATTAGCAGTAATTGGTTGAGTCACAGGCGCCGTTACGATAGGAGCAGTTTGGCAACCAGCAGCCAATGTACCTACAGTAAGGGTAGCAGCCATCATTATTTTGGTCATATTTTTCATATAAAATCCTAGAGGTTTCAAATATTAATATACAAAGTAAGATACTCATTGTTTATCATTTTAATCAGTAGCGCTTGCTCTGATGAATTTGTTGTTTTCTTTAGTCTAAACAATGCGGCTATTATGCTGATTTCTCATAAGCCTTTCATGATAGATTGAGTACCAATGACCGCTATATTTGTTCCACTCTATGGTATTTTTGCTAATATGCCTTGCTAAGCCAGTTATGAGCTGCTAACACACAATAAATCTATCCTTAAGAATAAATTTATTGTTTCAAAACTTATTAAGCTATGTTTATAGCTTTTTACTTGCCTTTAAATTCCCACCTATAGCCTGTCTTTTGGTTAATTCATATCAGCAGTTTTCTGCTGCTGCAGGGCGGCATAACCTGTTAGACGCTTACGTTCAGACTCGCTAAACAGTTGCTGCTCGATTTGATTGATTTGGGTTTGCGTTTGTGATTGCGTTTGTGATTGACTGGCACTTTGTGTTAGAAGTTGCTGTTTTTGCGCTTGATACTGATTAAAACGTTTATCAAAGCTAGCGTCTGCTTGATCTACTTGCGCTAAGCGTGCTGCCGCTGGTGCACCAACCAGCTCTCGACGCATATTGTATAGCGCTTCAGGCGTGGCACCTTTTGCTTGCATCTGTTCTGTACGCGTCATCAACTCGTTTAGATTGGCTTGCTGGGCAATGTTGGTTTTGGTCGCATTGTCTGGCATGCGGCTAATATAATCTTGTCTTGTAGCTTCTTTTTGCGCATCAGACAGTTGGGCATTTTGGTTGATTCTGACCATCTCCATACTATAGTCATCATACTCATCTTCTGCACCAAAGAAGGCGATAATGGTTTCTTTATCAAAACGCTGTTGACGCAATCTAGCGACATCTTGTTTTTGCTGAGTGACGACGTTTAAATCTAGCTCGCCACTTTGGGTCGCTTGCAACTGTAGAGTACCGTACTTTTTCTCAATCTCAGGCATGGCTTTGAGATAAGCCACATATTGGTCAAATATAGCAAGCGCTTGACTGGCGGCTGGCTCTGGCGTATGACTACGAATATAACTCTCTACGCGAGCATAGATAGTTGCTTCCTCTTCTTCACCAAGTGCCGATAAAAAATAATCAAATAAACGCCGTAAGCCTTCAGTAACGACCAGTTGCTTGTTTTCATCAATGATAATCTCGCCATCGACATCAGTACCTTGCAAGGAGCGCGGTAAACTCTCAAGTCCTGTGGTAAATTTAATCGTACTTTGCTTAGATTTTTTGCTCATGCCGCTATCAGAGCTCGCTTCGTCTGTAGATTTAGCGCTAGCTTGACTGTCGAGTACTGTAGAAACCGCTTGAGAAGAGAGTTTACTATTGTCATTAGGCTTAAACCACCAAATAATCGCTACTACTAGCACGACTATCACAGCGATGATGACTGGCAAAAAGGGTGAACGGCGATTATTTGACATAACGAGAATATCTTATTTGATCAATGGGTTTATGTATGGATTTACGATATAGTCAAAATACTCTAAAAACGCGATGGTACTGCGGGTACAAATTTTTTGCAGCCTCTGTCTGCATGGGCACAGCAAGCAAGAAAAATTGATACCAGCAGTACATAATGTGTCGATATTACTTTTCACTGACTATAGATAAAAACGAATAAAGAAAAAGGGTCATTTCAGTATTGACCCTTTCTCTTCTCTCTAAAAGCTATAAATCTGCTAACTCATATATGAACGTTATAAATTGGCTTTTTTCAGACGATTGACGTGATCACGATACAAAGTTTCTGGATCAGGCTGTCCCCACGCTGTTAAGGCAAGAATTTGATTGGCTGAATCTAAGTGGTTCATACTATAGTCGTCTCGAATCACATAACCCAGTCGGCTTGAGCAGGCAGATACCAAGCCATCGTTGGGATCATTGTCAAAGGTTGTCCCTGTGAGTGCGAGCAAATAATCACTAGGATCAATACCATTGGTTATTTGCCCAACGCCACTAAATGAGTAATACTTGATACCATTAACTTCAGTATTTGTAGGTTGACCACAATAGCTGGTCGGCATCGCCGCAGGAAATTTAGCATTAAACTTGGCAGCACCATCAGTTGATAACGCGACAGCTGTATTCCAAGCTTCTTGTTTATTAAGTTCTGTTGGGCTCGTACCTGAGCCAATATCCGTAACGCCACCGAATAGCTGTAAGAAAACAGATACCGCTTGTGTCACCAAACTATCCTCAGAAAGCGTTTGCATCACTGCATCTGCCGTTTTTGAGCCTTGTTCTGGACTGGAAATAGCAGTGACAGAAGCGACATACTTTGGTGCCACGCCAGCGACATAACGAACATCAATACCGCCTTGACTGTGACCCAATAAATTCACTTTTGGGCTGCCTGAAATGGCACTGATGGTTTTTACTTTCTGTAAAAGCTGCTCGCCGCGAATTTCGCTATTATTAAAAGAAGAGCTTTTTGTGGTGTACACTTGACTGCCACCGCTCATGAGTGTTTCAGGAATACCATAAAAATAATCGACCAAGCCGAACATCTTAGTAAAGCCTCCCATACCATGGGCTAGTACTATTGGATATTTGGTTTTGGTATAATCTGAGGTGAAGTACTGACTACTCACGAGCTGGCAGCCGTCAGCATTTGCACAGTTGTAATATTGACCAGATGCTTGAGCAGAGGTGGTTTGCATAGTCATCAAAAGCATACCGGTGGCAATGGCACCTAATGACGGTAGAGCTACACTTGGTGTTAGCACAGCGCGGAGAGAGGGTTTTATAAACATAACAACATCCTTGTTATCGTAAACGTGATTCTATCTTTATATGCCTTGTTTGTTGCATCCTGCACAAAGCGGTATAGAGGGCTACTAAATCATTTAGCAAACAAAATTACAATACTTATATATTCTGTAACATTCAACTGGTTTTTGACATTCACACGCCTATTATGATGACTCTATAGTCATTTTTATGTATATAAAGTCAGTCAATATCGATATGATTGAAATATTCAATAACTTGCATTCAAGCAGCAACTTGTGCGTTTATGCTATAATTGATGACCTAAATTCTATAACTATAAGTACGACGATGATGACTAAAAAATCTCTTATCCAATCTCCTGAAGCCATAGAAAAAATGCGCGTGGCTGGTAAACTTGCCAGCGATGTCCTTGTGTTGCTTGATGAGCATGTCAGAGTGGGCATCAGTACTGAAGCACTGAACCAAATTGCCCATGATTATATCGTTAATGTGCAACAAGCTATTCCTGCACCGCTTAACTACAATGGTTTTCCAAAATCTATCTGCACCTCGATTAACCACGTGGTTTGTCATGGTATTCCATCCGAAAATAAATTGCTAAAAGACGGCGACATCATCAATATCGATGTGACCGTGATTAAAGATGGCTATTATGGTGATACCTCAAAAATGTGGATCGTCGGCAATGGCTCTATCATGGCGCAGCGTATCTGCAAAGTAGCACAAGACGCCCTATATGCTGGCATGAGCGTGGTCAAAAACGGCGCGCGTTTGGGCGACGTTGGTGCGGCTATCCAAGCAGTGGTTGAGCCTGAGCGTTTTAGTATCGTGCGTGAGTTCTGTGGTCACGGTATCAGTAATGAGTTCCACCATGAGCCACAAGTCATGCACTATGGCCAAAAAGGTACGGGCTTTGAGCTAAAAACTGGCATGACTTTTACCATCGAGCCTATGATTAACGAAGGCAAATGGCAGACTAAGATTTTACCGGATGAATGGACTGCTATCACTAAAGATCGCAAGCTATCCGCCCAGTGGGAGCATACCATGGTCGTAACGGATAATGGCTGTGAAGTATTCACCACGCGCCCTGAAGAAGATTTGAGTTTCTTGACTCAGTAATACAATAAAAGATCGCTTAGGCGGTCTTTTTTTTCGTCTATTATTAATGGTTGTCCCCCACTATTCTTGATGGTTTTTTATCTTTATACTTTCTCCATCTTATTGATCGCTTTTTATTTTTAGCGATCCTTATTTACTGAACTAGACTTCAAACTTTTAACTGGATAAATCTCATGTTTAATTGTGATGTCACCGCTATTGATTTGACACCGATGCCTTTGTTTTCAGCAGACAATATGACAACTGCCTCTTTATCAACAGACACGAGCGTGGTAGAAAAATCGCTATTTGGTATTCCTGAATGGTTGCTTCAAATAAATGACGATATCAGCCGCGCACTCGAACGTGGCGTCAATATCCGGCAACTGGTTAGCGCGCGTGCTTGCGTGATTGATGATTTATTGATCGAATTATTTAAATGCTTTGGGCTTGATAAGACGGATTTGGCACTGTTTGCAACTGGTGGCTATGGTCGCGGTGAGTTATCGCTACATTCAGATATCGATATTTTGCTACTGATGCCACATGATATTGACGCTGATACCAGTAGTAAAATTGATAACTTGGTGGCACTCTTATGGGACATTGGACTTGAGCCTGCGTTATCAGTACGCAGCGTCAGTGACTGCTTGGAGGCGGCGCTTGACCATACTATTGCCAGTGCATTATTAGAGGCTCGCCTATTAATAGGCAATGACGCCTTGCAAAATGTCCCGCACCAAATAGTAAACAATCAATGGTCCCCGCGCTCGTTTTATGATGTAAAAATCGATGAGGCAAAAGCACGTTATTTACAGCACAATGCCACAGAATATAATCTTGAGCCCAATATAAAAACCGCTCCTGGTGGTCTGCGCGATATCCATATTATTGGCTGGGTGACCAAACGCTATTTTCGGGTCAGTAAGCTCTATGATCTGGTACAACAGAACTTTTTGACTGAAAAGGAATTCGATGAATTAAGCTTTTCAGAAAACTATTTATGGCAGATACGGCACTACCTGCACGAACTGACTGGTCGCAATGAAAACAAGCTGTTATTCGATTATCAGCGTGAGATTGCTCAACTGATGGGCTATGATACCCAGACAGATGATCAACCAAATGCTGCGGTAGAGCGCTTTATGCGCGATTATTACCGCTGTGCGATGCAAATATCAACATTGTCTGAAATGCTAACCAATCACTATTACGAAACCATTATCGAGGCACAGTTGCCTGATGAAGAACGCCCAAAAAAACAGCCTATTAATGCCCGCTTTAACCAAGTCGGCGACCAAATCGCAATGGCGCATCACAGAGTATTTGCGCAGCATCCCGAGTCGATTTTAGAGATGTTTTTACTTATGGGTCAGTATGGCATCAAGAATGTCCGTACCCATACTTTGCGCGCGCTAAAAATTGCAGCGCGTGGTATTGATCAGGCTTATCGCGACAATCCTACGCATCAAACCTTGTTTCTAGCCAATTTAAAAGAGCAGAATTATCTCTTTCATCGTCTGCGTACCATGAATCGCTATGGCGTGCTTGGCAACTATATCCCCGCCTTTGCTCAAGTTACTGGTTTGATGCAGTATGACTTGTTCCATCGTTATACGGTCGATGCCCATACCTTATTTTTGATTCGTATTCTGCACCGTTTTACGGATCCGCATTTTTATGAAGATTTTCCGCTCGTGAGCTCCATCTTTCAGCGCATTGAGCGCAAAGAGATTTTGGTATTAGCGGCGATGTTTCATGATATTGCCAAAGGTCGTGGCGGCAATCATAGTCAACTTGGCGAAATCGAGTCGATTGAGTTTTGTTTGGCTCATGGTATGAGTACTGCCGACGCCAATCTGGTTGGCTGGTTGACCCGTTATCATCTGCTGATGTCAATGACAGCTCAGAAAAAAGATATCTCAGACCCAGAGGTTGTGACACTATTTGCAGATTTGGTGGGTAACGTTACCCATCTAAACCATCTGTATGTCTTAACCGTCGCGGATATGAACGCCACTAATCCACAACTTTGGAACAGCTGGCGTGCGACACTTATGAAGCAACTATATTCGCAAACGCGCCGTATTTTGCGGGCGGATATTGATGCCCCAACCAATCGTCAAGATATGATTAGTGCCACACGCAAGCAAGCACTGATAATGCTAGATAACGTCGACAATCAGCATATGAATCGCGATGAGGTGCTGAGATTGTGGGATGATTTGGGCGATGAGTATTTTTTGCGTGAAATTGCAGAAGATATCTTATGGCATACTGAGGCGATTTTGAATCATCCGCCCATTGGGCGTGCGTCAAATGCTGACAGTCCGCCACTAGTCGTCTTACGTGAGCATCGGGAACTGGCGCTGGATGCGGTGCAAGTTTTTGTTTATACCCAAGATCAGGTCAATTTGTTTGCCGTGACTATGGCTGTATTTGATCAGATGAATCTCGATGTATTGGATGCCCGTATTATCACAGCGACCCGTGATTTTGCACTCGATTCTTACGTACTACTCGATCGTAGCGGTACTTTACTGGTCGATAGCGACAGTCAGCAAGAGCTTAAGCAACGACTGATTGATGCCTTTAAAAACCCTACCTCGCCCAAACTGACCAACAAACGGATTCCACGCCAGCTTAAGCATTTTAATGTGGCAACGACGATTAACTTTGAGTTTAATGAGGCCTCAAGTCAGCATATTATGAGCTTAGAGACCCTTGATCAGCCAGGTTTGCTTGCGCGTGTTGGACAAGTATTTTTGCAGCAGCAGATTGAAGTACATGCCGCACGTATTACTACGCTTGGCGAGCGTGCAGAAGATATGTTTTATATCAGCGATCAAAACGATCAAGCACTGAGCGCTGATAAACTTAAGATGTTAAAAACGGCACTGATAGACAGTCTTAGTCTCCGTAATGACGCTATTTAACTTGCCTTTTTATATCAAGCTTTTATAGATGATGTCACGAGCATATTCCTTCAGGGCATCATCGGCAAGCTCTAGAGGCAGTATATCTGCTTCTACCTTTTGCTCGCCATACATCAAGCGTCCCGCATCGACCTCCTTTTGTAGGAGGCGGTGCAAGCTTGCCAAATGAAATTCTGCATTATAATATCGGTAGATTTGCTTCAAAGTAATAGGTGCTTTGGCATGAACATCGCGATACAAGCTATCGGAAGCCAAGATAGTCATCTCATTAAGCGTCTCTTCACGCGACAAATCGGCTTGATTAATCTTATATTGCAACTGCCTAGCAAATCTGTCTTTAAAACTCAGCATCACAATAAAAATTAAGGTTTGTATGACAAATAAAGCGATGTATTGCCACAGAGGTAACGATATATCTAGCAACTTACTAAGCAGCATGAGCACCATGGCAACGACTATATAGCTGACCAATTGCCACAGCAGCCACATCATAAAACTGTGATCGCCAAACCAAAACATTTGACGTTCTCGTAATAGTGTCAACTGCTGGCGTGATTTCCACCAAGTCTGTTCACGCTGCTTTAACTGCTTATAAACGTCAAGACTTTCATGAGTATCAAAGTATTTTTCATTGATATCCTTAGCATCGAGACTGTCCGTTTTCAATATACTAGACATATCAAATTATTCCTAAAATATGCTGTCAGAAAAACCAACATTTATCTTTACTTAATGATACATACATCATGTCGCTTTTATAATAACGCGTTACGATATGGCCACATGATTACCTATTTTTACAGTTATATCGTTAAAATAGTGGTGATTCAATGTGCTCTATTAAAGTCATTACAAAGCGCTAGAGGTAAATATAATAAGAAAAAGACAAAAAATAAGAGAAGTGCTACACTGCTTAAATGTAATTTTTCTTTATAACTTTATTATTAACTGTCTATTATAGTTAGCCTACCTATGAATCACAACTTGACGACCCTACACCCTTATCCATTCGCTAAGATGGCAACTTTGCTGGCTGGAAGCGTTCCAGCCCACGGCTATGATGAAATCAAGCTGGGTATTGGTGAGCCAAAACATGCGCCACCAGCATTTGTTTTGGACGTACTACGCGAAAACTTGGACAAAATAAGCCATTATCCGACCACAAATGGGCTGTTTGAGCTGCGTCAAACCATTGCTCATTGGCTTGAGAAGCGCTTTTTCTTAAATCACCTCAACCCTAATACGCAAGTATTGCCAGTAATGGGCACACGTGAGGCAATATTTAGTATCGTGCAGGCAGTGATTAATCACGAGACAGAGAGTGTTAGTCAGACGGCAACGCTCAACCAATCGCCTACGCCTATAGTAGTTATGCCCAATCCCTTTTATCAGATATATGAAGGGGCGGCGATATTAGCGCAAGCAACGCCTTATTTTATCCCTTGCACCTCAGACAATAGCTTTAAGGGTGATTTTCGTAGTGTGCCAAAAGACGTCTGGACGCGTACACAGCTCTTATTTGTCTGTAGCCCAAACAACCCAACCGGTTCAGTGATGACGATGGATGACTGGGAGCAAGTGTTGCGCCTATCAGACCAATATGGCTTTATCATTGCCAGCGACGAGTGTTATAGCGAGCTGTATTTTGATAAAGCGCCAATAGGCTTGCTGCAAGCCTGCGCGGCTCTTGGTCGACACGATTTCAAAAATTGTCTGGTGTTTCACTCTTTATCGAAGCGCTCAAACCTACCCGGTTTGCGCTCAGGCTTTGTGGCAGGCGATGCCGCTATCTTGCAGGCTTATTTACAATACCGCACCTATCAAGGTTGCGCGATGCCGATACCTCATCAGCTGGCGTCTATCGCCGCTTGGGAAGATGAGAAGCATGTGGCGCACAATCGAGCGCTGTATCAAGAAAAGTTTGCACTCTGGATGTCGGAGCTTGGAGAATTACTGGAGTTACGTATGCCTGAGGCAGGATTTTACTTTTGGATAAAAGCGCCTGAGCAATTCGGTGGTAATGATGAGCGTTTTGTCAAAGCACTCTATGAGGATGCCAATATTCACGCGCTTGCCGGACGTTACCTATCACGCGAGGTCAATGGTGAAAATCCGGGGCAAGGCTATGTGCGTATTGCTTTGGTGGCAAGCGTCGAAGAAAGTCGCGAGGCAATCAAGCGGATTCGTCAATTACTCGGTGCTTAAAATCCCTATTTAAAACGCATTAAGCTTAACAAACCGCCAATAACCACAATAATATTATGGTTATTGGCGGTTTTCTGTTAAAGAATGCTATAGTAAGTCTTATAGCCGAATCATACAGCACCGCCATTTGATGATATATAGTCAAAATATCTCAAAAACGCTACAGTGCTGCTGATATAAATTTTTTGCAGCCTCTGTCTGCGCAGGCACAGCAAGCAAGAAAAATGAATATCAGCAGTACTTGATGTATCGATATTACTTTTCCCTGACTGTATTTATCATACTTACATCCCTCTTATTGCTTATGCCATCAAGGATGATGCCATGCCCCATCTTGATTTTACCCAACCACCATTTGATGTATTAAGTGCCGCTGAACGCCAAAGTATCAAAAAAAATACCCAAGTGCGTTATCTTGCCAAAGATGAGATGTTACCAGCGGATGATTTGCAGTACTTCTATGTGGTGCTTAAAGGTCATGTCGAGCAGCTGTTAGATGGTGATTTTGTCGCCTCTTATTTGGGCAACAACCATACTACCCATCTTAATAGTAATGATTGGTTTGATAGCAGACGCTCACCAGAGTCGCTCATAGAAGATGGGCTGCAAGAAGATAAAAACATTGATTCGCAGCCGGCTGCTTATCAGTTTCGCGCTGTCGAAGATACTTTATTGCTGCAAGTAAATGGGGTAACCATTGATAAAATCGGTGCCCAAAACCATTTCGTACGCCAATTATTGTCAGAAAATCTGCCAGAGCGTTTAAAAGCTTTACAGCTGAGGCATGGTGGGAAAAAACTTGACGCTGCCAGCTATGACGATCCTCAGGAAGTACAACAAATCATGCTACAGCCGGTGATTGATATTACTTTACTACCAGTCCATATCGTTGACGCAGACGATAGTCTATATCAAGCAGCACGTACCATGACTGAGGCTGGATTGAAGCATGTTTTGATACGCCCACCAGGACATTTACAAGATAAAAATAGCTCCGATCGTACCTTGGGTATCCTCAGCGATAATGATATCTGCCGCGCCGTCAGCGACCAACAGAACACTACTACAACGCCTTGTCAAAACTATGCAAGTTTTAATCTGCGAACCATTAACGCTGATAATGAGATTGGTGATGCGTTACTGACCATGACTCGCTATCGCATTCACAGGTTACCAGTGATAGATACTAATGGTAAAGTCATCGGTGTGCTTGCACAAGGCGATATGCTTGCTCACATTGGTCATCATTCTCAGCTGATTAGTATTCAAATTAACCAAGCCACAGATTTGCCAAGTTTGGCGACCGCAGTTGAACTCATTGGGCGCTATATACGTGCTCAGCATCAAAACGGTATCAAAATGGGCAACGTCAGCCGCATGGTACAAACCCTTAACGCGCAAGTATTTACCAAACTTTGGCAACTCATTGTTCCTGATGAAGTAATGGAGAATACCTGTGTTATCGTCATGGGCTCAGAGGGTCGCGGCGAGCAAATCATGCGTACCGACCAAGACAATGCGCTCATCATGCGTGATGGTTATGACCACCCTAAGCTGGCAAAATTTGCCGATACCTTTAACCAGCACTTAGCAGATCTTGGCTATCCGCTATGCGACGGCAATATTATGATGAATAATCCCATGTGGCGGCAACCATTAAAAGCGTTTAAAGCGCAGGTTAGTCTATGGTTTAAAAACACTGACCCGATGCATAGTATTTATTTATCCGCTATATTTGATGGTGAATATGTCTGCGGTGATGAAACGCTATTGACGCAGGTTCGTGAACACCTAAAGACGGCCCATAGGCAGTCAGACTTGATGTTCGTGCGCCAATTTGCACGAGCAGCGCTGCAGTTCGGCGATGTCAATCAATGGTGGCAAAAGCTAGTACCGTTATTAGGTGGTAAGCTAAGCGATTATACTATTGACCTCAAAAAAGCGGGTATCTTTCCATTGGTACATGGTATCCGTACCTTGGCGTTAGAGAACGACATCTTTACCGACCCTAGCAGCAAAGGTCGTCTGAAAGCTTTGGTTCAAGCTCGGGCCTTAACCCAAGAGCGTGCCGACACCTTACTTGAGGCATTAGAGTTCTTTATGGCGCAGCGCCTATCCGTTGCTTTATTGACAGACAATAAGCATGCAAAAGAAGTCAATCCAACGACCTTGTCTGCCCTTGAGCGTGATTTATTAAAAGAGTGTTTGGCGGTAGTAAAAAGCTTTAAAGACCAGTTGAGCCGACATTATCAGCTTGAATTTGGTTAAGCTAAACCGGTTAGCCTTGGAGATAGATGACGATGAACTGGCTAAAACAGCTGTCTACTGCTTGGCAAAAAAACCAATTACAGCGACCTGAACTGGCATCAATGTTTACGGCACCTGTCGATGAACAATGGGTTGCGATTGATTGTGAGATGACCGGACTCAATCCAAAGAAGCATCACCTATTATCGGTAGCTGCCATTCATATCAATGGCGATAAGATTGATACAGGAAATGGGCTGCATCTGCTTTGCAGACCGCCTGTCATGCCTGAGGGCGATACCATTGTCATTCATGGACTGCGCACCGCCGATGTTGAGCATGCGATGAGCTATGATGAGATGCTGGGGTTACTATTGCCCTTTATTGGCAATCGGCCACTTGTGGGGTTTTGTCCGCAAATAGACGTCGGGTTCTTAAACCCTTTAGTAAAGCATTATATGGGTACTCATTTGCCCAATGAGATTATCGATATCCGCCCCCTTTATAGCCGGCGTATGATGGGTCGTAGCCAAGGGCTTCCTAGCCAAGCACAGCATTTGAATAGTATCTTGGCGCATTATAATATTCCTGAGCTTGGCACCCACGATGCTTATAATGACGCCATCATGACGGCAATGGCATTTTTGCATATGCGCTAAAATGCATTATTTAGACAAGGCTTTAAGATAAAAGCACGCTTACAACTACATGCTACAGCTACGCGAAAACAGTAACTCATGTTACCATATCCTGTTTTTGCCACCTGATGATAGGCTGCTCATGCGCTCCTTAGTAAAACCAACTCTACTTAGAACTCATAACTCTTCTATACGCACAACAGCCATTAGCCAATATTTGCAAACGCCGAAAAATATCGGTCAACGTCTATCTTTATTGGTATTAGTTGTCGCTCCTACCTTAGTGCCATTACAGCTGCACGCTGCCTTACCGCAAGAGATTGAAACGGCATTAGCGCGAGCCCATTTAAGCGCAGCAGACATCAGTATTGTCATTACGCCAGTGGGAGATAAAAACGCCAGCCGCTTGCCCTCTGCCATTCAGGTTATCGACAGTAAAAAGGCGGTCAATCAATTGCAGCCTGCAAGCTCAGACGAGATAAATACTGATACCAATAACAGCAAGCAAAAACTGGTGCAAAACAAGCAGAGCCCTAAGCCGCTAGCCAATTACCAAAGCGCGTTAGTAACCATCGAAAAGCAAACCATCAGACAGCACGACAGACAATTACACGCTTATACCGATGATCCTTATACCCATCAAAGCTTGATGAGTACTCCATCATTACTGCCAGAAAACGTGTTAAACACTGCTAATTATTCTTCCAGTCAGAACGACAATATCAGTGCTAATGGCGCAGATAATAATAAAAAAGCTAACAGTGAGACCTCAATAAAAATATCGTTTTCACCATTACTCAATCATCAGCCTGATATTGCGCGTACGCCCGCCAGCACGATGAAACTCGTTCCCAGCTTTATTGCTTTAGATATCTTGGGCGCTGACTTTGTCTGGCATACGCGCGTTTATCATACTGGTATTATCATTGGTGATACATTGCTTGGTGATTTGGTCATTCAAGGCAGTGGCGACCCAAAAATGACCCATGAGCGCTTACAGCAATTGCTCTATAAAGTAAAAGCAGCAGGCATCCGTCATATCGATGGCGATATCATTGTAGATAGCACTATTTTTAACCATGTCACTAAAGATCCTGCGGCATTTGATAACGCGCCTTTGCGTCCTTATAACGCCAGTCCCGATGGTTTTTTGGTAAATTTCAGTACTATTGGTATCCAAAGCTATCCATTAGATAATGCCCAAGCACAACTGACTTATACGCCGCAGCTGGCAGATTATAAGTTGCCAAGTAAGATAAATATACGCCCCTCTGCCTGTGGTCAAGCACGTTATAGCTTAGCACCGCAGTGGCAAAAAACTCAGCTGACCTTTGATACCTCTCTACCCGATAACTGCGGCAACCATGCTTTTTATGTCGCTTATCCTGATGCCAAAGATTTTGCGGCTCGCGTGATCAAAGCCAAATGGCAAGCACTGGGTAATACGCTAACGGGCAACATTGTCACTCAAGAAACACCATATAATAATAAGAAATCCATATCAGCGCGCGGTTTGGCAGCTCTACCAATATCGCCTTTACCAATTGTTAGTTATCCTTCTTTAAATTTAACGCAGCAAATATATGATATCAATCATTTCTCTAATAATGTGATGACTGAGCAAGTAGCGTTATCAATAGGTGCTTATCATAAACCCAGAGATGAAACCGTTAACCCAACCATTAATAAAAACGTCGATAAAGCCATTAATAGTCAGCACAGCTTATATCAATTTGGTAAGCCTGCGACAACGAGCTACCCTGCTGCCTTACAAACCATCAACGAATGGTGGCAAACGCATCTAAGCACGCCGCCGCCACATCTGACCAATGGTTCTGGGTTGTGCCGTGATTGTACGATCAGCGCTGCTAATCTAAGCGAGCTGCTGACTTATGCTTACGCTCACCCAAGCTTCGATTCTTATGTAAACTCGTTAGGTATCGCTGGCGTCAGTGGCACCATTTTGACACATAGCGAGCGTTTACCAGAATCAAATGCCATTGGTCGAGCTTGGATAAAAACGGGCACTTTAAACAATGTCACTTCGATGGCAGGCTACGTCAAAGGCTTATCAGGACAGGATTATGTGGTAGTGGGACTGATCAATAATGAGCAAGCGCTAAATACTTATACAGCAAGAACGGTACTGGACGCCATGCTAGATTGGACAGCGCAGCATTAATTTTTTACGCCAGATTATTTACTTTATAAAGGACATTTTATGTCACGTAAGCCCGCGTCACTTAGCAAACCTATCACCCCATCAGGACGTAAAGGATCACACTTAAATACAACTGCCACTCAACCCAAATTGATGCTCTATATTGGGTTTTTTGCCGTTGGCTATATGCTTGCCAGCGCTGTATTTATGATGATTCAAACCAAGCTTACTCTCAATGCGCAATTGGTCACTGTGCTGTCTATTGTCTTGGGCGCTTATATTGCCGTACATAAGTTTATCAAGCACCAACAGCGTGCACTAGATAGAGACGAGATCAACCGCTTAATGTTTGGCGGCGTGATCGTGGTTTGGCTACTCACTATGGTTTACTTTTTGGGGATATGGGTATTTCTATTCGATTCCATCAGCCGTGAAGTGCTGCTTGAGATGAGCATGCAGCAGCCTTTACCGCTAATTTCTGCATTGATCATGATATTGGTGCTGAGTTTGGTGAGTGCACGTATCAGCATTTGGGCAATTAACCGCCTGCTTGATCCCAATCGCAAGGGCGCTTAATTGCTTACTTCCAGCAATTGAACGTTATAAACAAGCAACTACAAAGTTTTTGCCCTATTCATCTCTAAATTCCGTTACGCTGTATTTACGCTGATGAACTTTGATGAATAGGAGATAAGACCATGGAAATGTTTTTTTTTGACAATGTTGATAAGCTTGGACGTATTATTCTGACCACGGTCGTGGTCTACGTTTTGATTGTTACGTTTACTAAAATTTCAGGCAAACGCTCAACCTCTCAGCTAAATAATTTTGACTGGATTGTCACAGTGATGATTGGGTCATTAAGTGCCAGTACGATTTTACTCAAAGATATTCCGATTATCGAAGGTATGGCGGCTATTCTTTCACTGTATTTATTACAATTTTTGGTCACCAAATACGCCTCTGTTTCGCCGCAATTTAGCAGCTTTATTTTATCTGAGCCGCGTATTGTCTTTTACCAAGGACAGTTTTTGCCAGATGCCATGCGTGATGAGCGTTTGACCCGCCAAGAAATTGAGTGTGCCATGCGCTCTGAGGGTATTCATAATTTTGATGAGGTTGAAGCCGTTGTTTTTGAGTCGGATGCCAAACTGACTATTATTCCAAAGCCCAGTCCTTCTTATAGCAATAACCAAGAAGGAGATGATACGGTATCAGAGACGATTGCTCCGCTTATGTAATACAGTTGATAAAATTTTTACTAAAAACTTGGTTAGCTCTAAAAAGGATAGAGCAGCATGACTCTTCTCTTTGTCTTACTCTATCCTTTTTAGGCGGCTGTTGGACTATTAGTAAGTAAGTGGGCTTTGAAAGCATTAAAATCATAGAGAATAATTATTTATCAAACGTGTCTTGAGCAAAGAATCTAGTATTTAACAGGTTTTCTTATTACATTTATTTAACCACTTCTTAAAATGGCAGCTGTTATGAAAGTAAGAATTTTGACCGTAGGTAATAAAATGCCCAAGTGGGTACAAACTGGTTTTGATGAGTATCATAAGCGTATTCAGCCTATGCTCACTACCGAAGTCGTTGAAATTGCGGCGGCAAAACGTGCTAAGAATCCATCAGATGCCAATTTAGCTCAATATCGTGAGCAAGAAGGTCAGGCGATCTTAGCCGCTCATGCTACAGCAGGACGTGAGCAATTGTGGGTACTTGATGTCAAGGGTAAGATGCTTTCGACCGAAAATTTGGCAGATAAATTGTCTGATGGTATGCAGCAAGGCGATGATATTGCCTTGGTCATCGGTGGTGCCGATGGTGTGTCACCAGAGGTATTGGCAAAAGCAGATGTGAAATGGTCGTTATCGGCGCTTACGCTACCGCATCCTTTAGTGCGCGTTGTCCTCATGGAGCAGCTATATCGCGCGATGAGTATCAATCATAACCACCCTTATCACCGTGGTAATTAAAGTAGCAATAGAAAACTATCCCGTAGGAAAACATCATCAATCACAGTGACACAACAGATTGAAAAATGGACGCACGCCCTAATAAATGCCACATGAGATATCCTAAACCTGCAACACCCAATGCCCAAAGTATCAATCCGCAACGCAATGATAATCGCGACGATTTGCATAGCCCACTAATATCGACGCCAATTACGGCGGCGGCGGCTTGGACAGATACGCCTATCATATCGAGCGCGGCAAAGCGCCCTAAGTTACCAGCGCTGTTTATATCGCATGGTGCACCGACGCTGGCTATCGAGCAATCTGCTACGACGAGCGCGCTAGCTCGTATAGGACAAAACTTACCCAAACCTCGTGCCATAGTCATTATGTCCGCGCATTGGCAGTCAGCGAAACTTGAGATCAGCAGCAATCCTGAGCCAAAAACGTGGCATGATTTTTCAGGTTTTACTCCAGAGCTATATGAGCTGCAATATCCTGCTACTGGTCATCCAGCACTTGCTGAGACCTTGGCGCAGCAACTGAGTGCCCGTGGTATTGTTTGTAGGGTCAATCCCTTACGTGTCAGTGACCATGGGGTATGGGCGCCACTTTTACACCTGTATCCACAGGCTGATATTCCTATCGTACAAGTATCCTTGCCACAGTATTATGACAGTATCGCTTGCTATCAATTGGGCGCGCAACTGGCACGGCTGCGTGATGAGCAAATTCTGATTATTGGTTCAGGGAATATCACCCACAATTTGCAAGCGCTACGCTGGCAAGCAGACAGTATTGATCAAACCGCAAAAGATTTTAAAGTTTGGCTGCTACAACAGCTCAAAACCGACATCCCAAGCGCCTTAGACTGGCAGCAATATCCTGACTATAAAGATATCCACCCAAGTGATGAGCATTTACTGCCGCTATTTTTTGCTTTAGGTGCCGGTCAACGTGTCTCAGTCGTGCATCAAAGTATGGCGCATCATAGCTTAGGCATGGATATCTATCGCTTTGATTAAAGGCTCTCAATCAAGGCGATAGATATATGCAGGTATACCACACTACTTTTCAAAAGCAAGTTTAGTAAATAAACCTGCACGCTCCATTTCGCCTGCTACACTCAATAACGTCGTCTCATCATTCATACGCCCAATCAATTGCATGCCGATCGGCAGACCTTTTTTACTCATACCGACAGGCAACGACATGGCTGGCAAGCCTGTAATATTACCCAATAAGGTAAAACCCATCTTCCCAAGCACTGGCGAGCTTAACTTTTCAATCATGCCTGAGCTAAAAGCGTATTTGCCCATATTCATGCCTTTATTTAGCAAACCAGCACTGCGCATCAGCATTTCATCCATGCGACTTGGTGGTAATACGCCATGTTTTACTGCCGGTGTTGGAACGGTTGGGCACAAAATCATATCGTAGGTCTCTAGCAGAAGACCGGTTTGATATTGGCTATCATGCCAGCCATGCTTGGCGTGCGCCAAATCAACAGCCGATAGTGAACGTCCTAACATTGCCATATTATACGTTTGCGGTTCAAGATTTTGTATATGCTGCGCACCATAGCAACGCTCAATATTATCAATAGTAAACGCAGTATGCGCGCAAACAACGACTAAAAAATTATGCCAGAATTGTTCAATATTAATATTAGGTTCAGCCGGTATTACGCGGTGACCCATGGCTTCTAGCTGCTTAGCGGTCTGCTCTAATACGACCAGTACTTCTTTATCGACCACAGTGTTAGCGACCAATGGCTGTTGATGCAAGGCGATGGTCAGTTGTCGTGGCGCGCGCATTGCCGCTTCTAAGAAAGTACCTTTAGGCGGCGCTATGACATAAGGCGCCCCAATCTCAGCACCACTAGTCGCATCAAGCATCGCGGCACTATCACGCACGCTACGTGTAATTACATGATCGGCTACTGCGCCTTCCCAGCCTTCACCAAATAAGGGACCCATTGGGTTACGTCCACGACTGGGTTTGAGTCCAAACGTACCACACCACGCGGCAGGAAAACGTATCGAGCCGCCACCATCGCCCGCGCCTGCCATCGGTACGATACCACTTGCCACTGCCGCCGCACTACCACCCGATGAGCCACCAGAACTATAACCTTTTTTAAAAGGATTATGTGTCACGCCATGCGCTTTTGGCTCAGTGGTGATAATCAAGCCAAATTCTGGGGTATTGGTCTTACCAAAGGTATTAACGCCGGTAGCTTTCATACGCTTGACGATTTCGCTATCGCTTTTTGAGATGATATTGACGCTACGACTGCCCATCGTAATCGGCTCATCCGTGAAGCTAAATGACAAATCTTTTAACAAATAAGGGACGCCGTTAAATACACCAGCTGGCAGTCCCGCCTGCGCTGCAGCATAAGCGCGCTCGTCAAAACGATGAATGATAGCATTCAATTTGGGATTGAGCTGATTGGCTTGATAGACTGCTGCATCCAGCAACTCTTTGGTACTGACTTCCCCAGCATTGACCAATGCCGCGAGTGCTAATGCATCGTATTGGGTATATTCTTTAAACATAACCGACCTTCCTTGGAGAATAATCAAATTAAAATTTTGAAAAGATTAATATGTATCCGATTTATAGACAGCATCCAGTTTAGTATAAAACCTTACTGTTTATAATGAATAAACAAACTCATTAGTCATTTACGGTATTTAGAATCCTATTTGATAGGGGCAATTGATAGCCTGAAACTAATACTCCTAAAACCTTTTACTACATAAAATTCCTTAATATCTTCAATAAAAAAGACGAGTTACTTTCGTAAATCGTCTTTTTACCATCCAGTCAAACATAAGCTCTACATTAGTAGCTCACGTTTACCACTCTTACCCATTGAACTGACCAGTCCAGCCTCTTCCATCGAGTCAACAATACGTGCGGCGCGGTTATAGCCAATGCTAAATTTACGCTGAATACTAGAAGCGGAAACTTTACGAGTCTCCATAATAAAACCAACGGCTTCGTTGTACAGGTCATCATCTTCACCAGAGGCATTGGCAGCACTACTGCCACCGCTAGGACTAGACAATTCAAAATTGCCTGCCATATTGTCGATATAATCAGGCGCACCGCGCTCACGCCATGCATCACAGACGCTATTGACCTCTTCATCGCTGACATAAGCTCCATGGACACGATCAGGTTCAATCTGCCCAGGCCCTAAGAACAGCATATCGCCATTACCAAGCATATCTTCTGCGCCACCACTATCCAAAATAGTCCGTGAATCGACTTTTGAGTTGACTCGTAACGCTGCTCGTACCGGAATATTGGCTTTAATCAAACCAGTAATCACATCAACTGAAGGACGCTGAGTCGCAAGGATTAAATGAATCCCTGCTGCCCGCGATTTTTGCGCCAAGCGTGTAATTAACTCTTCTGCCTGCTTACCGACCTGCATAATCATATCGGCAAACTCGTCGGCAACGATGACAATCATCGGTAAGGTTTTTAGCTTTGGTGCTTGGCTAATACTTACACTGTCATTGGGTCGCCATAATGGGTCAAGCATTGGATTGCCTGATTTTTCAGCAGCGATCACTTTTTTGTTAAACTCGTTTAGTTTACGCACTTTTAGCAAGCTCATAAGCTGATAACGACGTTCCATCTCTGCGACGCACCATGACAAGGCACTTGCCGCCTCAGTCATATCGGTAACGACTGGGGTCAGCAAATGCGGAATATCATTATAGTTGGCAAGTTCAAGCTGCTTAGGATCGATAAGAATCATTCGCAGCTCGTTCGGCGTATATTTTAGCAGCATCGATAGTAACATGGCGTTGACCAAGACTGATTTACCAGAACCCGTCGTACCAGCGACCAACATATGCGGCGCTCGTGCAAGATCAGTAATAATAGCTTTACCGCCAATATCTTTACCCATCGCCATACTGATTTGCGCTTTAGGATCTTTAAATTTTTCGGTATCCAACAACTCAATCAAACGTACCATTTCGCGCTGTTTATTGGGCACTTCAATGCCAATGTATGGCTTGCCAGGAATAACCTCAACCACACGTAAAGATGCCATTGATAATGAGCGTGCCAAATCGCGTGAAATCCCTGTGACTTTACTGGCTTTTATCCCAGGCGCTAGGTCTACTTCAAAGCGAGTGACGACAGGTCCTGGAATCGCATTGACAACGTTTGCTTTGACATTGAACTCTTGTAATTTGATTTCCAGTAGCTCTGATAACTGCTCAAGCTCAGCAAGCGTATAGCTTGGCTGACGATTGGGGTCTGGCTTATCTAAGATCGACATCTCTGGAATCGGCGACAGACTACTACGATAGGCAGCCGTTTGCATTGAGCGTGATTTTTGACTGAATGCAATATCATCACTAATATGAGGCATAACGGGAGCATCAATCTCGTCAGTGCTATCATAAACATTGTCGTCTTCTGGCATCATATCCGTAATATGATTGCTACTATCACCTTCTGGGACTGCAAAACTCATAGTTGGTTTGGTTACTGTGGCTGACTCGATACTTGATATGGTAGCCGTACTCTCTGCTATTGGTGGTGCTTTTGGATTTGCAGGCGGGGTATTGGTCGGTGTCATATCTATTATTTCTGATGTATTCTCTACATCAGCATCAGCAAAAGACTCCAAATCGTTCAACAAGTCATTTGCAGCATTATTAGGAATGTCGTCAGTAGTGTCGTTTGGTGAGATAGTAGTTTGCTGCTGAATAGGTGCAGCTGCCCTTTCTGTTAATGTCTCTACGGCAGATAATTCTTGTTCATGGCTAAAATCAGTCGCTTCCGGCACTGCCGCATGTTCTGCCAACCATGCATCCACTAAGCTATCGACGCTAGGCGCTGATTCAGGAATATCTGGCTGCGTAGTTGACATGTTCGGTGCATAATCATTTAACGAATGTGCTGCTTGTTGCTGAGTCTCCTCTTGAGTGATATCAAGAACTGGGCTAGCAGAAGAAATTTCAGTATTTAAGCTGTCAACAGAAGCAGCAGCTGATGCCTCTGAATATGGAGCATTTACGACATCATAAGGTATCGTATCTTGCTCATTTTCTATCTGGTTTGCTAATAAATCAGCGACAGTATTTGCATCGTTCCATGCAAAACTTGGCTCAACCTTTCTGATAGGCATTGGCGTAGCATTGGTAGCAGGTACTGATGTTTTATTCAGATTAAAAGCGCTATTGCTAATCGTTGTGGCGGCTGCAGTTTGCAGCTGCTCTTCTCGTTTGGTACTTTCACTGGCGACTTGCGCAGCGGCTGCCATAGAAGCTTTTACACTGGCACCCAATCCTGAAGACGATAAAAAGTCTGTCAATGCGCTATTAAAACGACCACTTCTATTGTCTTGCTGTTTATTTTTGGCCTGTTCATCCACTTGCAACTCAAGAGGCAATTGCTCATATTCTGGAGTATCAGTCTCACTTATTGCTGTATCACGACCTTGTTTATCGGCAGCACTAGTAGCATTGTCTTCTTGTGTTATTTGACTAGCGTCAAGGCTGCTATCAAGGTTTTTGACACCTGACCCAAACCAAGACAAAGTTTTAATTTTTTCGTAAATACTCATCCAATGAATATTAAAGGCAAAGGTGGTCGTAATAGCGACAAACACTGCCAAAAACGTCACACTCCCCCACTGCGACAATAGCTGTGCTAGCCTCGCTTGTAGCTCAAGACCAATAATACCGCCAGCAACGCCTTTGAGTCCTGACGACATCGGATCTGCTACCTGCTGTACCAATGCAATCAACTGGGCAAATAAGGCACTGCTGCTCAATATTAAAAACACATAAGCAACCAAGCGTAATAACCAAAACGTCGGTTTATTGTCCCACCAAATCAGTACTGACTCATAAACCAGAAACGCCAGTAACCACCACGCACCAAAACCAAAGAAGCTATACAGCAAATCTGAGAGCCATGCGCCCATCTCGCCGCCCATATTATTAATGGTCGTCATATCACTACTGATGTGCGACCAGCTAGGATCATTACCGGTATAAGTCATCAAAATCACGAACAAATAAACCGCGAGGAGTAATCCTAGTAGGGTAAATATGCCCTTTTTTAAGTAATCAATAATTGGTGCTGATATCACGTAAGATCTGCCTTGTTGTTAATACTCGTCATGAATACTCAATAGTCGTCAAACCATGATTAAGCTTAATCATGCTGACATAAATTCCTGATAGAAACTGCTGTAATAGGTTACGACTGATGTGGCGTAATAACACAAAAACTTTATCTAAAATACTACGACAAAATATTGACCGCATTGCTGTTTTTGTTTTGTGCGCGGCATACAACTTCTTATAATAACAAATACATAGCTGCCATGGCGACCGTGTTATCAATAAAGCGCATAAGAAAATCAATCCAGTAGTGATTTAGCCAAAAATGCAGCTAGTGAAAAATGATGCCTGTTCTTTTTGCATTAGAATCTAACCAAAATATATTAAAGCTCTACGTTACTGCTGATATAAATTTTTTATAGCCTCTGTCTGCGTACGTACAGCAAGCAAGACAAATTAATACCAGCAGTACGTGATGTTTATATATCACTTTTCACTGACTATATTTGAATATGGGCTCATTTTTGGTACTAAAATTTCAAGCTTCAGATACTTTAGTTCTAATGATACCCATATTTGTTTTAGCAAACTTGCACTTTTTGCTCTTAGCCCTTATGTTATTATCACATAGCAACGATAATAACCAGATACGTCGTCATTTTTACGCCTATCTTTTATAATACTTATAATATCTACTTATTATTTTAACGTTGAACCTTTTCACATTTATTGCTCTAGCAAGGAAATCTTATGGCAACTGATAATACTGCTCCACGCCACGAAAAACTCATTATTTTAGGTTCAGGTCCTGCTGGTTATTCTGCCGCTGTGTATGCAGCACGCGCCAACCTAAAGCCTGTTATGGTCACCGGTATGGAAGTCGGCGGACAGCTCACGACGACGACCGAAGTCGATAACTGGCCGGGTGATGCACATGATTTGACTGGTCCTGCATTGATGGAGCGTATGAAAGCCCATGCCGAACGCTTTGGTACTGAACTGGTTTATGATCATGTCAATGCTGTGAATTTAAATGTGCGTCCTTTTGAGCTGACTGGTAATAACGGCAATTACACCTGTGATGCTCTTATTATCTCAACCGGCGCATCAGCACAGTATCTAGGTCTAGAGTCAGAAACCAAATTCCGTGGTCTTGGCGTTTCTGCCTGTGCAACTTGTGATGGCTTCTTTTATAAAGACCAAAAAGTGGCAGTTATCGGTGGTGGTAACACGGCCGTTGAAGAAGCGCTGTATTTATCAAATATCGCCGCTGAAGTCACTTTAGTCCATCGTCGTGATAGCTTACGCTCAGAAAAAATCCTACAAGATAAACTATTTGAAAAAGCCAAAAATGGTAATGTCAAAATCGAGTGGAACCACAGCGTAAAAGAAGTGGTTGGTGATGATATGGGCGTTAATGGCGTGGTCATTGAATCTATGATTGATGGCAGTACCAAGCAACTGGACGTGTTTGGTATGTTTGTCGCCATTGGTCATAAGCCGAATACTGACTTATTCGAAGGTCAGTTAGAGATGAAAGACGGTTATCTGATCGTCAACAGCGGTCTCAATGGTAATGCTACCCAAACCAGTATCGAAGGGGTTTTTGCCGCAGGTGACGTCGCAGATCATGTCTATCGTCAAGCGATCACCTCTGCTGGTACGGGCTGTATGGCAGCACTTGATGCTGAAAAGTACCTAGATGCAATAGGCGAAACGGTCGCTCAAGATCATACTTATGCTTCAACGTTGACAGCTGACAAAGAAGCGTAAATGAGCGATTTTGTTAATGATGGTCATACAACGCCTGAGGCTTTTGTTCAACATATCAAGAGTCTTGGGCGTTATGACTTTCCAGAGCCAGCGATAGTAGACCCTGAAGGTATGGGCATTGTGGCTATCGGGGGAGATTTAGCCCCTGAGACGCTGATTTCTGCTTATGTACAGGGTCTATTTCCTTGGTTTAATGACGATGAGCCAATTGCTTGGTGGTGCCCTGAACCCAGATGTGTGATGCAGCCGACAGACTATCAGCCGAGTAAATCGCTACGTAAGCAAGCAAACCGTAGTCGTTGGCAGTTGACGCTGAATCAAGCTTTTGATGAGGTCATACACGCTTGTAGTTTACCGCGTAGTAATGGCGTTAATGACGATCTTAATGAAAGTCAGCCTGAAGGCGAACATACTTGGATTCATGATGAGATGATTGAAGCCTATAGCGAGCTACATGCTCAAGGCTTTGCGCATAGTATTGAAGTTTGGGATGATAAAGGCACGCTCGTTGGCGGTTTATATGGCTTAAAAATAGGCGGCATTTATTTTGGTGAATCGATGTTTCATATCGCTTCTAATGCATCAAAGCTGGCATTTTGGGGCTTGATGCGCTTATGTGAGCAAAGCAATGTTAATCTTGTTGACTGTCAACTCCCTAACGATCATCTCACAAGTTTAGGTGCTATCACCTTGTCACGTACTGAGTTTTTGGCTCAACTAGACATATTAATATCTAATAGTTCAGATAATTGGCACAAAAACTCGCATAAGCCTCTAGCGGTATCGCTGTTAGAGAGTTTGCAACCTTGGCAATTAAACCTCTAGTTTCTTACTTTATTTTAAAATCTAAAGTTGATCTGGCTAATCGATAGTTAAAATAGTGCGACTCGATTGAGTACGTATGATTATTACTGTTACGTTTAATCGGCAATTTTTTCATAAATCAGCAACTTACCTATCACGATCATGAGTACATTATGGCACCTGATACCTCTTTTTTATTAATAGGTAAGCTGGCAACCAAAGCCAACACCACTAAAGATACGATTCGTCACTATGACCAGTTGGGGCTGCTAAAGTCTCGTAAGCGTCAGGCAGGTTCACGGCTATATACTGAGTTTCATCCAGAATGTGTTGAACGTATCGAATTAATTAAAAGCGCACAAGCAATTGGCTTTACCCTGACTGAAATCAAAGACAGCCTCAATGATTATTATGATGGGCAGCTTGATATTGACTTACAGCTGAACATTACCCAGCAAAAACTGATTCAAATCAGAAAACAACAAACGACCATCAGTTTGATGATAGAGATGTTGACCGAACGCATTGATATTCTTGAGCATATGAAGTCTGATAGTGGTTATAAACTCGACATTGATGTGTGTAAAAAGACACTGCCTTTATCCTGATAAGGAAACCTCGATACCACACCGCTTTTATTATTTGTTATTGTTTTAAATCTCAAATAATAAAAGCTGCTAATATTTTTTAAGATTAATTATAAATACGCTGCATGATTAGCGCGTCGACTGCCGGTTGATGCGCTGCTTGATAGTAGTTTTTACGTGTATGAATCACAGTAAATCCTTGCTGCTCATATAGCGCGATCGCAGCAGTATTGTCTGCCCGCACTTCTAATAAAAGACTCTCTACTTGATTGGCCTTTAACGCCTCATCTAGTCTAATAAAAACTCGTGATGCTATACCTTGACGCTGATAATCAGGATGAGTGCCAATACGTAAAATCTCTGCTTGCTCAAACAATAATTGGTATAAACAGTAGCCAATCAATTCGTTTGCAGAATTATCAGTAACAACCATCAGACTGATACTATCCTGTTCGAGCAGGTCGCCTATTGTTTGAGATGTCCAAGGGTCTTGTAGCTGAACCATAGCTTCAACAGCTGCAACTGCTTCGACCATTTCTGTACGCTTATCTGGTTCATCTAATAGTATTTTTACATCGAACATCAGTGCCTCTTTATTTGCTGGCTTTAGTGTCAGTTATATTATCGTTG
This sequence comes from Psychrobacter sp. LFX-11D, assembly GCF_904846475.1. Taxonomy (NCBI): domain Bacteria; kingdom Pseudomonadati; phylum Pseudomonadota; class Gammaproteobacteria; order Moraxellales; family Moraxellaceae; genus Psychrobacter; species Psychrobacter sp. LFX-11D. Next base: position 162,562 of record NZ_CAJHAV010000002.1, read on the forward strand.
ATTGTCGACACTGTCATTCTATTAGCAAACCATACCAAAAAAAAGCCACCCTCTTTCGAGGATGGCTTTTGACTAATTATTAACGACAATCAGATTACTCTGACAGCGTTAAGTATTAGTTCAATACGTTAGCAACAACACCAGCGCCTACCGTACGGCCGCCTTCACGAATAGCAAAGCGAAGACCTTTGTCCATAGCGATTGGGTGGATAAGCTCTACGCCCATCTCAACGTTATCACCAGGCATAACCATTTCAGTACCGTCTTGTAATTGGATTGCGCCAGTTACGTCAGTGGTACGGAAGTAGAACTGTGGACGATAGCCGTTTAGGAATGGTGTGTGACGACCACCCTCTTCTTTGCTTAACACGTATACTTCAGCGTCAAACTTGGTATGAGGCGTGATTGAACCTGGCTTAGCTAGTACTTGGCCACGTTGTACGTCTTCACGCTTAGTACCACGTAGTAGTACGCCACAGTTTTCGCCTGCACGACCTTCGTCAAGCAGTTTACGGAACATCTCTACACCAGTACAGGTGGTTTTTTGAGTGTCACGGATACCGACGATTTCGATTTCGTCGCCAACGCGTACGATACCAGATTCAACACGGCCAGTTACAACAGTACCACGACCTGAGATTGAGAATACGTCTTCGATTGGCATTAGGAATGCTTTGTCGATGTCACGCTCTGGCTCTGGGATGTAGGTGTCAAGAACGTTTAATAGTTCTACAACGGCTGGTTGACCATATTTTTCTTGTGAGCCTTTTAGGGCTTCAGTTGCAGAACCATGGATGATTGGGGTGTCATCACCTGGGAAGTCATAGTCGCTTAATAATTCACGAACTTCCATTTCTACGAGTTCAAGCAATTCTTCGTCATCAACAACGTCGCATTTGTTCATGAATACGACGATGTACGGTACGCCAACCTGACGTGAAAGCAGGATGTGCTCACGGGTTTGTGGCATAGGGCCGTCAGTTGCAGATACAACTAGGATTGCGCCGTCCATCTGGGCTGCACCGGTGATCATGTTTTTAACATAATCGGCGTGACCTGGGCAATCAACGTGAGCGTAATGACGTGATGGGGTGTCATATTCTACGTGTGAGGTGTTGATGGTGATGCCACGTGCTTTTTCTTCTGGTGCTGAGTCAATAGACGCGTAGTCTTTGGCTTCGCCACCAGAGGTGATTGCAGCTACGGTTGCGATTGCAGCGGTAAGGGTGGTTTTACCGTGGTCAACGTGTCCGATGGTACCGACGTTAACATGTGGTTTTAGACGTTCAAACTTGGCCTTTGCCATGGGTATTTCCTCTTTTTTTGGTGAATATTTATCAATCAAAGATCGGTAAATAACTGTTTGACGGCTTATGATGTATGACCATCAAACCGTTGACACTGTGTTTTTTCTATTAAACCAATATTTATTAAAATACTAGCTATAACGCTATACTATCTTTGTGTTCGATATTTTAGCTGTTAAGCTTATAAATAGAGGCATTATACGTGCTTTTCAATCTGTTGAACATGACAAGTTAATATACAGTACTGCTATTGCACTACTTTATCTAACTCTTATTCATTTAATTCTTTATACAGCTCATTTATTAGATAAAGATAACACCTACTAACAAACTGACAGCGCAAAAAGGCAACACCTCAGTGTCACCTTTGAATTATTCTCTGCCACACTGTATGTATAATTTTCGATATTTTATAATTTTGATACCAATACTGAGCTATGGACAAACATTAGCAAAGCGAATATAAATAATGGAACAATAAATGGAGCTCATATTGAGAATTGAACTCAAGACCTCTCCCTTACCAAGGGAGTGCTCTACCGCTGAGCTATATGAGCGTGCTTCTAACAACTACAGTAGCCAACCACTAAGTTGCACTAAAAAAAATATCACGATACAGCAATAATAACTGACTGTCGTGATGAGTATTGATGATTTGTGCAATGGTACATATATGGAGCGGGTGGCGGGAATCGAACCCGCGTCATTAGCTTGGAAGGCTAAGGTGTTACCATTATACCACACCCGCATTTACTCTTATCTGGGTTGACTCTGATAAAGAATCATGGATTGATATAGAGTATGCTTGGCGCTAAGACGAACTTAGAAAAATATGGTGGTGGGAGAAGGATTCGAACCTTCGAAGCTTTCGCGACAGATTTACAGTCTGTTGGGTTTGACCGCTCCCCAATCCCACCTTAGGTTGCTTTAAACAAAAATGGCTTTAGTTTAAGACATATTCATAAAAAGCTACTTTGAGAGAGATGGTGCCGACTGCCGGGATCGAACTGGCGACCTACTGATTACAAGTCAGTTGCTCTACCAACTGAGCTAAGTCGGCTTGTTCTCTCAAAGTGGAGGCTATTCTATCAAATATTTTGAGATGCGCAAGCCCTTTTTTAGTATTTTTGACTTTATTTTAATAAAAAATCTCAAACAACTGATTATAAAAGGGTTTTTATTTTTTGAAAATAGCTACTTTTACTGCTCTTATTCCAACGGTCTATCTTTTAGCCAAAAAACCTAGTCACTTAACTTCTTTGGATTGGTTATTCATTGCTAGAAACATTCAATAATTGTGTAAACCTGCCAAGCGCCAATACTTATCAGCGACAGATTTTTTAAAAGATACCGTTAAAACTTGTGATTCCTACGATGCTAAGATAAAACTTGTTCGCTATAAAATTACTATTTAAAGCGATGCAAAATTTATCCTAACATAGTACTAATCTCTTAAAGCAAATCAACTACAACTTTTACCAGTTGACCAATTTATTATTTAAATAAACAAAGATAGCTCTCTTGTTAAAAATTGGCTATACCATGCCTGTATTAAACAACCATAGTGCTAAGCCAATAATAATAATTGCGACAAACACCCATATAAACCAACTACCACTCGGTTTCTTTTCAACTGCTCCAGTAGTGGCAGGGTTATCCAGTGCTTGATCCATCGCATTATTGCCTGTAGTACCCAAATCGCGAGATTGACCTAGATTGGCTGTGCCCGAAAACTGTGAAGTGGCTGCCTGTTTAGCACGCAGTACATCTGGATCTGCTTCTTCTTGCAAGGCCGTCTTAGTGGTTTTGTCATGCTCTGGCTCAATAGCTGCTTCAATGACTGGCGCCTCACTTACAGGAGACGTTTCTGAAAGGGTTTCGGATACAGCGTCTTTATGTAGCAAAGGCTCATCAGCTAAGACGGGCTGCTCTAAAAGTGATTCTTGATGAGCAGAAGGCGTTGATGTAGTTTCGGTTGAGATAGACTCTATTACTTCGGGCTCAGCAGCCACAATAGGGACACTTGAGGTTTCAGTAGGACTATATTCTACTTCGCTCAATACAGGTTCGGCTTTATCTGCGGCGGCTAAGATATCAGTGATGCCTGTTTCTTTAATCACTGGCTCATCTGTTTGAGCAGCGCTAACAATCTGTTCTGCTTGCACAGCAGCAATAGGCATTGCTTCTAAAGAATTTTCGACAGGTAATATCTCTTCGATTATCGTTTCTTTGACGACTGGCTCTGCTTCAACGATAGGTGCTATCTCAGTATCAGGACTCAACATTAACGTTGGTTTATCTGCAACTGCTTGCTCATGAATAACAGTAGCAGCCACTGGCTTACTTACCTGAAAAATAAAGCTTGCAAACCCAAGCGTATCCTCTGCTGATAACTGCTTCGATTCATTGGCAGCGATACGCTCATCATTAATAAAAGTGCCATTTGACGACTCTAGATCTTTTACGTATAGCTGACCGTTTAAGACACTCAGTTGTGCATGATTGCGTGAAATTTGCTTGCTACCTAGTACCAGATCATTATCACTACCACGGCCCACAGAGAGGCTGTCAGTGACCGTTAATGTCAGATCGCCAAGTGCCTCTGTCAAGGCATTCAACTGCCATGTATTGGTCGTTGCGGCATTCATATTATCGATATCGTTTGTCATGCGATGACTCCTTATTTATTATTAAATATTCATGATGGTCATTAGCTGATCCATCCTATTGTATCTGACGTTTATAGCTATATTATTTAGAGATAAAGCGCGGTTGTATGATACCGCTAAGCTTATTATAAGGAATGCTAAGCACTGGCATACCATAGGCATAGGGAGCGATAGCATAATGCTGATAACGAATATCAATCCCTTTATCCGTCAATGTGACGTTATCACTTAAGGTAAATGGCCAATTTTTTTCGTAGTTTTTCACATCTTTATCGACCGTTTTCACCCAGTCTTTATAAGCATTATAGACAAGCGCATTAAACTGTGGCTTTTTACCGCTTTGCAGCATATCAGCCAGTTTAATTTGTTTTTTCGTCTTCTGGTCAAACACTAGATATTCGCTATACGGCATTCCATGTGCGCCGCCAGTAAAGACATATGAGCTTATCTCGAACGTCTCAAAATCATTAATATGACCCACATATTCAGGTGTCACCGTTAGGCTGTAAGCAAACGCACTGTCACTCGGTAGCTCATTCAATTGCGAGGCAGCAAAACCATCAAGCGCGTTTTTGACAGCAGCTGGAGTGGCTTTGGTAGTGATAGGCGCAGATTCAGAGGGTTTACTATTTACAACCAGCGTATTGATACGCTGATTGGTGATATCGTTTATCCATTTGTGATTGGTTTTAAGATATTTAACTTCAATCTCCGGACAGTTATCACGCGCCGTGCAGGTTTCTTGTAGTTTTTTGGGTAACTGATAATCGAGATACTCTGTGCTACTAAAAAGGCTACCGGCATATGCTGAGAAGCTTAACGTGCCAAACAGCAACCCACTACTTACTATTGACAATAAACGCAGCCTACCCGCATCCGTAGAAGATTGCTGGACTGATTGTGACTCAATAATAGGACGTTGATTAGCAGTTTTCATATAGCCTCTTTAATATATCTATAAGATTTACTGATATTCTACCGTAACCTTTGTCCTATATTGTAGGAACACTGTTCGTGTTTTTTCTAGAACCATAGGGATTAAAATCAATAATACGCTGTTTGATAAGCTAATAAAAAAGACACGATAACGTGTCTTTTAAGATTAAGCAAAGTGGCATAATGGATTTTAGTGCTCACGCGTATTGCTAAACGTCACTTCTGGATAGCGATCTTGCATCAGCTGCAAGTTCACCCGTGATGGCGCAAGATAAGTCAGATGACCACCGCCATCTAGCGATAGTTGGTCATGGGCTTTGCGCTTAAACTTGGCTAACGCCACTTCGTCATCGCAATGAATCCAGCGAACGGTCGCAATCGATACCGGCTCAAAGATACACTGTACTTTGTACTCTTCTTTGAGACGATGGGCGACCACTTCGAACTGTAGTACACCGACCGCGCCCAAGATTAAATCATTATTAATCTGCGGCATAAAGACCTGCGTTGCGCCCTCTTCACTCAACTGCTGTAGACCTTTTTGCAGCGCTTTTGATTTGAGCGGATCTTTTAGAATGACACGGCGGAACAGCTCAGGAGCAAAATGTGGGATACCAGTAAAATTCAGCTCTTCGCCTTCAGTGAAGCTATCACCAATAGAAATCGTACCGTGATTATGCAAACCAATAATATCACCCGGATAGGCTTCTTCTAGTGCTTCTCGATCACCTGCCAAAAAGGTCAGTGCATCGGCAATACGTACATCCTTACCCAAACGCACATGCTTCAATTTCATGCCTTTTTCATACTTGCCTGAGCAGACACGTAAAAATGCAATGCGATCACGATGACGCGGATCCATGTTTGCCTGAATCTTAAAGACAAAACCACTAAACGCTGTCTCAGTCGCAGCTACTTCACGTTCATTGGTCGGATGCGCTTTTGGTGGCGGCGCATATTTGATTAAAGTATCAAGTACCATATTGACGCCAAAGTTACCTAGCGCTGTACCGAACAATACGGGTGTCATCTCACCGGCTAAAAACTCTTCAACATCGAAGTCTTCTAGCGCCATTTGTACCAATTCTAATGACTCTTCAAACGAGGCGAACATTAAAGCGCCTAAGCGCTCACGGATATCAGGATAATCATAGCCTTCGCGCGTCTCAGCGACCGTCATATCACCGCCATGACCTTTCTCATAAAAATAGGTTTTGTTTTCGGTTAAATGATAGACACCAACAAAATCCTGTCCCATACCGATAGGCCAAGTGACGGGAATACATTTAATCTTTAATACCGCTTCGATTTCACTCAATAGCTCAAGCGGCTCACGAATCTGGCGGTCAAGTTTATTGACGAATGAGATGATGGGCGTATCACGCATCCGGCAAACCTCCATCAATTTGATGGTACGTTCTTCGACACCTTTTGCGCCATCGACCATCATCAGCGCACTGTCTACAGCGGTCAGAGTACGATAGGTATCTTCACTAAAGTCAGCGTGACCCGGTGTATCTAGCAGGTTGACCATATGTTCTTTATAAGGGAACTGCATGACCGAGGTGGTAATAGAAATACCACGCTCCTGCTCCATACTCATCCAATCAGATGTCGCATGGCGGTCGGTTTTACGACCTTTGACCTCGCCCACTACTTGAATCGCTTTACCCCATAGCAGCAGCTTTTCGGTCATCGTAGTCTTACCAGCATCAGGATGCGAGATGATGGCAAAAGTGCGGCGCTTGGCCACTTCTTTATTTAATTTCTTTGGATCTACGCTCATAATTATTGGCTTCAACGTTGTGTCATTTAGAAATCAATCTAAATAAATAGTGTAAACAATGGGCATATTGTAGCGGATTTAGCGTCAAGGTGCAGAATTAGCGTATAAAAAAACACTCTCTATCAAGCAAATAGAGAGTGTTTATGACTTTTTAAGCTTAATAATATTTTGTTATTTGCGTGGCTAAAAAGTCGGCGGCAACATCGTTATATAACTTGCAATCAACTACACCATTACGCTCATCCGAATTCGCTTCAGTTTTGCCACTAGCAACATAATCAGTCTCATATATACGATTACTACTATTATTGTAGGAATATACAACAGCACTATAAATATATTCTGGATCGTCGTTTGTGGCAAAAAACTTAATCTGTGACGCTGTTTGACGATTACTTATTCCGACTCCAAAGCCTTCTTTGGTTTGCGATGGACGATTGTCGTTAAAGCGATTTTTCGCGACATTAAGCCAGTCATTAAGTGTTCGATAATTGGTTTCGTTTTTGGCGTTAAATGCTAAAAACTCACGCTCACTGGTGATTGATGGGATATAACAAATAGAACCCTCTGGAAAGGCAGCATTAACATTGTTAGCTGATATTTTTGAGTAAGTGTTTAAGGCAGTACGGATACCAGAGCTGTTTTTTGTATTGCTTCCAGCTTTATAGCTATCAGCTTTGCGTCCTGATAAATCAACTTTATTATAAGTAATTCTATAATCTATAACAGTATTGCTATTTTTAAGATAAATAGGGCGTTTGACCGTAAGATTATTTACCTCAATATATCTATTTTCTAGCGTTCCCTCAAAACTGTTTAGCAAAACAGTTTTATCTAGCGTATTAATTCCTTGGCTATTATAGTTGGCTATAATATTGATAACTTCACTATTGTGCTCTCCTGTACGGTATTTTTCGTTGATACGGGCAATATTGTTAGCGTTACCTTCAAAGCTGCTTACTATCAACTCATTACTACCGCCTGAACCAAAAATAGCATCTTCACCCTCGCCGCAGCCCGCAAGGCTAAATGTCATTAAACATAATGCAATAGGTGTCATTACTAATTTATTCATCTTAAAACGTCCTCTTTAAATATTGGTACTAATAATTATGATTGTTATAAATCCGATTTATACGCTTAGTTTACCCTACTGTAACGATGAGTTATAGCAAACTTAGGTTTTGTTTCACAAACTTAAAAGGTAAACTTACAAATTCATATCATACTTTTACTGCCGCTATATAAAGCTCGCTTTATCCTCTGGTATGCTAGATGGGCTATTTTATAACTAGCTATAACAAGACTCAAAAATACTATCTAGAAATGATGGAAAACAATTTATATAAAAGGATACATTATGGAAACCCTATATTCGACTAAAGCATCTGTCACTGGTGGCCGTGCAGGTAAAGCTAGCGTACAAGACAGCGATTTAACCATCAATATGGTTGCACCTGGTTCTGGTAAAGACGGTAATAACCCAGAGCAACTGTTCGCTATGGGCTATGCTGCTTGTTTTGATGGCGCACTTGGTGCCGTCAAAGGGGCAGAAAAAGCAAAGTTTGATTCTACTACTGAAGTATTAGTAGATTTAAAGAAAGGCGAAGGTCTAGATTTTCAATTGGCGGTGAAGATTCACGTTATCGGTGAAAATACAGAGCTATCAGCGGATGAGTTTCAGCAATTGGTTGAGAAAGCCAATAAGGTCTGCCCATATTCTAAAGCGACCCATGGTAATGTCGATAGCGCAGTAACCTCAGAAGTAAAATAAGTTTCTAGTAACTACAATAGTTACAATGATAAAAAGAACTCAGTTGATCTGGGTTCTTTTTTTATGAATTATCATTTTAGGTCGTACACATCGTAACTGTTTATGCATTCTATTCGTTCATCATCTATTCGGCACGCAGCGCTTTTATCGTTATAATGAAGGTATCTTTTTACTCCATACTTACTGCAAAATATTTACTGACCAATACTTGCGACCCAAAACCTGATAAGTGACTCTCTATGACTGCCAACGATCACAACTCCCACTCGCCTATTAATCCCAATACGCTACCGAATTTTGCAACGATGCCCAATGTGGCGACAATGGACACCACGCATGTGGACAAAAACCAGCCACCTTTTATCTTGGTCGATGGCTCTTATTATCTGTTTCGTACCTATCATGCGCTGCCAAAAACCATGCAGAATTCGCAAGGGCTAGTCACCAATGCAATACGTGGCACGCTCAATGCACTTTTAAAGCTGATGCGCCGTTATCATCCAACCCATATGGCCGTTTGTTTTGATACCAAATCGCCAACCTTTCGTCATGCTATGTCAGAAGAGTACAAAGCCAATCGTCCAAAAATGGATATCGAGCTTGCCGAGCAGATTCCTTATATTCATCGTTTGGTCACCGCGCTTGGGATTCCACTGTTACGTATCGAAGGCGCAGAAGCGGACGATATTATCGGTACGCTCGCCTATCGTGCAGTTGCCGAAGGGCATCACGTGGTTATCTCAACTGGCGATAAAGACATGATGCAGCTGATTAATGACTGCGTAATATTAGAAGATAGCTTCACAGGCAAGATGACTGATAGCGCTGGCGTGGTTGAAAAATTCGGTATCAATCCTGAACAGATGATTGATTTTTTAACTTTGATGGGCGATTCCTCTGACGGTATCAAAGGCGTGCCCGGTATTGGTAAAAAGACCGCCAAAGACTTGTTAAATGAATATGGCACTATCGATAATATGCTCAAAAACGTCGCCAATATCAAAGGACGTGCTGGCAAAAACCTGCTCGAATATGCCGATGATATTCCGATGAACGCGCAACTGGCAACCATTGTCACTGATTTAGAAGTGGGGCAAGACTGGCAAGATTTAAAAATAAACACCGATCCTTGCGCCCACATCGATGAGCTACGTGAGCTATATAGTGAGCTCGAATTTAGAAATGAGTTAGCGTCACTTGATCACCCTAATCATCCTGCCAATGGCACGCAAAGTGTTGCTCATAGTCAAGCTGATGCTGAGTCACAAGCGCAAATCGCTAAATCCCTACAATCAAGCACCATCGGTGATATTACCGATAGCAAAATTCATGATAGAGCATGGCATACTATTTTAGACGAGCCTGCCTTTGACAACTTAGTTCAATTGTTAGCAGCTGCGCCGCATTTCGTTATCGATACCGAAACCACGAGTGTCTATTGGCGTCAGGCTGAATTGGTTGGCTTATCTTTTGCTGTGCAAGCACACGAAGCTTATTATATTCCGCTGACTCATGCGCTAGAAGGCGATGAATTAACAGCAAAACAGCTCGACCGCGATACCGTTTTGGCGCGTTTAAAGCCTATTTTAGAAAACCCAAACATCGGTAAAATCGGTCAACATTTAAAGTATGATGCCCATATTCTTAGCCTTTATGACATAAACCTCTTAGGCAATATTCATGACAAGCTCAACAATTGGGCGATGGATACCATGCTTGCCAGCTATGTGATTAATGCTGCCATTACCCGTCATGGCATGGATGATTTGGCACGGCATTACCTGCAAACGCAGACTATTAGCTTTGAAGATGTCGCTGGTAAAGGCGCTAAGCAAGTGAGTTTCGATCAAGTGGCGATTGATATTGCTAGCGACTATGCTTGTGAAGATGCTGACATTACTTATCAATTATTTGAGCTGTTTAGTCAAAAGCTTGCTGATGATACCAATAACGCTAAGCTACTACATGAATTAGAGATTCCAACCGCAGAGATACTGTGCCAAATGGAAGCAAACGGTATCTTAATTAGGCGTCCGTTTTTAAACGAGTTATCTAAACGCTTTGATGAAGAAATCATTGCCCTAGAAAAACGTGCGTACGAAGTCGCCGGTGAAGAGTTTAATCTTGGCTCTCCTAAGCAGCTTGGAGAGATGTTATTCGATAAGCTGGGCGTCGTGGGTGGCAAAAAAACCAAAACCGGTCAATATTCTACTGGTGAAGCCGTCTTATCAAAAATCGACCATCCTTTGGTCGATATTACTTTAGAGTATCGCGGACTCTCTAAACTTAAGAGCACCTATACCGATGCGCTGGATAATGTGGCAGATGCCAAGACTGACCGTGTGCATACCAGCTACCATCAAGCATTGACCAGTACTGGGCGCTTATCTTCAACTGATCCCAACTTACAAAATATTCCTATTCGTACCGCTACTGGTCGCTTGATTCGTCAAGCATTTATTGCGCCAGAAGGTCGAGTCATATTAGCAGCGGATTATTCACAAATTGAGCTGCGTTTGATGGCGCATTTCTCAGGTGATAAAAATCTAACTCATGCCTTTAATGAAGGGCTAGATATTCATGCTGCCACTGCCGCCGAAGTACTAGGAAAAGAGGTCGCAGAGATTACAGCAACCGAGCGCCGTAATGCCAAAGCCATTAACTTTGGTCTGCTATATGGCATGAGCGCCTTTGGACTAGCCAAACAGTTACAGATGAGCCGTAGTGAGGCGCAAGACTATATCGATATGTATTTTGAGCGCTATCCTGGCGTCAAAGACTATATGATCAATACTCGTGCCAGCGCTTATGAGCATGGCTATATCGAGACGATATTGGGTCGTAAGCTTTATACCCCTGATATCAATCACAGCAATCGCATGGTCAAACAAGGCGCTGAACGGGCAGCGATTAACGCGCCATTACAAGGTTCTGCAGCTGACTTGATTAAGCTTGCAATGATTGCCGTCGACAAAGTATTACCTAAAGAGCAGGCAAAAATGCTACTGCAAGTACATGATGAGCTAGTGTTCGAAGTCGATGCTGACAAGGTCGATGAGATAAGCCAATTGATTACTAATGCTATGCAAGATGTCTTAACAGCAACAGCAGTTGAAAAAGGCTGGAACGTCAATTTTGCAGTGCCGCTATTGGTTGAGACGGATTGTGGTCAGAATTGGGATGAGGCGCATTGATTCTTAAGGAGATTTTAAGTAGGTTTAATGCTATTTAAGATACTTGACACTCGCAGCGTAAACTAAAAAAAACAGTCGCGTATCATCATTGTCGGTATAATAAACCTATCTTATTTTTTCCCAAATTATTTTTTAGTCTAAAGTGAGCCTTAGCGCTCACTTTTTTTATTCTAAAAATCAGGAGCGCTTATTTTGGCTGCAGATGGCATTATCGAAATCCCCGGCATTATCTTACTGATAGCCTGTATATTACGTTGCGTGCAATATGTAGTGCAGAGTGAAAGCAAGCAAAGTCTTTATTTTTGGCTGGCATCAGTATTGACGTTTTTTGCGGTGATCCGTCGCGAGTTAAACTATTTACCCGAGTTGTTTATTGCTAGCGATTTTTCACTGTTAAATCAGTCCTATGACTGGTGGGAAGATGCGGTACTTCTTATAGTTTATCTGCTTATCGTGGGTTTATTAGCGTATACCTGGCGTTATCTCTGGGCAGTCTTAAAATCGGTGCCGGTTTATTTATATCTTATGATAGTGGGATTGGCATTATTAGAATATATGGGCGAAAACGCGATTATGATTCCTCAAGGTTTGGGAGAGATTGTTGAAGAAATGGCAGAAACTGGCGTTTACGCGATTGCATTGACCTATATATGGCGTTTCAAACCGCTTATGTTTGAAAGACGCTTGCCATCTAATAAGCGCTATTCATCATGCCAAGCGTAGTAATCACTGGTCATGATAGCATTTGTCTTAGCGCTAACTTTTAATAGAGAGTTTGCTATACTAAAAATTAGCGCATTTTTTCAGGCATCATTTATCACCAATCATTAAGCGAGTCATTATGAATATATTCATTACGGGTGCATCACGCGGTATCGGTCTAGCGACAGCAAAACGATTGCTCGCAAAAGGTCATAGCGTCGGTCTTTTTGATATTGACACGGTTGAGCTTGAGCGTGCGATTGATGATAAAACTTTTAAAAAAGCGCTAAAAAGCAATCGTCTCGTCCATGGTCATCTAGATGTCATTGACCCTGAAGCATGGGATACGGCAATCGATCATATGCTGGAGAATTTTGGTGGTATTGATGTCTTGATTAATAATGCTGGCGTATTGGTGAGTGGCGCGTTGCCCAATACTGACTTGGACAAGCAATTGTCATTGATTGATATCAATTGTAAAGGTGTGCTCATCGGCTGTCATAAGCTAGCGCCGCATTTAGCCGACAGCAAAAACGCCAAAATCATCAATCTCTCATCTGCTTCAGCGATATATGGTCAATCTGAAGTGGCACCTTATTCTGCCAGTAAATTCTTTGTCCGCGGTTTAACTGAAGGGCTAAATATTGAATACGCTGAGCTAGGTATCAAAGTGATTGATGTCATGCCACTATGGGTAAAATCCGACATGACGAAAGACATCAAGGTCACCAGTATCGACCGTTTGGGCATCAATCTAACCGTTGACGATGTGGCTAAAACCTTGTGTAAATTAAGCGCTCAGCCGAATCGCAAGCTGTCACGGACTCACTATCCTATTGGCTTTCCCGCTAAAATGCTGCATACAGCGTCGCAAGTCGCACCTGACTCATTAATGCGCTTTATCAATAGTAAAATCGGTACTAAATAAATTTAGATTATAAATTTCAAAAGTAACATGACAATATTTAAACGGCTACCAAGATTTGGCAGCCGTTTTTTTACGGTTAAATAAGCAACCTTCGTACATATTTTTAACATCCTGTGACACCTTACTACTAGAGGCAATGATGATAAGCGGACAAAATAGCTATACGACCACATTTAAACCCTACTAGGCTTGTTAACTATAAAAACTAAGGAAGACAGTATGGAACACTCAAAAACCCCGCTACCAGAAGAGATGAATCACATCGAAGGTGATGAAAATATTGATAATGATATCGATGAAGGTCAAGATAACCAAGGTAGCCAAGAGGTCGATTTAGACAATCCTATGCTGCATGTTATCGACAATGATGACTTTGACGATGATGCAGGATTTAATAATTCGCAAGTCGGAAGTGATGCAACCCAAGGTCTTACCCCTGTACATCATCAAAATATCGATGAATCACGTATTGATGAGTTGCTGGTTGAAGAGAATTTAGATGATAGCCATTACCCCAGTATTGCCGACATTGCTGACAAAGACGCAGCAAAACTAAGCCATGACAATGACTTTTAAAGAGTACTTTTAGAAAATTATTGATAAAAAAATATCGAACATGATGTTCGGTATTTTTTTGAATATTCATTTGATATTAAAAACGTTTATGCCCAACCATCCAGAGTCCCTGCCCAACCTTTTACCAATGGCGCACTCATTGCCTCTAACAAGTCTATATGTGCTTCATCAGCGTTGAGCGCTGGAATATAATGGTATTCTTGCCCGCCAGCATGCAGGAAAGTCTCGCGGTTTTCGATAGCCAATTCTTCCAAGGTTTCTAGGCAATCTGCCGAAAACGCAGGACTCAGAATTTGTACCGAGCGCACACCTGAGCTGCCCCACTCTTTGAGTACCACATCGGTATAGGGCTTAATCCATTCTTGCTTACCAAAGCGTGACTGGAAACTGATGATCCATTCATCTGGTTTTAGCCCAAGCTCATGAGCCACTTGTGCCGCCGTACATTTACAGCGCTTCGGATACGGATCGCCTTTATCAGCATAAGGCTGCGGAATACCGTGAAAGCTAAACATGAGCTTTTCAGGCTTGCCATGTACCGCTTGAAAACGACGGATGCTATCTGCTAATGCTTTAATATATAAAGGATGAGCAAAGTAATCTTTAACTATCGTTAGATTGGGCAAATTACGCTGCTTAAGCGACCACTTAGTAATCGCATCATAAACTGCACCTGTTGAAGTCGCTGAATACTGCGGAAACACGGGTAACATGACGAAATGGTCAACCCCTTCGCTACGCAATTGATCCATGACATCAGGCAAACCCGGATTACCGTAGCTCATCGCGGCATGAACAGACACGCGAAATGGCGCAGCACGTTCAGCCAAACGCTTGTCTAACATCTCAACTTGCGCGTTAAGAATATTGCGCATCGGCGAATCGCCATCCCAAATACTGGCATATGCTTCTGCTACCCGTTTCGGGCGACTTGGCAGCACAAACAGATTGAGGATAATCGCCCATAAGAATTTTGGGATTTCAATCACGCGCGGATCGGACAAAAACTGTTTGAGATAACGACGGACAGCTGGCGCGGTCGGTTCATCTGGCGTACCAAGGTTGACAAGTAAAACGGCAATACGGGGAGGCAGGTCAGGTTTCATAGCAGCACTGTTTTATAGTTAAGTTGATGAAGGAAGCTCTACAAAAGATTGTTAAGACAGTATTCAATGAGCACGCCGTTAGTGTAGCATTTTAACCCTTTATAACGCATGGCAAAAGTGTCCTTGTACAATTTGACACGCAGTTATCACTACTTGCCTACGTCGATAGCGCCTAAAACCTGTAGCAATGGCCCAGCATTTTTTTCGATTGGCTTAATAACATAAAAACTAAGTATGAAAGGCTGCGCTTGAAGGTTGTACTCATATGCGCATCGCCCTACAATAGGCAAGCACATGGTCAAAAAAATAGTGTAGATAAAACGTTTTTAGTAAACCATTCAAAAATATCGGCTAAACGAGTTGTCGATACAGTGTCCTTCTTATTTTATTGATGATTGTTGTCTTGTGAGGTAGCTTTGAACGCACGCCCTGATAATACCAGTGACCAGTCCGCCACAGATAAAAGCAATGCTAAAGGCAATGCTAAAAGCTCAATCAACACTGAGGAATTATTGAACTCAGTCGGAGTCGTCACGCCCCAGACTCTTCATTTCGCTGAGCCATTAACTCTAGAGTGTAATCGCACTTTACCATCATTCGATTTGATTATCGAAACCTATGGTACGCTTGATAGCGACAAGTCAAACGCTGTGCTGATTTGCCATGCCCTATCAGGCAGTCATCATGCAGCAGGCTTTCATAGCGATGAGGATCAAAAAGCTGGTTGGTGGGACAATATGATCGGACCCAATAAGTCCATCGATACCAATCGATTTTTTGTGGTCTGCGTTAATAATATCGGTAGCTGCTTTGGCTCTACTGGTCCCACGACGATAAATCCAGATAGCAGTCAAGCACAAGTATATGGACCTGACTTTCCTCTAGTCACTATCAAAGACTGGGTCAAGACCCAAGCCATGCTTTCAGATCGCTTGGGCATTGACGTCTGGCATGCCGTCGTCGGTGGTTCAATGGGCGGTATGCAAGCGCTGCAATGGTCAGTAGATTACCCAAACCGTTTAAAACGTTGCGTGGTCATTGCCAGTACGCCCAAGCTGTCTGCGCAAAATATTGCCTTTAATGAGGTGGCACGCCAGTCTATTTTATCTGATCCTGACTTTAAAGACGGACGCTATCTGCTAGCAGGTACTTACCCTCGCCGAGGGCTTATCCTTGCGCGAATGGTAGGACACATTACCTATCTGACTGACGATGCGATGAAAGCCAAGTTTGGCCGTGATTTAAAGTCCGGCAAGTTTATGTATGGCTATGATGTTGAGTTCCAAGTCGAAAGCTATCTGCGCTATCAAGGTGAGCGCTTTAGCGAAAATTTCGATGCCAATACCTATTTGCTCATGACCAAAGCGCTAGATTACTTTGACCCGACACGGGATTATCCATTAGAGACTGCTATAGATTCGTCGCCAGAATCTTTAGCCTCATCCCTTGCTGAATCTGTAAAAGCGGATAGTAGCGAAGATGAGCTAGCAAATACTTTAGTGGACAGTGCGGATATCGACAACATAAGTGCAACCAATCATCAAGAACTGACCGCATTGAAAGCCGCCTTTGCCCATACTGAATGCCAGTATCTGATTGTGTCATTTACCACGGATTGGCGTTTTGCCCCTGAGCGCTCACAAGAGATTGTCGATGCGCTGATGGCGACTGGTAAACCGGTCAGCTATATCAATGTCGATGCGCCGCACGGGCATGATTCTTTCTTATTTGATATTCCGCGTTATATGGGTGCTGTCAAAGGCTTCCTAAACGCACCATTTATGACTGATAACCGAGACCAAAACAGTCAAAAAACATTAGGAGCGCGCTCATGAGAATGGATCATCAATTGGCTGAGCGTTGGATTGCCCCACACTCACATGTGCTTGACTTAGGCTGTGGTAATGGCGAGCTGCTCGCGCATTTACAGCAAAATCGCGGCGTAACGGGTTATGGACTTGAGATTGACGAGGACAAAATCAATGAAGCCATCGCTAATGGTTTATCCATTGTTGAGCAAGACTTGAATGACGGCTTGGCGCGTTTTGCTGATAATAGTTTTGATACTGTAGTAATGGCACGTGCACTACAAGCCGTCAAATCGCCCGATATACTGTTGCTTGATATGCTGCGCGTCGCTCGTGAAGCGGTTATTACTTTTCCTAATTTTGCCCATTGGCAGAACCGAATACATTTGGGTTTGAAAGGTATTATGCCGGTCTCAGAAGCGCTGCCTTATGAGTGGTACAACACCCCAAATATTCATCTATGCACCTTTAAAGATTTTGAGAAACTGTGCGCGCAGCATGATATTCATATTATCAATCGTTTTGCCGTCAGTGATTCTGAAAAAGGGCATTCACCGTTGATGACAGCATTGATAAGACAAGCGCCCAACCTACTGGCAGATGTCGCTATTTATCGCGTCACCAAACAAAAACCTAAATGATATTTGCTACTGCTAGCTCTTATTAAAAGTAATATTGACACCCATAAGTACAATCTTAACCTTAATAGAGTCTTAATCTATTCTTACACCTAAGTAACTCTATGATTTTATTGAGGACAACGAGGTATAGATAGGCAGTAAATCGTGTAATTAGTATTTGAGTTTCGTAAGTTTGGGTGTTAAGCTAGCGAAATAGTGTCAACTGCACCCCGATTAATACCGTTTGTCGGCTTTATTGGAGTCCATTGACACATGATAACGATTAATTATATTGCTAATAATTAGGTAAGTTAGTCTTGCAAGATGTCGCCTAATTGTTATCACCGTCTAACTGTCTTTAGCGAGACAATGTTTAGCGGGACAATTTTTTTGCTTATTAACTGCCTAATTTTGGAGCTGCTATGAAATTATTAAAAGCTGCGTTGTTTACTGCCATTCTTTCTTGTGCAGGTTTTGCCAACGCTGAGTTAATATCAAACGTACCACTTGATACGTCACGTTTTGAGCTAATGCCTATTAGCGAGCTGTCCAATCGCGCGGCTCAAGGTAATGATCACGCTCAGTTTTATCTGGCCAAGCGTTTGCAAAAAGGCGAAGGTATTGCCAAAAATACCCAACAAGCGATTCAGTGGTATACCAAAGCGGCTCAGCAAGGCGTTGCCCCTGCTCAGCTTAACTTAGCCATCATGTACTTGCGCGGTGAAGGTGTACAACCAAACCTACAACAAGCGCGTGGTTGGTTAGAAAAAGCCGCTATGCGTGGTGATAACCGTGCTAGCTATACACTTGCCTTATTAGATGAAAAGCAAAAAAATCTAGTCGATGCTTATAAATGGTACGACTTGGCTGCTCGTGATGGCATGCTTGATGAAAAAGTCCGTAATAAAGCCCGTGGCAAAATTGGTCAATTGGCATTAAACTTATCCAGTGCTGATATCGCTAGTGCTCGCAGCAAAGCCGATACTTGGTTTCAGAGTAAATAATCTATAAATAAATTAGTTTTAAAACTCTTAGTCAATAAAAAATCCAGCCTATGAGCTGGATTTTTTGTGTTCACATAATGATAAATACTTACATTAACTGGCTTCGATAATGGCAATCTCATCATCGGTTAAGTCGTATAATTGATAAACCATTTGATCTATCTCACGGTCTGTACGGTCGATTTCTGCTATCAACCGCTTCGCTTTGGTTTGCTCAGCTAAAAAGTACTCTTCCCACTCGGCTTCATCAGCCAAGCTCATTTTAATTTTCTTTTTTGCCAGCTCTTTGATAAATTCTGCGTAAGTTATCTCATGCCAGTTTTCTAGCTTTTTACTGAGTTTGTCGATATCAAATTTGCGCTGCAAGGTGCGGATAAACTTGCTTGTTAAGTCCTGCAACTGTTCGTTTAGCGATAACATTAGATCGGCTTTCTCTGATAACAATAGCTGATTTTCCATGCTAGCTACTTTAGGCAGCGGAAAAGGTTCTAAAAATTTAGTTTTAAAAGTAAAATATCCACCTCTTAAAACATATCCTGTAGTCTTTAAAAAGAACCACATTATCGAAGAATTAAGTATAGTTAAATAATATTTATAACTTTCTAAATTATCTTCGTTCTTTACTAAGTAATAAACTTTAGTGTTATGAAACAATCCTTTTTCATCGAAAATCATATTCGTACCATATGATATTTCAGGAGTCATAATTTTTTCATTTTGAAAAGTCAATATATCTCTAGATCTATGCAAACTATACCAGTACTTCGGATTAGTCTTTTTTCTAATTTTTCTAGAAATCATCTCCTCTTTGAATTTAATCATGTAGTCAAAAACTAATGGAAAATTATTCTTAATGAAATCTTCTTCAAATGGAACTGTTTTCTTACCATTATGATAATGAAGATAGAGCATAAAATTGTTGGAACTTGGACTACTATACTTTTTTATATCTTCACCCTTTGATACTGGCTTCATAACAATAGCTTCTAGCTTTACATTCTCTTGCAACTGTTCAGAATAGCCTTCAAAGTAATCACCTTTTATCTCACCAGATAAAATAAAAATGTCATCAACTCCAGAATCAATACCCGCTCCTATCGAGCTGAACACATCTTTCAGAAAGTAGTTCTCTTTAGACAGCTTGCTAATTAAGGTAGTTTTACTACGATCAATTAAATTCCAATTATTGCCATCTAAATCAGAATAATCAACGTCTTTGTATGCTTTCTCATCGAATAGCTCTGTAGGACTAATATTTTTGAAACAGAGAGTGTTTTTTTGATCTAACGTTAAGTTGATTATACAAGTATAGGTAGATGCATCAGAAAACACTGATTCCTCTCCAAAATGTATTATGGAATGCACTAAACGTTTTTTAGCAAGAAAAGATCTTACACCATGACCTGCTTCTACAACTAAAAACTTATGAGGTAGAATGAAAGAAATAATCCCCTCATTGTTGATTATCTTTGAAGATTTTTCTATAAAAAGTGAATATATATCATATCGTCTAGTTGCACTTTCAAAATTCTTTTCATAATAAACTGTTTCATTTTGAAAATGTGATTTTAGACCTTGAACCCTCAAATAAGGCGGATTACCAATCACCACATCGAAGCCACCTTTTGCAAAGACTTGTGGAAACGCTGCTTGCCAATTAAAGGCTTTATCACCTGCGACTGCGGGATCATCAATCAGTGAGTTACCGCATTGGATATTATCATTCAGATTATTCAGCTTACGTCGTGGCTGCGCTGTCCGTAACCACAGTGACAGCTTAGCAATCTCGACGCTTTCCTCATTGATATCGACACCAAACAAGTTGTTTTCTAAAATACTGTTTTCGATATCAGGATATGCCAGACCGCTACCGAATAGCTTGGTTTCTAGCTCGACGATATAGTCATGCTCCGCGATTAGGAAGTTTAGCGCCTCATTTAAGAACGCCCCACTCCCGACCGCCGGATCACAAATGGTGATTTGTAATAGCCAATCTCGATACGCATTTAAGCTATCGAACGCTACCTTTTCTGTGGCAATCTGCTTGGCAGTTTTCTTCTTTTTAGTACCATCTTTATTGATGACCGCTTCTTGATAGTAATTCTCTTCATTAATACCCAGCTCAAGCTTTTTATCCGTACAGAGCTTGCCTACTGTGTTTTCGACGATATATTTGGTGATGTACTTCGGGGTATAGAACACCCCATCTTTTTTGCGCTTGGTTTGCGACTTATCGACCACCGTACCCTCTAGCTGTGCTTTTACCTCATCGAGTTCTGTGAGCGAGTTCTCAAAGATATGCCCCAAGATATTGACATCGACCTCACTGTCAAAGTCGTACTCTGACAGTATCTTGATATGGGTCTGTAGAATATCATCACTGATGATGACGCTGTCCAGCAGCTCATCCGTACTGAATAGACCACCATTATAGGCAAATATCTCGCTATGCTCATCCTTATGACCTTTGTCCAAATAACCAAAGTACGCTTTGACTCTATCGTACAAAGGCACGGTCATCTTAAGCGACTTGAGCTGTTCCCACTCGCTGATGATGCCTTTGGCAAAGTTGGCTGGCAGCAGATGACTGTCCTCAGCGAAGAAGATAAACAGTAATCTATCGAGTAGTTTTTGTGACTTTTGAAACAATACTAGATTATCCACGCTCGGATTATTGGTGATCAAATCATTGAATAGCTCACGTTTGAATACCGAGTAATCTTTATAGAGCTGCTTAGTTATCGCCTCTTCTTGCGATAGAGATGCCGACTTGAGGGTGGCAGGCAAATCGCTCATGATGCTGTCGCGATTGAGCAATAAATACAGTAATGCGAAGTCCGCTTGAGTCAAAGTGAATAGATTGAATTCTATAAACTCGACCGCATTATCGATATATAAGCGCAGCTTGTGAAAGTTAGAGGTGATGACATATCGGCACTTAGGCTGATTGTTTTTGTAGCCAAAAGCTTGCTGTTCAATCTTGCTTAGGTCAGTGGTATTCATGCCTTTTAGCTCGATTACCCCAATAGCATGACCGTCTTTGATTATCGCGCCATCGGCTTTTTTGCTGCCGGTCTGGTTTTTGAACTCTGTCGTTATATTATAGTTAGGATTTGGGTTTAACGTATAACCAAAGACATCGACGAATAAATCCCTTAAGAAGCCTTCTTGGTATTGCTCTTCTTTACTTAAGCGGATGTTGTCTTGCTTTGATAGGTTTAAAAAACAATGGCTATAAGTCTGCCATGCTGTCTCTAGCTGAGTGTTATCGAGTTCGCGGACATATTTTTCGATGATGATAGATTGAAACAGAGACATACGCGCGCCTTTACAATGAAATAAATAGAACCAAACGATGAGCAAACGTCTACTATAGCAAGCTCTACTCATCGGATAAATGCCTAAAATTGATAATCGCTCAGATAAGATTTCTTTAGTGAGTCGGCATTGCTTTAGCGATACCATTCGCTATTAAAGTATTCAAAATCTTACCAAAATTTGCTACACTACGGGCGCATTTATCAATTCCACAATCCGATAAATGTTATCGTCTCTTTTTAAACTAAATTTTTAATCCATCATTGCACTAGGTTTGCGACCTAGCCAGCAGGAGAAAAACATGAGTACTATTCAAGACAAAAATATAGATAGCAATATTCAAGACAACACGGTAACTGATAACAAGTCAGCACCTGCTTACGATAGCGTCACCAATAATATCGTCGTTGCCGCTCTTTATAAGTTTACGCGCTTTGCTGACTTTGAAAAGTACCGCGACCCAATTTTAAATACTATGCTCGACAATGACGTCAAAGGCACCTTGCTAATCGCTAGTGAAGGTATTAATGGGACCATTTCTGGCAGCCGCCAAGGTATCGATAAAGTCCTAGACTATCTGCGTAGTATCGAAGCGATTGGCAGTTTTACTTTTAAAGAATCTTATACCGATGCCCAGCCTTTTTATCGTACTAAGGTGAAGCTTAAAAAGGAAATTGTCACGATGGGTGTGGAGAATATCGATCCATTGCAGTCGGTAGGGCGCTATGTCAAGCCAAGCGACTGG
This sequence comes from Psychrobacter sp. LFX-11D, assembly GCF_904846475.1. Classification (NCBI taxonomy): domain Bacteria; kingdom Pseudomonadati; phylum Pseudomonadota; class Gammaproteobacteria; order Moraxellales; family Moraxellaceae; genus Psychrobacter; species Psychrobacter sp. LFX-11D. Next base: position 185,035 of record NZ_CAJHAV010000002.1, read on the forward strand.
AATGCCCTAATCTCAGACCCTGATGTCATCCTGATTGATACGCGTAATGATTATGAAGTAAAAATTGGCACGTTCCAAAATGCGGTCAATCCTAATACCGAAACGTTTCGTGAATTCCCAGAATACGTGGCAAAAGAGCTGGATCCGGCTAAGCATAAAAAAGTCGCCATGTTCTGTACGGGCGGTATACGCTGCGAAAAATCAACGGCATTTATGCGCGAGCAAGGTTTTGAAGAGGTTTATCATTTAGAGGGCGGCATTTTAAAATATCTAGAAGAAGTACCTGCCAGCAATTCTATGTGGGAAGGTGACTGCTTTGTCTTTGATAACCGTGTCTCAGTCAATCATAACTTAGAAAAAGGTAGCTATGAGCAGTGTTTTGCCTGTCGTATGCCGATTACGCAAGATGAGATGCAAAGCCCTGCCTACATAAAGGGTGAGTCATGTCCGCATTGTATCGATAAAGCGACCGATGAGCAAAAAGCACGCTTTCGTGAGCGTGAGCATCAAATGCAATTGGCACAAAAACGTGGTGAAGCCCATATCGGTAGTGACGTCATTGATGTCATTGAGAAGCGCAAAGCAGCTAAGATCGAAGCGCGTCGTCAAGCAGACGCAGCCAATAAAACTAAAGCTGGCTAAATTGATGCCTTAGGGACATGGAAAATGCGATAAAAAAAGAGAGGCTCTTATGAATAGAGCCTCTCTTTTTTGTTATTCGCTATTTATAGCGCTAACTATAAATTCAAACTGTTATTACAAAACTTAAAACAAAATACGCACACGAATTGTCTCTTGAACGTCTTTTAGCTGATCTAAAGCCGCGGTTGAGTCGTTATAATCGACATCCATAACGAGATAGCCGACATCGCCTTCTGTCATCAAGCTCTGCGCCAAGATATTGATATTTGCTTCAGCAAACAGACGGTTAATCTGTGACAGGACGCCTGGTACGTTTTTGTGGATATGTAGCAGGCGATGCGTGCCTTCTTTAAACGGAATCGATACTTCTGGGAAGTTGACCGCCGTTGCTGTATCGCCTTGGTCAGAATATCGCACAAATTTATCTGCAACTTCCAGTCCAATATTTGCCTGTGCTTCTTGCGTTGAGCCACCGATATGCGGGGTCAAGATGACATTATCGAACTTACGCAGTGGTGACTCAAACTCTTCATCAGCAGATTTTGGCTCTTTTGGGAACACATCAATTGCTGCACCCAAGATTTTGCCAGATTCAAGCACGGCAGCAAGGTCATCAATCTCGACACAAGTACCACGCGCAGCATTGATAAAGTAGCTGCCGTCTTTCATATGCGCAAACTGCGCCGCGCCCATCATGTAGCGTGTGCTTGGCAGATCAGGTACATGCAAAGTCACGATATCAGCAGTAGATAACAGCTCTTCTAAGCTAGCTACTTGGACTGCATTACCTAGTGGCAGTTTGGTCAAGACATCATGATAGATAACTTTCATACCAAAGCTTTCAGCCAATACAGACAGCTGCGAGCCAATAGATCCGTAACCGACGATACCGATGGTTTTGCCACGTACTTCATGTGAGTTAGTCGCAGACTTACCCCAACCACCGCGATGTACAGTGGCACTCTTTTCAGGGATACCGCGATAGAGCATGATGGCTTCAGCAAGTACCAACTCAGCGACCGAACGGGTGTTTGAGAATGGCGCATTGAAGACCGGGATACCGAATTCACGAGCAGCATCTAAATCTACTTGATTGGTACCAATACAAAAGCAACCAATGCCGATAAGCTTATGTGCATGCTGAAGCACTTCACGTGTCAGCTGCGTGCGCGAGCGAATACCGATAAAATGAGCATCTTTAATCTTTTCAATCAGCTCATCTTGATCCAATGCATGACTGATATTTTCAATGTTTTGATAACCAGCATCTTTTAATACTTTTAAAGCATTGTCGTGCAGACCTTCAAGCAATAAAAACCGGATTTTGTCTTTTTGGAGTGATAACGCCATGTGAGAACTGTCCTATAATTGTCTTATAAAAATCATCTGAGGGATAAGCTTGGATGAATGAAACGAAAAGAGTCTGGATATCTTACACAAAATTGGGCGGCGATGTTAGCAGATTAGATGAATTATTGGTTATCAATCCTGAAAACTTTTTATGCTATAGTGAATCCTGCTATCCAAATGAGAAAGCACCCCTTCTTTATGCTGTGTACGCATATACAGAGGCAAACTAATAACACTCTACGATTGCGACGACTATTAAATTGCAATAATATACATCGCTAATATTCCCTTAATAACATACACCATTAAACACGTTTAGTTATAGCCATTTGGTTATATGATAATTCCCATAATAATCCCCTCTATGCATAGCACTCACGTTGATACCGAGATTTGACCATGACTTCTTTATCTAGCCAAGCCCTATCTGAAACCTATACCGCGGCTGTCCAGACCCTATTAAATTCGCTGATTGACGCCCATCAGTTTGATGCCAGTCAAATTAAAACTGATAGCGAAAGCTTAGAGCATTGGGGTAAAGACTGGACCAAGCACTTTGCACCCGCACCTGCGGCTATCGTCTTTCCAAAGACTACTGAGCAAGTACAAGCAATTGTATTACTTGCTAATGAGCATGATGTGGTATTGACCCCAAGTGGCGGTCGTACAGGACTGTCTGCTGGTGCGGTTGCCGCCAATGGTGAGATTGTGGTCAGTATGGATAAGATGAACCATATCGGACAATTCTATCCCGCCGATCGTATGGTTGAGATTGAAGCTGGTGTGGTCACTCAGCAATTGCAGCAGTTTGCCGAATCAAAAGACCTCTACTACCCTGTCGACTTTGCTTCAGCAGGCTCTAGTCAAATCGGCGGTAATATCGGTACCAATGCCGGCGGTATTAAAGTGATACGCTATGGTATGACCCGTCAATGGATCATGGGGCTGACCGTGGTGACTGGTAAAGGCGATATCTTGCAGCTCAATCGCGGTATGGTAAAAAACGCCACCGGTTATGACTTACGCCAATTGTTTATCGGTAGTGAAGGTACACTTGGCTTTGTCACCCATGCACAAATCAAACTTGAGCGTCAGCCGCAAGACTTAAACGTCATGGTCTTAGGCATGGACAGCTTTAATGATGTCATGAACGTGCTGTCTGCTTTTCAAGCAAAGATCGATTTGACCGCGTTTGAGTTCTTTGATGATGTGGCGATTGATAAACTAATGGCACACGGTCAAGTACAAGAGCCATTTGAATCACGTACCAAGTTTTATACCTTGCTAGAGTTTGAAGCGCCTTATGAGCCTATCATGGATAAAGCCATGGCGATATTTGAGGAGTGCATGGAGCAAGGCTGGGTCGTCGATGGTGTGATGAGTCAAAGTCTGGCGCAAGCGGAAGAGCTATGGAAACTACGCGAATATATCTCTGAGACTATCTCAGTATTTACCCCTTATAAGAACGATGTCTCGGTACTTATCAGTCATGTCCCTGAGTTTATCTCTGAGATTGATCATATCGTCAGTAGTAACTACCCTGACTTTGAAGTCTGTTGGTTCGGTCATATCGGTGATGGTAACTTGCATTTAAATATCTTAAAGCCTGAAAATATGGGTAAAGATGATTTCTTTAGTGAGTGTCAAGTCGTCAACAAATATGTGTTTGAAACAGTGCAAAGATATGGCGGTTCAGTCTCTGCTGAGCATGGCGTTGGTATGACTAAAAAGCCGTATCTACATTATAGCCGCAGTGAGATTGAGATTGATTATCTGCGAGAAGTTAAAAAGGTCTTTGATCCCAATAATATTATGAACCGTGGTAAGATTTTCGATATGTAAGGCGTTTTTACTCTTGATATATCTTTAACTATTAAGGATAAATAGAAAGACGCGCAATCGATAAGATTAGCGTCTTTTTTATGCTCAAATAACACTAGGGCGTGTCCTCAATTCAATTGATCATATCTAAACGGGCTAAAAATGGCTAAATTTTGCCAAACATCGTTAAATAGCTGGTTAATATCCCGATATTATCTGCGCTACTTTCCTCGTTTGACTGCAATTTATCTCATTTTTATCACCATTTTTGAAATGAGTACACGCCCTAGTACGATATATTTAAGTGAATCGCCTATATCTTTCTAAAGTGGCATAAACTATACATACAGCAGTGCTAAACCTGCGACGAGCAGCACACTCAAAAAACCCTGGACAACTAAAAAAGCCTGATGCGGCGCAGCGACATGGCGCACCATATTACCTAGCGCATTGTAAGTGATGCCCGCTGCATTGATATGAGGCGGCGTATCAAAATTTTTGATCACTTGTAAGAATAATTCGGTATGATCGGGTCTCCAATCGTGGGGCGAAAATGGCAAAAACGGTGATAGCTGTGCCGCTTGTTTTTTGGTTGCAGGTGACCATAACCAACGTTCCAAACACAGTAAGCGCATACGCCAATCAGAAAAACTGCGCTGCTTGATGACTTGCACTAATAGCACTTGAATGTTTTTATGACGGGTATCGACATATATACGCTGAATTAGCGTCAGTACTTTGGCCTTTTCACCCTCAATGCATTGCAAAAAATGCCCATTGCCATAGCATAACGTGCCTGTAATACCCTGCTGCTGATTATAATTACGCGCATGACTTTCTACTTCTTCGAATATCGTCGTACTAAAACGCGAACTAAGCGTCATGCTACTGACGTACACCAATTGCACCAGTGCAGTATCTTCAATGTCATCTAATGTTTTAAAAGCAGCAGTATGAATTTCAGGCGTCATTAAAAATTCCTAACGGGTTAATATTAAATATGAGCAAGGAAAAACAACCAAATAAAATTAAGTATAAATTTATCAAATGATGTCTCGACGAGGCAGAAAGACTCACAAAAACCTAGCAAATCTTTACGACGTTTGACTGTCATTAGCTGACGAGCTTGATATCATACCAGTCGACATTTACTTCAATAAAACTATAATCAGCAGTCAATGTACGTCAAAAGGCAGCCAAAGCACCCTTGAAGTGCGATAGAGCCACTTGCAAACTTATAAAAATGCCTCATTAAAATAGATCATATGAGAAACGATCCTTATAACTTATTGTAAATGCACAGATAAATGATTGTAACGATTCTCACAGCCTATTGGTATATTTTTCTCAACATTGTTATGCCGAAACTTTGTCCTTAAGTTGAGACTTAAGTTTGCCGTTATTTATCCCACTTATATAAAAATTAATCACAAGATGTGTCTTACCTTCATTTATCAATATCACTTATCAACACCCGCATACAGAAACAACAGACAGGAATTTTATGAGTAAGATTGAAAAACCAGAAGACTTTCATTTAACGATTGCTGAGATTAAGAAAAAAGACTACCCGCAACTAAAAGCGTTAATGGATCGAGTCTATGTTAATTTAGGCGGCGCATGGTCAAAGAATACAATTCATACTTTGATTGACGCTTTCCCAGAAGGGCAGATTGCTTTATTTGATCATGACGAGCTGATTGGTATCGTATTATCTATGCGTGTTGATTATGCAAAGTTCTCTAATCCACATACCTATGATGATTTGATTGGTCATAAAGAGATTATCAGAGACAACCCTGAAGGCGATGCTATCTATGGTTTAGACGCTCTCATTGACCCTGAATATCGTGGTTATCGCTTGGGTCGCAGGCTGTATGATGCCCGTAAAGAGCTTTGTCGTCAGTTGAACTTTCGAGCTATTTTAGCTGGTGGTCGTATTCCAAACTACCACAACCATCAAGATTTAACGCCCGGTGACTATATCGATGCGGTTGCCTCACGTGAAATTCATGATTCTGCGCTTTCATTCCAATTATCGAATGGTTTTATCGTCAAGCGTATTTTGACCGCTTATTTGCCAGATGACAAACAGTCTAAAGGTTTTGCGACCTTACTTGAGTGGGCAAATATTTATTATGAGCCAAAAGACTACAAGCCAAATACTCGCAAATCTGAAGTGCGTATTGGCGGTATTCAGTGGCAGATGCGTGAAGTTGAATCGCCAGAGGAACTACTGCAACAGGTTGAATTCTTTGTTGATATTATGGCTGATTACAACTCTGACTTTGCCTGCTTACCGGAATTTTTTAACGCGCCATTGATGGGATTGTGTGAATCGACCGATCAAAACGTTGCGATTCGATTTTTGGCAGGCTATACCGAATGGTTTAAAAATGAGATATCGCATCTGGCTGTCAGCTATAACGTCAACGTTATTACTGGCTCTATGCCGTACTTGGACGAAGAAGATACCTTATTCAATGTCAGCTATCTGTGTCGCCGCGACGGTACGGTAGAAGAGCAACGCAAAATCCATATTACTCCGCATGAGCGTAGCGCGTGGGTAATTGAAGGCGGTGATGAAGTTAAGGTGTTTGATACTGATGCCGGTCGTATCGGTATTTTAGTCTGTTATGACGTTGAATTCCCTGAACTTGCCCGCCTAATGGCACTTGATGATATGGATATTTTGTTTGTGCCATTTTGGACCGATACTCAAAACGGCTATCTACGCGTACGCCACTGCGCCCAAGCGCGTGCGATTGAAAACGAATGCTATGTGATGATTTGCGGCTCAGTTGGTAATTTACCACAAGTTGAAAGTCTCGATATTCAATACGCGCAGTCTTCTATCTTCTCGCCATCAGATTTTGCTTTCCCGCATGATGCGATTATGGCTGAAACGACGGCGAATACCGAGATGGTATTCTTTTCAGATGTGAATTTAGACAAGCTTATTCATGTCCGTAATGAAGGTTCGGTACACAATCTACTTGATCGCCGTGACGATTTGTATAGCTTGAAATGGAAGAGAAAATCTAAAATATCAGCCAGTAAATTGAGCGATGATGAGCTTCGAGAAAACTCTGGTAGCGTGCTTTTAGGCGATCCATTACAAAACCGTGCGCAAAAGCCTTAAGTGAGGAATATCCAACCATTAATTAATAGCATACTTAATTAATGAGACTCTTAATATTTTAATCATACGGCTGACTATTCAGCCGTATATTTTTATCTATTAAAAACTATAGTCAATTCCAAATAAAACAAATACGTTATGTTCCATCGCAGTACTGGTATAAATTTTTTTGGCGTGCTGTGCCTACGCCGACAGAGGCTGCGTAAAATTCATCCCAGTCTTACTGTATAGCTTTAATACTGAATTCACTATACTTATAAAAGCCACCGAGCAAAAAAGCAGCCATTATGACGACTGAGAGACCTAAAAAGACACCCAAGCAAAAAGCACTGTCACTTATTAAAACTGTGCTGCTCTACGGCTTGGTATTTGCCATTATTTATACTGCTGTTAACTGGTGGCGACAGCCGGTCATGCCAGCCGATCCACAGTTGCAATTGATGGATTATCAAGGGCAGAGTATTGATTTGGCAGCAATGAGTGCAGACAAACCCACGCTGGTCTATTTTTGGGGTACGTGGTGTCCGATATGTAGCGTGACCTCACCTAATATTAATGCGTTGGCTGCAGAAAATAACTATCCAGTCGTTACTGTTGCTATCAAGTCCGGCTCTGACCAAGAGTTACACAGCTATCTTAAGCAAAACAATTATAATTTTAATACTGTAAACGATAAAGAAGGCGCTATCTTTGATGATTGGCAAGGGCAAGTCACGCCCTCTTATGTCATATTAAAAAATGGCGTGATGAGCCAAGGGCTTACAGGCATTCAACCATTATGGTCATTAAAACTAAGACTGTGGCTGTCGTCAGTTTTTTAGGGCTGAAATTAACTGTAGTCTTAGTCTAGCACCTCACGCAAAAACCCTATAGCAGAGCTCACTGCTATAGGGTTTTTGTATAAACATTTGAACAAATTAGGACATAAAACGCTGTGCAGCCGGCATTTTTAACATCAAGATCCAATAGATAGCGCCTGCTGGAATTAAGCTTGCATACCAAGAGATACTTGAGAATAATAGAGCGACTACAATCCCCACTACCATAGCGATAACAGCTGCCATGTTGACGCCCTTATAGGGACCATTCTCATCATATAGCTTGTCAAGATCCAGCTTTTGCTTACGTAAGAAATAGTAGTCAACGACTAAGATGGCAAATATAGGACCCAAAAACGCTGAGTAAGTTTGAATAAATAAGTTTAATCCCGCAGCAGATTCATCTTTTACTAGCTCCCAAGGGAATGTCCCAAAGGCAAGCAACCCAACAATAACTGCAGCAGTTTTATACTTAATTTTGAAGATATCCATTAATGCATAAGCAGGCGGTACGACGTTGTTTAAGATATTGGTAGTGACCTGCGCAAAAGCAATGAAAAGCATCGTAATGATTAATAAAGGCTTATTATCAACGGCGCTAGAAAATACCTTGATAGGATCAACTTCACCAGTCGCACTGGTCACCATCACACCAATCAGACCCATAAACAATGTTGCAGGTAGGATAGAGTTGGCATAGATGGCTACTTGACGAAAAAGACCAACATCTTCTTTTAGTTCACGCGAATAGTCAGAGACGTTAAGCATCATCGTACTGTAAACGCCTAAAAACAGCATGGTTGCGCCCCAAAATGGCGCTCCCCAAGTCCCTTCTGTATTGATAAGATTGGTTGAAATCACATCACCATATTTATTAATCACACTAATAAACATGTAAATCAGTGAACCAATAATAAAAATTGAGCCAATGTTTTCGAGCCATTTGATACCATGAAAACCCAAAACGGACAGACCAATTTGTAAAAACTGAAAACCAACAAAGAAGACGACTATATTACTGTAGCCAAACAAGGCATCAGATACTAAGTTCAAGGCACCGGCACCAATCCAACTTTGAAAGCCAAACCAGACAATCGCAGGTACAGAGCGCACCAGTGCTGGTATGCGACTACCAGTGAAACCAAAAGATGAACGACTTTGCACCATAAACGGGATACCATATTTATGACCTGCGCGACCGTTAATCATGAGCGCTGCACCAATAACCGTACAACCAATGGCGATTGCTAGCACTACTTGTAATAAGTTAAGCGTACCAACCAAACCTGACCCAACGGTGAAGGTACCAATAGAGACACACCCACCTAACCAAGTAAATAAATAAGACCAAGAGCCCATAATTCGTGTGGTTTGCGGCGCTAGGCTCTCTTCACCAACCCCTTTATGCTCTATTGTTTTTACGCCTGCCGTAGCACCGGCTCCTTGAATATTGTCCATTACCTTCTCCTTCCTTGAGAATGTTGAATATTTATTGGTTAATAGCTGTTTCGTCCATTTCTATTTAATGTTGGATAGGTGCTGCATAGGCGCCAATTTTACTGGTTTTTAGACCACAGCCAACCAGTGCCTCAATCATACGAGTAGCCACAGTCACACCATCAATCACAGGCACACCCGTTTCTGCAGTCAGCCATTCTGTTAAGTCTGCCATCCCAGCACAGCCCAAAACCACCGCTTCGCAGTTGTCTTCACGCACTGCACGCAAAATTTCATCACGAACTTTTTCACGGGCGCCAGAGCCAGCTTCCTCAAGAGCAAGCACGGGTATGGCAGCAGAGCGTACTTTTCTACAGCGATGAGATAAACCATAACCATGAATCAAATCTTCAATCACGGGTACGGAACGTGGCAAAGTGGTGACTACACTAAAAGAGGTTGAAATCATACTAGCGGCTTTGACCGCTGCTTCACAAATTCCAATAACCGGACCTGAAAACACTTCGCGGCAAGCACCAATACCTGGGTCATCAAAGCAGGCAACGACCACACCATCAATTCCTTCTTGTTCCGCTTGTTGTAAGCGTTTAATCAAACCAGGGACAGAGAGCGCTTCATCATGATGCCCTTGAATAGATGCAGGCGAATCCGTTCCAGAAGCGCCAATAATGGTCGTACCTGCACTGGCTTTTTGACGCGCGCTTTCAACGATTTTATCGGTCATAGAAGTGGTCGAGTTTGGGTTCATCACTAGAATTTTCATAGAGCCTCGCTATTCATAGGTTATCGTCATTATTCACAGATCAGCAGCATGTCATATTTGTTAACAATTATTGTTAACTATTATTGTTAACAAAACAATCTATTTTTTTAATATTTGTTGTAGCGATAACAGTCGCACACTATAATTGCGTCTATGAAAATAGAGAAAACCAAACAAACAGTTCCTGCGCTCGATGAAATACCCGAGCAAACCATTATCAACTCCATCACCGCTGCGGTGTCAGAGCAACGCTTGCCCGCTGGAACAAAGCTTGGCGAGCAGATGCTGAGTGACTTGTTTAACTGCAATAGAGCCAATGTGAGGCGAGCACTCTCTACCCTTGCAACGATGCATGTGGTGCAATTACAGCCCAACCGCGGCGCTTTTGTTTCAACTCCGTCACCGAAAGAAGCAGGTGATGTGTTTGAAGCACGGCGCACGATTGAGCGTACACTCGCCCGTAAAGTAATCAAAAATGCTAGTCTGCAAGACATTGCTGACATGCGTGCTACGATAGCTGCCGAAGCTGATGCGCGGGCGCAAGGTGATAAGCCTGCGGAGCTACGCCTATCTCGCACTTTCCATATGCAGTTGGCAATGATTTCAGGCAATACAGTTTTAGAGCGGTTTTTGAGTGAACTTACATTACGTACCACGCTAATCATTGGGCTATATAACAAAGTTGGCTCATCTAACTGCGCTGAAGACGAACATCTTGGCATGGTAAATGCCATTGAAAACAGGGATGAAGAAGGTCTGTTATTGCTGATTAATCAACACTTGAATCACTTAGAATCTAGCCTAGACTTTAAATGCGCAGCAAAACCTTTCTTTAGCTTAGCCGAGCAGCTGACTATCGTGCCTGCTTGAATATTGGTAATAGAAATGCACTTTTAGCACCCTTTAAGGCCGTTTACATTAAAAAACCTGCCAATCATTTGACTGGCAGGTTTTTTATTTAAAATAATCAGCGGCGATAAAAACTAGCCAACTAAAGCATCCATTTTTCTATACTGATAATCTAGCACTTCTGCTACGGCTTTATACGTCATATGAGCTTGCGTGGTATTTACACCTTAATAAACCCATATTAGTAAGTTTATGTTTCATTTCTTTAAATCGAATTGAATCGGATATGATATGTGATGCAGATTGAAATCAATGAATAAAAACAGTTAAATCAACAACGACCATCAACTACTGAAAGTAGGGATTATCTGACGATAGTGATATGATGCTGTCTTGCACATAAAGACAGCATGGACATTGATTGCTCAATTTATTATCACCTTTATTATCCTAGCAGATATAAAATAACAACCAATCGCTCGTTAAATGAATTTTGTGACGGTTTTGACAGACATAGAAACGATACTCGGCAGCTCTTCTTACCCCACTCTTTTTGTCATATAATAGCGAGTGTTATCTACTTTCAATCAAATTATTACTTTAGCTTTTGTAGCCAGCTTTACACGCACTTTTTAATTCAATTTACATTTTCATCACCATTCTAAAAGACGCCTTCTATGACTGATAAAAGTACTGATATGCCAAGCCAAGACTATAAAGACACCCTAAACCTTGCCGACACGCCGTTTGCGATGCGTGCAAACCTTGCCAAACGTGAGCCAGATTGGCTAGCAGCTTGGGAAGCAGATGATGTTTACGGTAAAATTCGTGCGGCACGTGCTGGGGCAATCAAATACATTTTGCATGATGGTCCTCCATACGCCAACGGTCAGATTCACTTGGGTCATGCAGTCAATAAAGTACTCAAAGACATTATCGTAAAATCAAAAACGTTATCTGGTTTTGATGCGCCTTATGTGCCCGGTTGGGACTGTCATGGTCTGCCTATCGAGCAAAAAGTCGAAGCCAAACATGGTAAAGTCGGTCAAAAGGTTTCTGCAACCGAATTCCGTGGTCTATGTCGTGAATATGCCAGCACACAGATCGAATTACAAAAGGCGGATTTTAAACGTCTGGGTGTGTTTGGTGATTGGGACAATCCTTATCTGACTATGAACTTCCATCAAGAAGCCAATATCGTGCGCGCCCTTGCCAAAATTTATGACAATGGTCACGTAACTCGCGGTATGAAGCCGGTCAATTGGTGCTTGGACTGTAGTTCAGCATTGGCTGAAGCCGAAGTTGAATATCAAGATAAAGTCTCAGACGCCATTTATGTCAGCTTTGATATTGTAGACAGTGACAAAGTTGCGGCATTGGCTGAAATAGACGGCAATATCGCTGCCGTTATCTGGACGACGACGCCTTGGACATTGCCTGCTAACCAAGCTATTGCAGTCCATCCTGAGCATGACTATAGTGTTGTCGCTACAGAAAACGGCAACTTACTACTGGCGACTGATTTGGTTGAGTCGGCGCTAAGTGAATTTAAGCTCGAGAATAAAGGCGTCCTAGCTACTATATCGGGGCGTGAGCTTGAAGGTCTACATGCTCAGCATCCGCTTATCGATGTGCGTCAAGTGCCATTAATCTTGGGCGATCACGTAACGACTGACAGCGGTACTGGCTTGGTCCATACTGCACCGGGTCATGGTCTTGACGATTATATCGTCGGTCTAAAATATAATTTGCCTGTTGAAAACCCAGTGAGTGGTACGGGCGTTTATTTAGAAAGCGCAGCGGTATTTTCCGGTGAGCACATCTATAAAGCCAATCCTCAAATCATTGCTGCCCTACACGAAAACGGTCATCTGGTTAGCCATACCAAAATTGAGCACAGCTATCCGCACTGCTGGCGTCATAAATCGCCAATCATTTTCCGTGCTACGCCGCAGTGGTTTATCAGCATGGAAACTCAAGGCTTACGTGAGCGCGCACTTGCTGATATTCCAGCGGTTCAATGGACACCAGCGTGGGGTCAAAACCGTATTGAATCGATGATGACCGGTCGCCCAGATTGGTGTATCTCGCGCCAGCGTACATGGGGCGTGCCGATTACTTTCTTTACCCATAAAGAAACTGGCGAGCTGCATCCAAACACCCTTGAGCTGATGGAAGTCGCTGCACAGAAAATTCATGCTGGCGGTGTTGAAGCATGGTTTGATGCCAGTTGTGAGGATTTTTTGGGCGCGGAAGCTTCTGATTATGATAAAGCGACTGATACGTTAGATGTTTGGTTTGACTCTGGTACCACGCATTTTGCGGTACTTGATCAACGCGATGAGCTGACCAACCCTGCTGATATGTACTTAGAAGGCTCCGACCAACATCGTGGATGGTTCCAGACGTCGTTGCTGACCTCGGAAGCCATGTACGAGCGCCCACCGTTTAAACAAGTTTTAACCCATGGTTTTGTGGTTGATGAAAACGGTCGCAAGATGAGTAAATCACTGGGTAATATCATCACGCCGCAAGAAGAGATCAATAAAACGGGCGCGGATATGTTGCGTTTGTGGATTGCATCAAGCGACTACCGTTATGAGATGAGCGCTGGTAAAACCGTCTTTAAGGGTGCAATCGATATGTATCGCCGCATTCGTAATACCCTACGCTTCTTGCTTGCCAATACTGATGATTTTGATCCTGCTACCAATAGCATTGATATTAATGAGCTGGTTAGCCTTGATAAATTTATCATTGAGCGTGCGCAAACGGTACAAGCACAAATCATCAGTGCTTATTATGCGATGGACTTTCACCAAGTCACGCAACATATCACCGCCTTCTGCTCGCAAGACTTGGGTAGCTTCTATTTAGATATTATCAAAGACCGTCAATACACCACCCAGACTGACGGTCAGCCACGCCGCTCTGCGCAAACGGCTATTTATCATATTGCTCATGCACTTATTCGCTGGATTACGCCGATTTTATCATTCACGGCCCAAGAAGCATGGGAAGTATTACATGGTGCTGATAGCTATGTGTTTACTGAGGAATGGTATACTTTCCCAGAGTTTGAGCTGAGCGCCATCAGTAACGATGACTGGCAACGTATCATGCTCGCAAAAGACATGGTTAATAAACATATCGAAACTGCACGTGGCGAAAAAATCATCAATGCCAACTTATCCGCTGACGTTAATCTATATGCTGATGGCGCTATGCATGAAAGCCTAGATAAGCTTGGTGAAGAGCTGCGTTTTGTACTCATTACCAGTAGCGCAACTTTAAAACTTTTGAGTTCTGCCCCTGCTAATGTAGCAAGCACAGATGAACAAGCGGACAGTAATAGTTCAGCGGCAGACTTAGTCGTCGAAGTAAATGCTGCAACCGGCACCAAGTGCGTGCGCTGTTGGCATATCCGGGACGACATTGGTACAGATAGCGCACACCCAGAATTATGTGCGCGCTGCGCAACCAACGTCAGCGGTGATGGCGAGGTGCGCCACTATGCCTAATTTAACGCCTAATCCCACGAACTTACCGGATGATAAACAGCCGTCTATCGAAGTCGACAACTCACCTAAACCGGCTCATGCAACTACGGGTAGCTCATCGACGCCTAAAAGTCGCTCGAATAAGACGCCAAAGATGATTGCTAATGGTCGCCTTGCACTTAACTGGTATCTGTTGTCACTGGTCGTGGTTATTTTTGATCAGTGGACAAAATGGTTGGCTGAAACCAATCTGACCTTTCTTGAACCTGTACCTGTGATTGAGCCGTTTCTAAACTGGACGCTTGCTTACAACTACGGCGCGGCTTTTAGCTTTTTGGCAGATGCTGGCGGTTGGCAAAAGTGGTTTTTTGCAGGGTTGGCGCTATTGATGTCACTATTCTTGATAGGCTATCTAGCTAAAGCGCCCCGTCAAGCTAAGCTGTTATCACTAGGTTTGGCATTGGTGTTAGGCGGTGCCGTGGGCAATTTGATCGATCGCTTATTACATGGTCACGTCATTGATTTTATACATGTGCATTATGCTGATGTTTGGCATTATCCCATTTTTAATATTGCTGATATTGGCATTTCTATCGGTGTATTATTGATTGTCATCGATATGCTGTTTTTGGAAAAAAAGCGTGACGTTTAACGCGTCTCAAGGCATATCACTTTATTAATAGAAAAGGTGGATTGCATTTTCGTAAATCCACCTTTTCTTTGGCTTTTATTTTCACTATCTAAAACCTATAACAATTCTTCCAGAAAATCCAAACCGCCATCCGCCAATATAAATAGTAACCCTGCCATGTTAATGATGACAGTCAAATAATACGCAATACGAAATTCAGGCTTTTGTGACTTATGACGCAAGTAAGTTTGTGCGACCATTGCCCCTACCCAGCCACCAAGCGCACTTAAAATATGTAATGTCATCTCAGGTGTTCGCCAGTCATTATTTTGAGCAGCCGCTTTGTCTTTGGCATACATGGTATAGGTTATCATACCCAATACAGCATACCACCCAACGACTAGCCAGCTAAGCTTATTCATGACCGCCAGTAATATCAATACACCATAAAATCCAACACCAAGAAACAAGCGTTTCTTTTGTCCTGCTTCAAACTCTGCTTGGGCGTTACGTTTGTGATTACGCTGACGAATTTGCTTATTTTTTTGCGCCATCTTTTGTTGTACAAAGCTCAGCTCTTGCACCTCTTTTGCTTGCAATCGTCTTTGATTATCATATCCAACGATAAAAACAACCTCTTCGCCGATAACAGGACGACGCTGCGCTTTAAACGCGCTGACATGAAAAAATACCGACTCGCCTGCTTCGGTTTCAATAAAGCCAAAGCCTTTATCGTCTTGCCATTTTGTGACTCGACCTTGTTGTTTATTTGCCATCAGTTTTGCCATAAATGTTGCGCTCACTTTTAGATTCGCCAAATATATTACACTATTTACGTTACACTATTGGCGCTTACAACCTTTTCTAGATGACTTATCATTTCTTATATTGATTCCACCTAACTTCCTACTCCAGTAATAGGTAAATTTTCCATGACCGACTCACAATTTATCACACCAAATGAAGATGTACGTATTACTTTTGGCAGCCTAGTTAAGCTGCATTTTGAAGTATCGCTCGAGAATGGCACCGTAATTGATTCAACCTTTAGCCGTGATACACCCGTTACTTTAACTATAGGTGATGAGAGCTTGCTACCTGGCTTTGAGCAAGTGCTGATGAATCTGCGTGCAGGCGATACGCGTTCCGCTCATCTTGAGCCAGAGCAAGCATTTGGTGAATGGAATCCTGACAACATCCAACGCTTTAGCCCTACTCAGTTTGCGCTTATCGCTGACAATCCTGAAATTGGCATGCTAGTAGAATTTGAAGACAAAGGCAAAAACACTCTACCCGGTACGATTAGCGCCATCACTGATGACCAAGTAGAAGTAGACTTTAACCATCCGCTTGCTGGACAATCCGTGCAGTTTAAAATTAAAATCTTTCAAGTGACGCCGCCGGGTGTCACAGGTATCAAGCTCATATAATATAAAAATTGTTTTAGAATAAAATAAAAAAGGAAGAACATATGCAATATCAAACACTGCCGCAACTCAATGAAAAAGTCTCCAAAATCTGCTTGGGAACGATGACGTGGGGACAGCAAAATAGCGAAAGCGATGCACATGAGCAGATGGACTTAGCACTCAGTGAAGGCGTAAATTTTTGGGATACTGCTGAGATGTATCCCTCACCGCCAGACAAAGACAAGCAAGGCGATACTGAGCGCTTTATGGGCACGTGGTTCCAAAAGACTAAACAACGCGATAAAGTCGTTCTTGCCAGTAAAATATCGCCAATGGATTTTTTACGTGATGGGCAAACGCGTTTTAATGCCGCGCATATCAGCAGTGCTATTGATGGCAATCTTGAGCGTTTGCAGACCGATTATATTGATATCTACCAACTACACTGGCCTGAACGTCAAACGAACTATTTCAGTCAGCTCGGTTATACCGAAGCAATGGCAGCACAGCCGCTCGATGATTTGACGCCTTTTTTAGAAACCATCCAAGCGCTAAACGATGAGATTAAAAAAGGTCGTATCCGTGCTTATGGATTATCAAACGATACTGCTTGGGGATTGATGCGCTACTTATGGGAAGCGGATAAAAATGGTTTGATCGCACCTATTACGGTGCAAAACCCTTATAGTTTGCTTAACCGCTTATATGAAGTGGCTATGGCAGAGATTGCGCATCGTGAAAATGTGGGTTTACTGGCTTATTCACCGCTTGGTTTTGGTGTGCTATCTGGTAAGTACCTTGATGGTAAACGTCCTACTGGCGCGCGCCTGACCATGTATGATCGCTTTGCCCGTTATACTAATGAAGAAGCACTATCAGCCACCGCCCAATATGCCAAAATCGCAGATGATACCGGTTTAGATATGGCGCAGATGGCATTAGCCTTTGTTAACTCACGCTCGTTTGTAACCAGCAATATCATTGGCGCGACCACTATCGAACAGCTGAAATCTAACATTGATAGCATTAACTTAACATTAGGCTCAGATGTACTAGACACTATCGAAGCGGTACATACTCAACAACCTAATCCTTCACCATAGTTGATGCTTATTAGACTTTTTATAAATAGAGTCATTCTATTTTCTTCAAAAAAGATACAAGTATCTATCAGTTAAAAAAAGGCGCAAATCGCAAGTATTATTACTGCGATTTGCGCCTTTTTTATACACGTTTAACTAACCAATTTAAAGCATATAGAATTAAACTTTCGCTATTTTTGTCAATACACGCGAATGTAATTCAGCTAAGCCTTCTTGCATACGTAATTGTAATAAATCTGTCAGCTGACTTTTACTCAAACCTTTAGGATCGATTGCTTCTAGTGGTAAGACGTAAGCGGTGACATCTTTACTATCTAAAACCTTTTTCAAACTGTCTTTCATCGTCAGCTTGCCGTAATAAGGCAATTCTTCACTTAAGGTACCGTCTTTATTGACATACGCAATCACCAGCGGGCGCACAGGTACATCAGCGTCTATCGCCGCTTGTAGCAATGTGCCATGGATACGTTTAATTTTTTTGCCATCTGTGGTAGTGGCTTCAGGGAAAAAGATAACCGAGAAGCCTTTGGTTAAAAAGTTAGCAATTTGCGACGCAACTGAGCCGACATCACCGGAACCACGCTCGATAAATACTGTACCTGCCGCGTGTGCCAGCTTACCAAAGATAGGCCACTCACCTATTTCGGCTTTGGATAAGAAAAAAGCAGGGCTCACTGTACCGACCACAGGGATATCCATCCACGATACATGGTTAGAAACCCATAGCCCGTGATGTTGCTCTACGCGCTCAACGGCGATAACCTTGACGCCAAAAGAGCCTGCCATTTTGCGACAAAAAGCTTGAATGTAGCGCGGCAGTGTTTCGCGTGGTGGCTGTTTAAATGCCCCGATACGTTGGGCGGCGCGTAGCCCACCAGCAATTGTGGTGGTCATACCAGCAATCTGTTTGCCGCGCCCCAATTGCTGTTTAATTGAAAAGCCTGGCTTGGGTTGGCTCATCTGTGTCCCTCGTAATTAAAACTTATGATTATATATGGTAAACAAACGCAATGAGTATAACAAAGTTTATGCAATCAGTGACGACTTGTTCACTGAGTTATGAATAGGTTTTGTGAGTAATTTGCTGCTAATGTCTCTAACTGATTCATTTTAGAAAGAATATTGCGCTGCAAAGATGAAATCCTACTTAATGAACGCTGTAACATAAAATCATCGCTAATTGTGTGAATACGCTTTAATATCAACTGATAAGACCACATATAAATGGTTATCTGAACGCAACTAAGATGGTTATTCTATTTCGATAAGCTTGGTAATTTATTCAATGTATTGAATAAACCCCAAATATTTAGAACTCACATTTAGAATAGGCAGCGTTGCGATTTATTTACTTTATGGATAGGTGATACTCTTTGGAATATTTTGAAAGACATACCGGTGGCGAGCGCGCCATCATCGTACATTTAGACATCCGCCAAATTCAAGATCCTGATGATTTAGGTGAATTTGAATTATTGGCAGACTCAGCAGGCGCAGACCGCTTGGCACTGGTCACAGGCTCACGTGCACGCCCTGACGCCAGATATTTTGTTGGTAGCGGCAAAGCAGAAGAGATAGCAGAACTGGTGCGCGAGCATGATGCGGACATCGTTCTTTTTAACCATAGCTTATCGCCTTCACAAGAGCGTAATATTGAAGCCTTGGTACAATGCCGCGTACTTGATCGCACGGGTCTGATTTTGGACATTTTCGCGCAGCGTGCACGTACTTACGAAGGTAAACTACAAGTAGAGCTGGCACAGCTCAACCATTTGTCGACACGTTTGGTGCGTGGTTGGACGCATTTGGAACGTCAAAAAGGGGGTATTGGTCTACGTGGACCCGGTGAAACCCAGCTTGAGACGGATCGTCGCTTGCTACAAGTGCGAGTCATGCAGCTCAAAAGTAGAATCGAAAAAGTCAGACAGACGCGTGCGCAAGGTCGAGCTCGCCGTCAAAAATCAGATGTACCGACTATTTCACTTGTGGGTTATACCAATGCTGGTAAGTCTACCTTGTTTAATCGCTTGGTCGATGAAAACATTTATGCGGCCGACAAACTGTTTGCGACGCTCGATCCGACGTTACGCCGCTTAGATTGGCAAGGTGTAGGACGTGTGGTACTGGTCGATACGGTCGGTTTTGTCCGCCATCTTCCACATGAATTGGTTGAATCTTTCCATGCGACCTTAGAAGAGACACTTGAAGCAGACCTATTGCTCCATGTCATCGATTCTTCGAGCGAAGACATGCATGAGCAAATTCAGGCGGTGAAAGACGTACTGGCTGAAATTGATAATGATGTGCCTATGCTTAATGTCTACAACAAGATTGATTTGACCGATGAGCCTGCACGTATCGGTTATGCTAGCGAAGGTCAACCCAACCGCGTCTATGTTTCTTCTAGAGAAAACTTAGGCATGGAAGAGTTGTCATTAGCCGTGCAGCAGTTACTGACTGGCACACTGACCACCTTTGATTTGACACTACCTTATAGCGCAGGGCAGTTAAAAAATGCTTTGTATGAGCTCGGCGTTATTCAAGAAGAAAGCTATGATGACAGTGGTCATGAGTGCTTAACGATTCGCTTGCCAAGCGATAGACTGAGACAGTTACTTGGTCAAGCCAACTTAGAGCCTCTAGATGTATTGCCATTAGCGCAAGCAACATTGCTGATGCCGATACTTGAAGAGTTTGAGCAGCCTGATGATGTAGAAGAACAAACGATGACGGATGCTGAAGAAAAAGCGTTTGCTGAATTTGAGGCGTTAAATGCTGAAGCTGAGAGAGTAGCGGAAGACTTGCTGATAGAAGATACTCAAACATCTGATTTGCAAAAATAAGTCATTTATTTATCATATTTTGAATAAAATTAAAAAGGACGCTATTGATAAATAGTGTCCTTTTTAATGCTGAATCAACATAGCGTACAAGAGAAACTCGTATTAGCAACAGCTATATATCGATGTATTGATGTATTGATGTATTGATCTATCAATTTTATTACTTACAGACTATATGGTCACTATTGACCGATACGCTTTATTAGTTGCGATACTCTATATATAATCTTTTATATACTGCACTCGTGAGTCTCCTCTCACTCATCTTTTTACTCTTTTATCTATCCCTGACGTGGTCCACTTGCTTATGAAGTCTACCCATTCTTCAAAAATGCCCTTATGGATGGCATTACTCCTGACGCTCACCATTGTCGTTACTGTGCGTGAGTCGGCAGTATTTGTCTGTCAGTTGGCGGGTATTGAAAAAGCGGCCAATATCGTCGGCTTACTGACCATGTTTTTTATTCTGATGATTTGGCGATTTATCAAAGGTATTCCAGGCTGGCTTACCCAAGCGAGTAATACTTTACTTGTCGATAGTGGCTTTGCTTTTTTGCCAGTTTCAGCCGGTGCAGGCTTGCTGTTATTTGCTTTAGGAGATGAGCTATGGGGCTTTATGCTTACCATACTGATTAGTACGCTGATACCGATTTGGGGATTTGCCGTGTTATCCAATCGTTGGCTGAACCGTAATAATGATATGAACGGCAACACTACTATTAATGAGCAAAAATGACAGCCTTGAGCGGTATGAATAAAGGAATCTTATGAGTTTTGATAATGTGTTTGTGGCAACCTTTGCGGCGATATTACTGACTTTAGCAGCCCATGTAATTGCTCGCATATTGGCACGCAAACTTTCATGGTTACCGATGGTCATTACCGCACTAGTATTGGTCGTTATATTTCTATTCATTTTCCAATGGGATTACAATAATTATTACGCCGTTGCCAAGCCCGTTTTTGACCATCTATTAGGTTATGTTACTGTCTTATTGGCAATACCTTTGGCTGCCATGAATTTCAAAGGTTTACCTATCAAGAAACTTGTCTTGATTGTGGCGATGGCGAGTTTGATTGGCGCATTATTACCGATGTCATTAGCCTATCTATTTTCACTCAGTCACGATACGATATTAGCATTTGCCAGTCGTTCAGTGACCACGCCGATTGGTCTGAGCATCGCAGATTTAATCAAAGCACCTCTAGCGATGGCAAACCTGATTATTATCGTTTCAGGTCTCATTGGCGGGACATTAGCGCGTTTCTTATTTATTGGCATTGAAGATGACCGTGCCAAAGGCTTAGCGCTTGGCTTAGTCGCTCATGCGTTCGGCACCGTAGAAGCATGGCAAATCAGTCATACAGCGGGCAGATATGCCGCGTTTGGCTTAGCAGTGAACGGTTTGGTCACTGCTGTCTGGGTACCTATATTTATCACAGCACTGTCTGCTTAATAGTCCTTTAATACAGCACTGCTATTCTATAGTCAATTCCAAATAAAACAGATACGTTATGTTCCAACGCAGTACTGGTATAAATTTTTCTGGCGTGCTGTGCCTACGCCGACAGAGGCTGCGTAAAATTCATCCCAGTCCTGCTTGCTGTATCGCTTTAATACTGAATTCACTATAGTACAGCTGCGAATATTTAGATTCATCGTGTGTTTCAATGCTTTTTGGCAAATACTAGTGATAATAGCCCTCCTCTATTTTGCCTTCACTGTAAATGGTCTGTGGCTACTTCTGACCTCGCACTTAATAAGGTACACTGCAATACCATATTGATTTTATTAAAAATTTTTACAATTTAAATGTTTGTTTGACCAGCTTGTCAGGTCAATCAGATGTAGTAAAAATTTATTATATGTTATAGTAAGCAACTATTATTTTTTGTATCTATTGCAATTGGTTTTGTTAACCGTGGTTCTGCGTTGTAGTACTTAAGCTTAGTGACTATGAAATATTGCAGACAGGGTAACCGCTTTATTGCGCAAACCAATGCGTCCATAAGCAAGGCAATTTGCTACTACTCGATAAAAAGTGATAACTCTATGATAAATGTTGCACCTTTCATAACCCGCTGCTTGTCTCCCGTTTTACTCACCGCCGTTGCCCTATCTAGCCTACCTATCGCTGCTCAAGCAGGCAATATGTATATCTATAAAGACAAAGGCGGACAAGTACTTCTCACCAACGTCAATCCCAGTGGTAATTTTGATAAATTTACTAAAAAAGTAAAAGTTACTTATTATAAAGATTCTAGTCTATATGATGGTGGTAGTAGTAGCAGTAATAGCAATGACTATGGGAGCAGCTCTGCAAGCAGCAGCGGTACTCGTAACTCTTATGATAGCTATATTATGGCTTCAGCGCAGCGCCACGGTGTCGATCCAGGACTTATGAAAGCCATGATGCATACTGAATCAGCCTTTAATCCCAATGCTCGCTCACCAGTCGGTGCGCAGGGTTTAATGCAGCTGATGCCAGCTACAGCACGTCGATTTAAAGTGAGCAATCCTTGGAATCCTGCCGATAATATTGAAGGTTCTGCCAAATATATCGCTTGGCTGATGCGCCGCTTTAACAACAACGTCGAGTTTGCGGTCGCGGGTTATAATGCAGGTGAAGGTAACGTCGATAAATATAATGGCATTCCACCGTTTAAAGAAACGCGTAACTATGTCAAAAGTGTGATGAGCCGATATCATAGCCTGTATAAAAACGATTCAGGGCTATCTGGTAATACGATGAATGCTAATAATAGCAATACTGCCAATACCAGTAATGGCGGTGGCATGCAAAACGTTAGTTATGGCACGAGTAGCAACAGTAATAGCGCAAGCTATGCCAACTCTGCTTATTTGGCATTGCGTTAATCCAAAATAAAAATCACAGACATAAAAAACCCGTTAAATAAATAACGGGCTTTTTTATGCTTGATTGCTTCTTATGTCAAACAATCTATAAGTACTGAGCAAAAACAAACTCAGTACTTACTGCATTTTAAAACTTACTTGTTAGCTAGTGCTTGAGTAGCAGCAACTTCAGCAGCGAAGTCTTCTTGCTTCTTCTCAATGCCTTCACCGACTTCTAGACGTTTGAAACCAAGTACTTTTACGCCTTCAGCTTTTAGTACGTCACCAACTTTTTTCTCATTGTCCATAACGTATGGCTGACGTAATAAAGTAACTTCTTCTAGGTACTTACGTAGACCACCTTCGATCATTTTTTCAACGATGTTGTCAGGCTTGCCAGACTCACGTGCTTTTGCTTCAATGATGTCTTTTTCGCGCGCTAATAGATCAGCAGCGACGTCTTCATCAGCAACAGCAACTGGGTTAAACGCAGCGATGTGCATAGCAAGATTTTTACCAGTTTCTGCACTGCCGCCTTCATAAGATACCACTACGCCGATACGTAGACCATGGCGGTATGCAGCAATGTTAGCGCCTTCAAGTACTTCAACACGGCGGATTTGGATATTCTCACCGATTTTTTGTACCAAAGATACGCGAGCTTCTTCAACAGTCTGACCATTGCCATATGGCAATTCAGCGATAGCAGCTACGTCAGTCACATTGTTTTCTAATGCAAGGTTCGCGACTGTTTCTGCAAAGGCTGCAAAATTTTCATCTTTTGCAACGAAGTCAGTTTGGCAGTTCACTTCTAACAAGAATGCTTTGCTGTCGCCTTGAGCGATGATGATAGCGCCGTCAGCTGCGATGTTACCCGCTTTTTTAGCCGCTTTTGCTTGACCAGATTTACGTAGGTTATCAATGGCAGTTTCGACATCACCGTTTGATTCTTCTAACGCTTTTTTACATTCCATCATGCCAAGACCAGTACGGTCACGCAATTCTTTTACCATTTTGGCAGATACTTTTACTTCTGACATAAGAGTTACCTTTTATTATGTAGGTGAGCATTATTATATATGGGAGTGCACAATATCTAAACGCACTTGAATTCTGTATAGCGGCTTAACAACGCCACTTTAACAAATCCGCTTTAACAATAAGGCATGACGAGTAATACTACATCATGCCTATTATTTATCTTTATGCTGTCTATACTATAAGTCATGTTATATGGCTGTTAATAGAAAAACTATCAAGGCAGCCTTACAACATTAAACCATATCACTCAGCGATTTATTCTGCTGGAGTAGCAGCTTCTTCAGTTTGAGCATCAGCTGCTTCTTCAGTAGCAGGTGCTTCTTGCTCAGCTTTACCACCAGCTTGAGTTTGTGCGTATTCTTTACCGGCGATGATTGCATCAGCCATAGAAGTTACGTACAAAGTCACAGCACGGATAGCATCATCGTTTGCTGGGATGATGTAATCAACGTTATCAGGGTTAGAGTTAGTATCAACGATACCGATAACTGGGATACCTAGGTTCTTAGCTTCTTTGATAGCGATTGCTTCATGATCTACGTCTACAACGAAGATTGCGTCAGGTAGACCGCCCATGTCTTTGATACCGCCCAATGAACGCTCAAGTTTTTCCATATCGCGAGTACGCTCTAACGCTTCACGCTTAGTAAGCTTAGCGAAAGTACCGTCTTCAGCTTGTTTTTCTAGCTCTTTTAGACGATTGATTGACTGGCGTAGTGTTTTCCAGTTAGTCAACATACCACCTAACCAGCGATGGTCAACGTATGGCATGCCAGCACGTGCTGCTTGCTCAGCGATAACGCCGCTAGCTGCGCGCTTAGTACCAACAAATAATACTTTGTTTTTCTTAGCAGCTAAGCCGTTAACGTAAGTCAATGCTTCGTTAAACGCCTTTACAGTGTGCTCAAGGTTAATGATGTGAATCTTGTTACGGGCACCAAAAATATATGGACCCATTTTTGGATTCCAAAAACGTGTTTGGTGACCAAAGTGAGCGCCGGCTTGTAATAGGTCGCGCATTTCGATTTTGGTTGGATTCTTTGTAGCCATGTTAAATGTCCTGTTGGTTGGGTTATGCCTCCACATCACAAAAACTGCCTATCTAGCGACACGCATCTGCTATGAGTTAGGTATATCAATGAAGCACCTAGCCGTGAAGCAAATTAATCAAGTCGCCAAACACCCAGCAATTTTTTGCCATGATGTGTGTGTCATTGGTTGATGGGTTGGTTGAAAAAACTGAGCTACGATTTGAACGTATAGAATACTATATGATAAAAAATAGCTGGGCTGTATTTTATCATATAACGCTTAGTCACTGCTAGCGCTATTATAAGGTTTAAGTGGATGATAATGCATAAAAAAAACGACGGTGAGACGTCGTTTTTTTATGCATTTAGAATAAGATTAAGCGATACTGATACCGATAACTGCTTTATAGCCTCGCCACGTAAATGGCGTGACATAGCTTTGGCGGTCTTTTGGCAGATAAGGAATACTGGGTATCCCTTCAATAATCTTAGGAGGTGAGATAATAAAATCGGCACCAAACTCGGTGCGAGCGTTGCCAGAGATGGTATTTGCCATCTCACCCAACAAGTCTTTCATCATCGTCATGGAAGAGTCAGGCTCGCCCATCACTTTGATAACTTCACGCAACATATTGCTTGGGGCACTGACATAGACACAGCCTTCAAGCGGTCCAGATATTTTAATCATGCCACTATAATCATAACCAACAGCATTTTTATTACTGTTTAGGTAAGGCGTATCAATGACCACTGCCTCAGCATCAATCTGCGCAAAAAATGCACTGATTGAACTTAAAAAGACGCCTAACTTTTCTACATTAACCATAATTGTTCATCGTCCATAGTTATCATCACGGGGTTGTGTAATCAATCTTGCAAACAAACCACAATCTCTCCGATTTGACTGCGCCAACTCACTGGAATGATAAAAGAACGTCCACTTTTAGGCAAAATGATACTTTGCGGCGAGCCTTTAAAGACAAACGGGACAGAGATATGAAATTCTGGACCAAACTCGTGACGGGCATTACCCGAAACCGTATTGGCAACCTCGCCTGCTAAATCGACCAGATTGTCCTCACTTTTATCTATCTCGCCCATACTGTCTAGAATACTGCTCAATAGTGCCGTGGTCGCCGTAAAATAAACCACCCCTTTTTGCACCCCTGATATACCGATGACGCCCGTATAATCATGGACTTTTGGCTGTTGGTTTTCTAACAAGTAAGGCGTATCGACCACCAACTCATCATTACCAAACTGAGTAAAATAGTTGGTAATGATACTCACAAAAATTTGTAAATTTTGCTCTTTCATAATGTGTGTTCTTTAATAAGGTATTTATTAAAATTATTGGACAATGTTAGTCTTGTACCAACTCATACAAAGACTCTACTAGCTCTTCTTCTGAAAAAGGCTTGCACAAGAACCCACTCGCGCCCAATGATAACGCTTCAATGCCAGTAGATTTGTCAGACAAGGCTGAGACCACCAAGATACGAACGTCAGGGTCGATAGCAATGATTTTTTCAATACATTCAAGACCGTCCATTTGCGGCATGGTCAAATCCATGGTCACCACATCTGGACGATGAATATTGAACTTTTCAAGCGCTTGAACCCCACTGGTTGCCGTAGCAACCAACATGAATTGACCCGAGTCATAAGCGCGCTGAATACGGTTTCGAATAATATTTGAGTCATCGACGATCATTAATTTATACATAGATTTTTTATTGTCCTTAATTACGCAGCAGGCAAGGTGATGACAAAACGAGTCATTTTTCCAAGCTCAGTATTTACATTCAGCTTACCATTGTGCTCTTTGACCAACGCCTTGATAACGTCTAAGCCCACACCGCGACCGCCATCTTCATCGGCATGTTCTTTGGTCGAGAAACCAGAAGCAAACAAGGTTTTGAGCAGATCACCATGAGTCATCTGAGGTGCCTCTTCTTGCGTGAAACGACCATCAGCAATCAACTTATGACGAATGCCCTCATAATCAATACCTTGACCGTCATCTTGCAGTACGATGATTAAGTTTTGACTGTCACGTTGCATCTCTAAATCAATGCTACCGATGGCAGACTTGCCCGCTGACTGACGCGCTTCAGGTGATTCGATACCATGTACCACTGCATTACGTAGCAACTGAATACTGATTTCTTTGATCGGTTGTTTGAGACGTTCAGGGATGTTTATATGTGCTAAATTATGGCCGTTAAGCTGTATTTTCTTGCCTTGTCTAACAGCAATGTCTTTAGCAAAATCTTGGTAATAAGATAGATGCTCGTTATCTGACTCATCGCTCAAATCGATTTCATTACCGCCATCGACATTTATGTTAGTGGTAGCAACGTCTGCTACTTGAGCTTGGACAACACTTGGTTGTGGTACAGTCTTTACTGACATTACAGGTTTTGCATTATTGTTAGCTTTTGGCGCTGCCTGATTGATACGTTCACCTAGCGTTTCAATGGTATTCGATAGGCTCAATAAGTCATCCAAATGCACGGCGAGCGGTAAGAAGTTATTACCCGACAGCTTGCCTTGATTTTGCAGCGCATCAAGCTTATCTTCAGCATCTGATGCGATTTTGGTAAAGCTATGCAGTTTAAGC
The DNA here is from genome assembly GCF_904846475.1 of Psychrobacter sp. LFX-11D. Lineage (NCBI taxonomy): Bacteria > Pseudomonadati > Pseudomonadota > Gammaproteobacteria > Moraxellales > Moraxellaceae > Psychrobacter > Psychrobacter sp. LFX-11D. The sequence goes on from NZ_CAJHAV010000002.1 coordinate 212,916, forward strand.
GCAGATGCCTCACCTTTTAGGCTATGCATTTCACGATAAATCGCTTTTAGCTTCCCTTCTAGCTCAAATTGCGAGCTACCAGGATTTTTCAGGATATTGTTCATCTTATCGATGTGAGCTTTGGTATTATTAATAAACTCATTAATAATTTTTGGATTCACGTTTAAGATGGTCGTCAACATCTCAATCTGCATATCATTTTGCGAGCGTTCTTTTTCTAGGCGCTGCTCTAAATATACTGCATCTGAGACGTCATTGACGTTGACCAAAATACGGGCAATGTCTTTATCTTCATAAACACGTGAAAACTTAAAGTCTAAGAAGCGACTGGTCGTACTCTCCTCTCCAGACGCATTGTGTAACATGACTTTATGCAATGGATTTAAAGAATCAACCAGCTTTTCTTTGACACGTGGGTTGTATAACTGCTCGATAAACTGACGGGTGGTTCTCAAATCTTTGTCTGAGATACGGCCACGCAGTACATCGGCAAAGTTTTCTCCTGCCAATCTATCCTCACCAATAATGCCGTTAAGCGCGCGAGAATGCTGCTGACCAATGTTCAGGTCCTTATCCAACAAGAACAGGCCGGTATTGACCGTTTCCATAATTTCTTGCGTTTCACGACGAGCGGCCAATGCCTCAGCATCTGTATCACGCAGACGACGTACAAAGAAAAATACGAAAATTAGGAAGTAGGCAAAAATAGCGGCAACACCCAATACCTGAATGAGTCGGATAGTACTTGCTTGGCGTTCAGCGTTGATAAACACTTCATCGGTGAGCTGGTCTAACGAATCGTTAATTAGTAGACTCGATGTTTTTGCCTGTTCAACCGCTTGAATCAATTCATCAGATGAATCGACCATGATGTTGTCAGCGTCTTTAAGGTAAGTCTGAATCTTAGGCTCTAAAAGTAACCACTGCTCATTCGCCGCAGCGACTTTGGTTTGAGAGTTATTATTAATCTTCGGTAAGTCATAGCTTTTACCATCGACATCGGTAATTTCACCACCCTGTTCAATGGCAGTGATAGAGCTAGTAATAAGCGCTGTATTTTGCTCCAAACGCTCTAATACTCGTTGTATATGCGGCGAGTTGGTGTCTTCACCGTAACTGCTGTCCAAGTCAAATAAGTCTTTAATTACCGCTTGGGCGCTATTAGCAACTTGGTTGGTTTTATCAATTAAAACTGTATTTCTTTCAAGCAAGCTTGAGGTATAAAAAGTAAACGCTAGCAAGGCGCCAATCAAAGATAAAAATAGTGCAATCGAAATAATCAGACTGCGATAGCGCTTATTATCGACATTGTGTGTGGTTGCCATCTTTATAGTCCCTTAGCTCGATTGCTGATTATTTGAAGTACTTTTGGTCGCAGGCTCAGTCGCACCCAGCCATTTCTCTTCAATCTCTTTAAATGTGCCTTTTGCTTTTAACTTGGTAATGCCTTCATTTACACTCTTGATCAGCTTAGTATTTTCTTTTGCCATCAAAACGACTTGCTGTGCTGAAGGCGCATCCGCTGCTTCATAAGGGACAATCTTAACTTTATGTTCTGGATAACCTTTTATAATGTATTGCAAAACTGGCATATCATATAAGAACACATCAGTATTACCTTGAACTAAGTCCTGATAAGCCAAAAATGCAGTAGATCTTGAAACCAGCTCAACTGAGCTGCCCATCTCTTTTAGAGTGTCTTCTTCTTTAGAACCCTCTAAAGTACCTGTTTTTAGACCTTTGATATCGTTTAAATCTTTGATATCAAACTTTCCTTCCAAATACATAATAGTAGCTGGATTGAAAAAGTAAGGCGTTGATAGACCATATCTAATTGCACGATCATCTTTATAAGAAATACCAGAAATAGCTAAATCACGCTTTCCCGATTCCACACTATCGAACATATCCTGCCATGACTCTTTGTAGAATTCGACTTTAAAGCCTTGCTCTTCCCCAATGGCTCTAATCGAATCGACATCAGTGCCTTGCATGTTGCCATAATCATCTTGAAATGAGAAAGGCGGTAAATCACCAGTCATTGCCACCTTTAATGTCGGTGCTGTAGCAGGAAGTTTACTGACAAAATTGTCTTTATGTTCCGTTACTGTTGCGCCAGCTGCATTAGCGTTGTCTTGGGTAGAAGAATTTCCACACCCAAATAAGCCTACACTCAATATAATCGGTAATGCTCGATATAATAGTTTCATCTCTTATCCTTAAGGCTCAATTTTATTCAAAAAATCAATTTTAAAAACAATTCTGTAAGTTTAAGAAAGGTATAAAAAACACTTAATTACAGAAAATTACCTTAGATAATAATTGAGCAACTCAGCCATTGCAATCACTTTGTTTTATCAAGGCAAACAATTGTTTATATATAACCAGAAATGTATATACAATATACAAAGCAGGTTCGAGATTTTTATCTATAAAGCTAAGCGTACTGAGGCTTGTACCAAAAATAGATATTATTAACAATGAATAAAAAAGTATAAAAAAAAGCATTCAGACGATGAATACGTACTGAATGCTTTTTTACCGATGAATATTAATAAATAGAATTTTTCAGTTAATTAATCTGCATTATCTAAATCCAAATTACGGTCTATCTGCCAAATTAAATAGCAACCAAGACTCATCAGTGCAAACATCGCGATACCGATTTTCAGTACTGGATTGACGGGGAATAAGTTTAATAACAATCCACCAAAGATACCTACTGAGAACATAAGCGAGCCTTGTAGCGCACTGGCCATACCAGCACGGCGCTTTTGAAAAGCAAGCGCAATCGCTGAAGCGTTGGGCTGTGTCAAACCTAAACCTGAGATACAAAAGAAAATACAGACTAAGACCAATGGCAACCAAGCATCGGTCCCAAATACGATACCAAGGGTAAATAGAGCCCCCGCTGAGATGACCTGCATCATCGCACCAAAACGTAAAATACTCAAAATACGGAAGCGATTGGTCAGCCATTGGTTAAGCTGCGTCAATGCCACAAAGCCTGCAGCATTCATACCAAAGAGCCAGCCAAAATGTGTGGCTGACATGCCATAGGTATCCATGATAAGTTCAGAGGCTGAGCTGATATAAACGAACATTGCACCCATCAATAACCCGCCGCCAATCGCCGGATAGTTAAAGGTGGGATCTCTCAGCAAATCCCAATATTGACTGAGTATCTCTTTGGCAGGACGCACAGTGCGGTTTTCTTCGCTAAGGGTCTCAAAAAAGAAAAATTTAGTCAGTAATAAATTTAACGTGCCAAAAGCCGCCAAAAACCAAAAGATAGAATGCCAACTAAAATACTGCAAAAATACTGCGCCAAGTGATGGTGCTAGTATCGGCGCTAAGCCCATTACCAAAATCATGATAGAAAACGCTTTTGCCGTTTGCTTAGCGGTTAGACGGTCTCGAATCGCAGCACGGGTAACCACTGCCCCTACGCAAGCACCGAGCGCTTGCAAGGTACGACCAGCGAATAACACGTATTCATTGTTGGTGGTTGCACAAATAATAGAGGCAATCACATATAAGACCATGCCTATATATAAAGGCTTGACGCGGCCAACGCGGTCACTAAAGGGACCATAAAACAATTGACCAAATACCAATCCGACAAAGTAAGCAGGTACGGAGTTTGCCATAAAGGCAGTCGACACACCAAAGTCATCCGCCATCGATGGTAACGCTGGCAGATACATATCAATAGATAAAGGTCCTACCGCAACGATAAGACCCAGCATCATAATCCATGCGACAGGTAAATCGGCAGAGCGCACGCGGTCAGCAGCAAGCGGTTTATTAGGAAGGGGGGATTTTGGAGCAGACATAGTTAAACCATTTGATCTAGTGATTGTTATTTTATTTTTATCGACGAACCGCTACGCAAGCAGACAGTCTTATATCGCACTGTCTGCCTATATTTCAATAGAGGTCTCACGTTAATAAAACAAACTTTAATCAATAAAACAATGGTTCGTTTGAAATAAGATGAAGTCATTTAAAACAATAAGCTATCTAAACTGTATTAACGGAACTGGCGCTTGCCAAATACAGTACTGGCTTGCTTCGCTTTTCTAAGGGCAAGTTTACGATTGCGACCGAACATCATCTTTAATTGCCAGACTTTTTCTATATATAAAGTAGTCGCAGATTGTTCAAACATGGCATTGATAACGCGTTTACTTGCCAGCACGGCATCTGGTGACCGTTCAGCAAATTCAGCAGCAAGTTGCTGCGCTTGCTCAAGTGGCGTCTCACTGCAATGACTGACCAATCCTAGCTCTTTGCCCTGCTCTGCACTAACGATACGGGCTGTCATTGCCAGCTCTTTTAGGATATCAGCTCGTACCACGCCAAAACCAGATTGCGTCAAGCCCATATCTGGTACTAGTCCCCATTTGGCCTCCATAATAGCCAATTTACAATCAGGATGGCTGATACGAATATCACATGCCAGCGCCAGCTGTAAGCCTGCACCGATACAATATCCTTCAAGTACGGCAATGACAGGTACTGGGACATCGCGCCATACTAAGCACACGCGCTGAAATGAGCTTTGCCAAGGTTTGATCAGCTCCCATAGCGCAAAAACTTGGTTTTTGGGGTGATTTAAGTCGCCCAAGTCAATCCCTGCGCAGAAGGTACCTTCAGCGCCATTTAAAATCACTGCACGTATCGTTTTGTCTTTACTGATGCGACCGGCTACCGCAATCAACTCTTCGACCACTTTAAAACTCATGGCATTTTTTTTCTCAGGTCGATTGATTGTCACGGTTAAAATATCATCAGTCGCGCTAACTTGCAGTGTTTCATATTGGTAGGTGGCGATAGTGTGCATAATCATCCTTAATAATTGAAATAATAGCTTATATATAGAGTGATATTAACAGCCTTGCCTATCTCCTACCTTATCAATAACTGACTGCCACGATATCGTTAGCTCTTAGTATCATAAAACTTTTCCTTAAATCATTTTCCAAGTCATATCGTTCTCACTTAGACGATGGTAATTAAGCTGCGGATAAGCAGACAAATCAAGCGTTTGCAAATTATTCAAAGCGGTTAATAAAGCCTCATAATAAGGCTCTAACATTGCAAACTGTGCAGGCGTGGTATGCTGGATATTTAATAAACACTTATCTTCTAAATCTTGGCTGGCTTGGCGCAGTTGTGGCACGCCCGTATAACGACTGCCGCCCAATATCCGATGAGCGATTTGCGCGAGCATACTGCGATTGTGTGCCTCCCATGCTTGCGTCAATGCTTGTTTTTCCTCATTAATGGTATCAAGCATCATAATGATTAGCTTGGCAGCAAGATCTGGCTTATTGGCTGAGCGCGTCAATGCATCTTGCCAATCTAGAATATCCAAGGTATTAAATAAAGAAGCATTTAAGTTATTATCGTTTTGCAGATACACAGTACTGACTGATAGTTCATCTTTATTATCATCGAGCGTTTGAATAGAACGCGTACCAAATGCCGCCTGCCCTTGTTCTTGAAAACGCAGGTTTTCATAGCGTGGCTGCGTTTCGCGCAGGTTTTCACGTCGATAGTCTTCACGTGGTTGACTATCACGCAGATAGTCATCACGGATTTTTTTCAGTGACAGAGGTCGCTTCACTCTTTTCTCATTGCTCATCTTGATAGGTTTATAACTCTGAACCTGCTCGCTTCGAATCATTTGATAGGTAGGCGGCGCTGCATTTTTAGGCGCAGATGAGGAAGGTTGCAGCATCATATTTGGTACATTAGAACTTTGAGCGTCAATGGTTTTTGACTCTAATACTTGTAAGTCACCTGCTATGCCAAGATTTTGTGGATGCTCATCATTTTCTGCCGTTAATGGTGATGACGACGCATTACGTCCAAGCCATTTTTGTAATACTTGTAGCAGCTGCGGCTGGCTAATAGGCTTACCGACATAATCATTGATACCACTAGCGATTAATTTATCTCGCTCGTCTGCCAACCCATGTGCAGTCAGTGCAATAATGGGAATATGACTATCTGCTGCTTCAATCTTACGGATTTGTCGCGCCGCCTCATGCCCTGACATACGTGGCATTTGAATATCCATAAAGATAAGATCGATCCTATCTTTAGGTTGTGCGTTACCCTTTTCTTCTATCGTTACGTCTTCGATATGTAACGTGCTAACCGCTGATTTACTGACATCATCTCGCGTGACCGCTTTTGAGATTTGAGTTTTTTTCGACAGGCTTTGTTTTTCAGTTTTAGTAGCTTTGATATTTTTCGCTTGTTGTTTACTGATTAGCTCTATCGCATCAAATCCGTTACTGGCCGTAATAACATGAATACCAAGCTCGCTCAGCAGCGCATCAAGCACCAGTAAGTTTGGCAAATGATCGTCAACTGCCAATACGGTAACGCCTTTCCAACGTGGTTCTGCAATACCAGTAGGTACACTACGCTTTTGCGTATCTAGCATGGCATACAACTGTCTCTTGTCTAATGGCTCATACAAGATATTGGCATGGTAACGATTGAGTAGTGCTTGATCAGCGGCAACTTGATAACCAAAGACGGCCAGTTTACCTTGATAATGTAAACGGATTTGCTTAAGCAGCGCCATCATATCGTCTTGGGTATCATCATCAACGATGACCCAGTCCCAATAATTACCACGCTCTTTTAACGATTCAAGCAAACCTGGCAAAGAATTGGCTTGGGTTAGCTTAATAGGCAAATGATGCAGACTAGCTTTCAGTACTTGTATAGACGCGGTATGATTAATCCAAATAAGAACATTAAATTCATCAGTCGCACTTGCCAATGGTGCCAATACAGGCAGCTCAATGGTTTGTCCTGTCGCTGCCTCTACCACATCAACATGGGCTGGCATACGAAACCAAAACGTCGCGCCTTGATTGGAAATATTCTCTTGCATATTGTCATAGAAACCAATATCGCCGCCCATCAGCCGTGTTAATTGTTTAGAGATGACCAGACCCAATCCTGTGCCACCATATTGACGCGTGATGGATGGATCTCCTTGACTAAAGCTTTGAAAGAGCATTTTTTGATCAGACAGCGAGATGCCTTTACCACTGTCTTGCACGCTAATCATCAAATAATTGTCTTGATAGTCATCTAAGCTGACGCGCACCACCACGTCACCGCTATCAGTGAACTTAATCGCATTACCAACAATATTGGTTAGTACTTGTTTGAGGCGCAGCGCATCACCATTGATACGCATTGGCACATCGTTGTAAAACAATACCGCCATGCGCAGACCTTTTTCTGCAGACACTGGCGACAGCATATCGACCACATCATAGATAGTGTCATAAAGATCAAACTCATGGCGATCTAGTACCAACTTGCCCGCTTCGATTTTAGAGAAATCAAGCACATCATTGACCAATGCCAATAAGTGCGCAGACGATTTGCGAATGGTTTGTACATACAAGTCTTGCTCAGGATTGAGCTCACCGTGACGCGCGAGCAAATTAATAAAACCATCAATGCTATTGAGTGGCGTACGCAGCTCATGACTGATATTGGCTAAAAACGCTGATTTGGCTTGGCTGGTTGAGATTGCCGCATCACGCGCATTACGAATAGAGATGTTTTGCATCTCCATCTCATCAAAAGCAAGACGCAAATCATCTTCGGTCTGCTCCGCATGCTCTTTCAGCTCTTGGAAACTGACATATAAACGGCGTAATGTTCTCACCAAGTCTTGTTGTAATAGATTTAGCTCACCATTCGACTCAACGGGGATAGGCTGATAAAGATTATCGACGTGAGTACGCTGTAATTGCAACCGCAGCTCATAAATCGGCGCAATCCAACGTTTTGAATAAATGTTTAAACTTAGTAGTAGAATTAATAATGTAAACAAACCGGTAATTACCAATGCCATAGCGATACGATAGCGCGCAATATAAAGCGGCTCACTATCCATATCGACTAATAACCACAGTGTCTGACCCTCAAATTCACCTAGTATACTGCCGTAAGCGGTACCGATAGGAGTGGATTTTTGCGCTAAAAAACGCTCTGATGGATCGATTGCAGGCCATGCCTCTTCCGTACCATAGCCAACTGTCGCAAGTATGTCGTTGCTCTGATTGACAATAGCGATACGCTGAACATGTTGCTCTGCCCGCATACGCCTGAGTTTATCTTGGATGCCTTCTAACTTTGCAATCGCAGCTTGCGAGACTTTATTATTATTGTCATTAGCATTTTCATTATTATTTTTTGAAGTCTGTATCTTGGCAGCATCTTGCTCTAATAGCTCAGGTATTATCTCTGCAATCGTAGGTGAATAGCGGATAAGCACCGCCTCAGCCAACACTGCTTGCTCTGAATTACTGGCACGCATGGTTTCATAAAACACCAAGATACCCCCCACTGCTGCGAGTAAACAGATGGGCAAAAATACCAATATGACCAGCTGACCATAGGCACTACTGGTATCAAAACGTTTTTTGTAAGCCATACTGCGCACCCTCTCCACTACTGTTTTTGTTACTGGCATTTTAAAATGCTTTTACTGACCGCTTAGGTATCATCTATTAACGACTATATAGCTTATGATTATCTTAACAGGATTCCATTAGCCGCTGTTAGACAATCATCGATAAAGCTATCTGCGTTAAGCGCCATCAAAAACAAGATGATACAATGTCGCAAATTTTTATTTTCCATAATAAATACCTGACAGTCACGATGTATTGACTTATTATTGACGCATTTATAAAAACATGGTTATTTAACGCTTTAATACCATAATCTTATCAAATAATAAAAACGCTGCCGTTACCTCGAAGTATTGCCGAATATATAGCACTTTACTATAGCGTTAAACTACTTTAAAAATAGATACTATTAAGGATACTTTATGTCCGCTACAGCTCAGTCAAACGCCAATTTTATTACTCAAATTACTGACCTTGCTGATTGCGTCGGTCAAACGCCGTTAGTCAAATTGCAGCGCTTACCTGAACAAGAGCAGATTGACAATGGTGCTATCATGCTAGCCAAGCTTGAAGGTAATAATCCTGCTGGTTCTGTCAAAGACCGCCCTGCTTTTAATATGATTTATCAAGCGGAGCTACGCGGTGATATTAAGCCGGGTGACATGTTGATTGAGGCAACCAGTGGCAATACTGGTATTGCATTAGCCATGGTAGCGGCGATGCGTGGCTATCCGATTACCTTGTTTATGCCAAGCAACTCAACCCAAGAGCGTAAAGATGCCATGACGGCTTATGGTGCGACGCTGATTGAGGTAGAAGAAGGGATAGAAGCCGCGCGCGACATGGCATTACAAATGCAAACGGACGGTAAAGGTATTGTCTTAGATCAGTTTAATAACCCTGATAATAAACAGGCGCATTATCTGACTACAGGTCCTGAGCTGTGGGCGCAAACAGGCGGTAAAATTACCCATTTTATCAGCTCTATGGGTACCACAGGCACCATTACCGGCGTGGCACAATATCTAAAAGAACAGAATCCTAACGTCAAAATCATCGGGCTACAGCCTGATGAGGATGCAGCTATCGCTGGTATCCGCCGCTGGCCTGCCGCTTATATGCCAGGGATTTTTGATGCCGAATTAGTCGATGAGATTATGGATATCGATCAGCGCGTCGCTGAGGTTTATATGCGTAAGCTTGCTAAAACCGAAGGGATTTTTGCGGGCGTCTCATCAGGTGCAGCAGCATGGGCAGCCACACAAGTTGCTAAGGCAAATCCTGATGCCGTCATTGCCTTTATCGTCTGTGACCGTGGTGATCGTTATTTATCGACCGGCTTATATAATGTTGATGATAGCTTAGATAATGTAAACTAAGATAATTTATAAATCGCTGACAATGCCGTTTATACGGTCAGTGCGTTTAATGCAGTGTAGTAAGACAATAATCAGGTAGAAACCTCTATGTCACAAGCTTTTTCGTCTGACCCTATTTTGGTTTTTGATATTGAAACGGTTGCAGATACCGATGCTGCCCGCCGTATCTATCCGCAATTGGCTAAGCTCAATGATGCAGATACACTCAGTGCGTTAACTGCCATCCGTATACAAGAAGCCGGGCATGATTTCATGCGTTTGCCATTACAGCGCATTGTCTGTATCTCTGCTCTATATATTAAGGATGGTACTTTTTCATTATTTTCCCTTACTGCAGACAAATTTAGCGAAGAAGAGATTCTTGCCAAGTTTTTTCGCGCCTTTAATGATATTGCAAAACTGCCTAAACTGATTAGCTGGAATGGTTCAGGTTTTGACATTCCTGTACTTATTTATCGTGCCATGCAATATGATTTGGCAGCGCCTTGGTTATTTGAAGAAGGTGAGCGTATCAAAAACATGCGTTTTGATAACTATGTCAATCGCTTCCATACGCGCCATATTGACTTGATGGATCGATTTAGCCAATACGGTGCCAGCCGCCGCGAGGCTATGGATGTCGTTGCTAGCTTATATGGCTTGCCCGGTAAGACAGATGTTGATGGCAGTATGGTCGGCGAGCTTGTCAGCAATAATGACTGGCAAACGCTGTCAATATATTGCGAGTCTGATGTGATGAATACTTGGTTAATATACCTGCGTTGGCTGCGCCTGACCGGTCAGCTATCCTTACCAGATTTTGCCGTTTGGCAGCAGCAAAGCCGTGATTATTTAACCAAATTTACCCAAGTAGATGGCACGCCACGTCATCAGGCGTTTTTGAATGACTGGCTTATCAGCTAGCAATTTTAGCCAGTTGATATATTGATGAACGATACATGTAAGCGGTGATTATAGTTTTATAATCACCGCTTTTTTACTTTGTGAGCGCCTAATACCTTAGTCGCTTTATATGTTAAAATTGCTATTATTTTTAACACCTTCATTTTATAGGCAGGTTTATGCAACCCACCGATTCAAAGACGCTTACCAACGTAGATGCAACCGAACAGGCAAATGAGACGCAAACCATTACGATTCCGCCTAATAAGAAAAAATCCAAGCCATCATCAAAGACGCGTCGTCGACTAAAAGATGCTGAGCCACTCCCCTTTACTATCGATGGCTTGTCACATGATGGGCGCGGCGTTGCGGTATACGGTAATGGCTTTGGTGAAACTGACGGTCATATCACAGACAAGCATGGCAAAAAAATCTTTGTCAGCTTTGCCCTGCCTGGTGAAAGTGCGTTGGTCAAGATTACCAATAGCCGCACGAGCTTTGAAGAAGGCGATGCGGTGAGCATCACTGCCAATCCAAACCCTGAGCGCGTGGTACCGCCCTGCCCGCATTTTGGTGTTTGCGGTGGCTGTAATTTGCAGCATTGGCAGCCAGATGCACAAATTACATTTAAGCAATCTGTCCTTGCTGAGATGTTGATCCATCAAGCCAATGTGGCACCTGATCACTGGCTTGAGCCGGTAGTCGGTGATCGCCTTGGCTATCGTACCAAAGCCCGACTGGGCGTACGTTATGTGGTCAAAAAAGAAACGGCTCTGGTCGGCTTTCGCGAGCGTTCTAGTAATTTCTTAGCAGAGTTAAATGAGTGTCATATCTTAGATCCGCGTATTGGCTTTGAGATTGAAAACTTAAAAGCCCTTATTAGTACTTTAGATAGCCGTGACAAGATTGCTCAGCTTGAGTTGGCAATGGGCGAGCATTTACCAGAGCTGCCTGATGGCGATCAGCCAGTCGCGCTAATTGTGCGTAATCTTGAACCGTTATCAGATGGCGATATTGATAAGCTAAAAGTATTTTTTGCAGCACGTCATTGGCAGCTATATCTACAATCAAAGGGGGCGGATAGTATCCAACGTGTTGCCTTGAGGGATACAGATGATTTAAGCGAACAGTTTGGACGTTTGTATTATCAATTACCAGAGTATGATTTGACGTTTGAATTTATTCCTACCGATTTTACCCAAGTTAATCTGTCGGTGAATCGTCAGATGACCAAGCTTGCTTGTGACTTGCTTGATTTAAAAGCAGGTGAACGCGTTCTAGATTTATTTAGCGGTTTAGGCAATTTTAGCCTGCCTCTCGCGCGTTTGGTTGGTGAAACCGGCTCGGTCGTTGGTGTTGAAGGCAGTGAAGCTATGACTGCACGCGCCGCTGATAACGCGCGCCGTAATGGCATTAATAACACTGAGTTTTATAGCCAAGATTTGACGCATGACTGTACAGACAAACCGTGGGCTAACCAAGGGTTTGATGCGCTGCTTATCGATCCACCGCGTTCTGGCGCGTGGGAGATTATGCAATATTTGCCTAAGTTTAACGCCGAGCGGATTGTCTATGTCTCCTGTAATCCTGCTACACTTGCTCGCGATACCAAAGCATTGCTTGAACAAGGTTATCGTTTGACTCACGCTGGCGTCATGGATATGTTTTGTCATACTGGTCACGTTGAGTCCATCGCGCGCTTTGAAAAAATATCTGCTTAAACCGTATGTAATGGCAGAGTGTAGTATTAACCTATGATTTTTAGAGGCGTTAATCGCTGCAATTTAAGAATGATATCTGCGTTACTCGCATATGCGGCTAACGCTATCATTACAGAGCCTTGCTTGATTTGTCATCGCAACATGCGATAATAATAGTCACTGTTTTTATTATTTATAAAACATAGTGAGTCTAAGCGCTCATAATTCTATGCAAGATCCCTATAATTGATTTTATAGCTGCTAAAAAATGGATTTTTTAGCGGCTGTATTGATTTATAAATGACCATTTATCGATAGCAAGCTCATGTTTAGCTCTAGCATTGTAGATGGCGTTATTATCAAGTCAAAATAGCTAAGAGGAGTGGGCAATGGTAAAAATTCGTGAAGGATTACCGCTGGTAGATGGACAAACCACGCAAGCCGACAGTGCAACTTTGGCAGCGCAACTGGTCGCGAGTCAACGCTCGCACCAGTCTGCCAATAGCTATGCTCAAATCCCACTAGATATCAAGTATCAACTTGCCACTCATAAACTCCATACTACCTTTGATCGCTCTGTTAATTACGCCTACTACAGTCATGACTCAAATCTTGAAAATGACTATTTAAGGGATAAAATCCTTGATGAATCCGAGGCGTTTTCACAGCAAGAGCTTGAAGCGTTAGATTTAAATCAAATCAATATTGATGTACCTACTTGGCTTGATAATGTTGCAAAGCGTATTGGGCAAGATTCAGTACCCAATCTTAGCGCTGCCTGTGTATTCGTCCGTAATCACATGAATACCAGTGAATCGGAGCGTTCGGGCGCTTACGTGACTGGTATCGGCATGACTGATATCTTAACTTACCTTTATCAAGATGAAGATGCCCTTGTCGCTGCCATGCTCTATCGCAGTGCGCGCAAATCGATTATTAGTCTTAGCGAAATCGAAAAAAAGTTTGGCACCGATATCTCAACCTTGGTTAAAGATACCTTAGCGATGGGACAACTGTCTGAGATTATCGAAAGCAATAAGCGCTTAGAAGATCACTTCGTAAATAATCAGCGGGATCAATTATCGAATATTTATAGCATGCTGATCTCAGTGACAAACGATGTCCGAGTAGTACTGATTAAGCTTGCTGAACGCACTTTTGCTATGCGCGAGCTGACCTTTTCCAATGAAATTCGGCAAGCTCGCGTGGCGCGTGAAGTCATGACTATTTATGCGCCATTGGCACATCGCTTGGGTATTGCCCAGCTGAAATGGGAGCTTGAAGATTTAGCCTTTCGCTACCTTGCCCCTGATCGTTATAAAGAAATTGCCAAACTATTATCAGAAAAGCGTAGCGAGCGTGAGTCTTATATCCAGCGTGTACAAGATAGACTGAACGAGTCTTTAGCAGAATCTGGTATTGAAGGCGAAGTTTCAGGACGCGTGAAGCACATTTATTCTATTTATCGAAAAATGAAGCTTAAAGGATTGTCTTTTGATCAGCTGTACGATATCCGTGCGCTGCGAGTATTGGTCACCACTCCTTCAGACTGTTACCACGTGCTAGGATTGGTACACGGGTTATGGCGTTATATTCCTGAGCAATTTGACGATTATATTACCAATCCAAAATCTAACGGTTATCGCTCACTCCATACTGCGGTCATCGCTGAAAACAAATCGCTTGAAGTACAGATTCGTACTCAAGAGATGCATTTTGAAGCTGAGCTTGGCATGTGTGCCCATGTCAACTACAAAGAAGGGCTCAAAAATAAAAAGGACAATTACCTTAATCAGCGAATCAGTTCTTTACGTCAATTGCTGTCTATCAATAATCAGCCGCGCTCATCTTTATCAACCGGTGATGAATTAGAGGAAGTTGAATATGATGAAGAAGAGCAATTGGTTGATTTTGATGAACTCGAACGTATTTACATATTTAGTCGTGATGGCGATATTACGGAGTTGCCAAAAGGCGCGACTGTGCTGGATTTTGCCTATTATGTTCATACGCAGGTCGGTAACCGCGCCCAAGCAGCGCGGGTCAATCAGCGTTATGTACCACTAACTTATCAGCTCAAAACGGGCGAGCAAGTTGAGATTATCACCAAATCTTCACGTGAGCCCAATCGCGACTGGCTAGTGGCTTCACTAGGCTATATTCATACCAATCGTGCCCGCTCAAAACTGCGTCAATGGTTTAACAAACAAGATCGCGATAAGAATATCGAAATCGGGCGTCAGATGCTCAGTAAAGAGCTTGAACGTCTATCGGTACATCCGAACAGCATCGATTTAAACGATTATACGCAACATTTTAATGTCAACAATACCGACGATATTGTGGTTGGTTTGGTGACGGGAGAAATTGGTCTAAATCAGCTTACCAGTCATATCTCTCGTCAGCTGCATTTAGAGCCTGAAAGATCTGAAGAAGATTTTGCTCCTATTATCGATAAAAGAGATTCAGGTAAGCTCGATGCTTACAAAATCCAAATCGATGGCTTGGATAATATTGAAGTTGGCTTGGCAGGCTGCTGTCACCCTGTGCACGGTGAGCCTATCGCGGGCTACATTACTTTATCGCGTGGTGTCAGTGTCCACAATCGTGGTTGCCCTGAATATCTGCGCCTGATTGAACGTGATCCTGAACGCGAAATCAAGGCAGCTTGGAAGATTAAATCTGGTCGCTATCAGCCGGTTGATATTCATATAGAGGCCTATGATAGGCGGGGTTTATTACGCGATTTAACCCAAATTATTGATAAAGAAAACGTCAATATTCGTCAAGTTCAAACTCTGAGCAATGATGATAATATTGCCTTTTTAAAGTTTCATATTGAAGTGTCGGGGCTGGCACATTTATCCAAGTTACTTGCTAAGCTTGAACAGCAGCATGGTATCTTACATGCTCGCCGCGCTGTTGCCTGATAATACCTTTAATTCTTAATAGAGATTTTATAAAATATTATGCCTGAGTTACCAGAAGTAGAAACGACAAAAACCAGTCTGACGCCTTTATTAGGACAAAAAGTCACCAACGTACAAGTCTTTCAACCAAAGCTGCGTTGGTCGATGCCTGATAATTTAGCAGATTTGATTGATTATACATTGGACAGCGTTGAGCGACGGGCAAAGTATTTAATCCTCAATTTTATACCGCTAGCTGATGATGGCATTTCATCTTCTGTTGAACCTAGGAATTTACAGCCGAGACAGCTTTTGGTTCATCTTGGGATGTCAGGTAGCTTGCAACAACACAGTCACGCAAGCCATAAGCGCAAACATGATCATTTGGTTATGAGTTTTATCGGCGCTGACGATACTCAAACTCAGCTACATTATTATGACCCCAGACGCTTCGGCTCTATCTTATGGCTTGAGGATTACGGGGATAAACTACTAAACCATTTAGGACCTGAGCCATTATCAGATGCGTTCACAGCAGAGTATTTGTATTATCTTATCCAACGTAGTGAACAATCCATCCAGACTCAAAACAGCAAATCGTTTAAAAAGCAGCCTATCAAACGAGCCATCAAGTCAGTTATTATGGAGCAGCAAGCTGTGGTCGGCGTTGGTAATATCTATGCCACTGAGAGCTTATACCTCTCAGGCATCCATCCTGCTACTCCAGCGAATAAGATATCATATGACCAAATAGTAATTTTAGTCGCCCATATCAAAACGATTTTACAGAAAGCTATCAAGCTAGGTGGTTCAACACTACGTGATTTTACGGTTGCTGATGGTCAAACAGGTTATTTCCAGCAGACCTTGAATGTCTATGGTAGACAAGGTGAAACTTGTCCGCACTGTGATTCAGTTTTAGAGAATATCAAGCTCAATGGACGTGCCAGTGTCTACTGCCCTGCTTGTCAGCCAATTAATTAGATTCTAGATTTTCCAATATTAATTTTTTTTCAATATTTACTTAAATAGACCAGTTCGGCGCTCTTTAACTACTGGTCATTAAAATAGAGCAATTCATAAACATATCCTTATATGCTGCGCATTTTTGTTGCTTATTAGCCTATATATTGCTTTAATAGTGCTAGCACTTACATAAATAGTGCAAACCATTTATTTGACCGTAATATATACGCTATCTGTCGTTGCCGCAATATTTCTATTTCTATGGAAAAATAGCAGCAGCTATTTACCATACTACTTATGAGTTTTAGGACATCATTATGATTGCTCAGGCTAACACCAAACGCACCGTAAAATATACGCTATCAACTATATTGATAAGTGCCAGCTTAGCTTTTGCAAGTATGCAGCCCGCTTTAGCAGCGATAGAGATTGATGAAACAGATTTTGGTCCCTCTTATGAGACCATGGCTGTAGATACCGTTGTCGGCAAGCCATTACAGTTGATAGCAGCTGTCGCAGGTACAGCCGCTTACATCGTCAGTTTGCCCTTCTCTTTGATCGGCGGTAATGCTGACCAAGCACAGCAGAAGCTCTTTGTTGAACCATGGAATGCCATGAGTCGCTGCTTAGGCTGTACGGTTGCTGAAGACAACTATTACAAATCGCAAATCGTTGATAATAACGTTGTGCGTATCGTCGTTGATCAACCATCAGAGATTATTATTAATACCAATGACTATGTTGTCGTTAGACCCTAAACATAACTACCATTAAGTAATTATAAGAAATCCAATAAAAAGAGGCTAACATGACGTTAGCCTTTTTTATTTTTTAATCTGAAGGTCAGTAAAATGTGTTTACTTATTAATATTGCCAAGCTTGGCGCTAATTTCACGAAGCAATTGCACTTCTTCTGATGGCTCTTCTATCGCTTCTTCTACCTCATCTGCACGGCGCAATCTATTGACCATTTTTACCATCATAAAAATAATAAACGCCAAGATTAGAAAGTTAATCAGTACGGTAATGAAACTACCATAAGCCAATACAGGAATACCAGCAGCTTTGAGGGCATCATAGTTTCTTGCCACGCCTTCGGGCGCATCACCCAGTATCAAAAACATATTCTTGAAATTAATTTCGCCGCCGACGATAAAAGCAACAATGGGCATGATCACGTCCTCTACTAAAGACGTTGTGATTGTAGCGAATGCTCCACCGATGATCACACCAACGGCCAGATCCATCACATTACCTTTTAAAGCAAATTCTTTAAACTCAGATACCATACTCATGTTTTATCTCCTCAAAAATCTTATTGATCATAAGATAAGCGTGTAAATGATGCATCCAACTTGGGATTTTAATAATAACCGTAAGATTACTCGTTTTTTTTAGTAAGTGACATTCGACTATTGTCTTTCTATTCTATGTAAAATGCAACATAGAACAGTGGTATACCAACTATTCTATGTTGCTCACTAGATATCTTTAATGCGAAACCAAATAATGGATAACCACTATTTATTGTTCAATATTACGCACCTTTCTTACGACCATAACGTTTACGCTCACTTTCAGTCAAGTAGCGTTTACGAATACGTATCGCTTTTGGCGTTACTTCTACCAATTCATCATCTTGGATGAATTCAAGTGCTTGCTCAAGCGTAAACTTAACCGCTGGAGTCAGTGTCAATGCTTCATCAGTACCACTAGCACGAACATTGGTTAACTGCTTACCAGTCGTCGGGTTAACTGCCATGTCATCATTACGTGAGTTAAGACCAATAATCATACCTTCGTAAACTTCAAGCTGCGGCTCAGCAAATAATTTACCGCGTTTTTGTAGGTTAAATAAAGCAAAACCTAAGCAAACACCTTTTGCCATAGAAACCAAGACACCGTTTGAGCGAGCACCCACCTCACCAACTTTCTGTGGACCATAATGTGAAAAGCTTGACGTCATGATACCGGTACCTGAAGTCAGGGTTAAGAACTCAGAGCGGAAACCAATCAAACCACGGGCAGGCATTGTCGCTTCAATACGCATACGACCTTTACCATCAAGCTCCATATTGGTCATCTCGCCTTTACGCAAGCCAACCTGCTCCATGATAGGACCTTGATGCGCATCTTCGATATCGAAGACAACATTTTCATACGGCTCTTGTAGCTTACCATCAACTTCTTTGACGATAACTTCTGGACCTGAAACGCCCATCTCGAAACCTTCACGGCGCATGTTTTCGATCAATACAGATAAATGCAGTTCACCACGACCTGATACTTTAAATTTATCAGGAGATTCTGTATCTTCTACACGTAATGCTACGTTATGAATCAATTCACGCTCAAGACGCTCACGAATATTACGTGAGGTCACAAACTTACCATCACGACCAGCAAAAGGTGAGTTATTTACTTGGAAGTTCATAGAAACGGTAGGTTCATCAACCGTTAATGCTGGTAATGCTTCGACAGCACTAGGATCACAAATCGTATCTGAGATATTAAGCGAATCAATACCAGTAATACAAACGATGTCACCAGCTTGTGCATCTTCAACATCAATACGGTCAAGACCATGATAGCCCATAATTTTCAAAATACGGCCATTACGGGTATTGCCATTTTTATCAATGACAGTTACTTGTGTATTGGTTTTTACTTTACCACGCTGAATACGACCAATACCGATAACACCAACGAAACTATTGTAGTCAAGACTTGAGATTTGCATACGGAAAGGTGCATCTGCATCAACCTGTGGAGCCTGTACAACATCAACGATAGTTTTGAACAATGGCGTCATGTCATCAGCTAAATCATCAGCTTCTAAACCTGCAATACCATTCAATGCTGAGGCATAAACAACTGGGAAATCAAGCTGCTCATCAGTCGCACCTAAGTTATCGAACAAATCAAAAATTTGATCCATTACCCAATCAGGACGTGAACCAGGACGGTCAATTTTGTTGATAACAACAATAGGCTTTAGACCTTGCTCGAACGCTTTTTGCGTTACGAAACGAGTTTGTGGCATTGGACCATCAACAGCATCAACCACTAGAAGTACGCAGTCAACCATAGACATTACACGTTCAACTTCACCACCGAAATCGGCGTGACCAGGGGTGTCCACAATATTAATACGATATTCAGTACCGTCAGTGTTATCTGTCCAACGAATGGCTGTATTTTTCGCCAAAATAGTAATGCCACGTTCTTGCTCAATATCACCTGAATCCATTGCACGCTCAGCAATATTTGCACGGTCGCCAAAAGTACCAGACTGATGTAATAGCTTATCAACCAAAGTTGTTTTACCGTGGTCAACGTGGGCAATAATTGCAATGTTACGCAGGTGTTTGATATCGTTCGCCATATAAAATGCTCGTTTCGTCTTAAAAAAATGCAGTAGCAGTAAGCACCGCTGGATAAACTTTTGCCATTAACCAGATAAGTAGTATTACGCTATGATTAAGTAACCATACAATAGGTACAGCTAGATAATTAATAGAAGTAAAACATAGACTTATGGTGATGAATCCATCGTACAGATAGCTATGCTAATTACACTTTGTCAGTTTACAAAGTGTTTGGGTGGCTAGTATAGCATTATTACATCATAAATTTATGTAATAACTTACTTTTCTCGATACATAAATAAAAAAAAGCCACCCATTGGATGACTTTTTTTGTAACTAATTAGCTTATTACATAATTAGTAGCTAGTACTTATTGAACAACCATATCTTTAGTTTGTTCAACAGTCATTGTTTTGTCACCAGTGATGATGGCATAAACACGACGGTTCATAGCACGACCTTCTTCAGTGTTGTTGTCAGCGATTGGTTGATCATAACCATAACCAACAGTTGATAGACGGTTTGGAGCAATACCAAATTCGTTAGTCAACATAGATTTCACAGCAACAGCACGGGCTTCAGACAGACGTTGGTTATAACGTGCTGATGGACCAGTTTTAGAAGCATGACCTTCAACACGAGCGGTAGAGTTAGGATACTCGCGCATCTTCTCTGCTACTTTAGCGATTTCAGGTTTGTACTGAGTTTTGATAGCTGATTTATCGTTATCAAAGAATACACGTAGTTCCATTTTCAATTCATCAGTAATATCTACTGGTACTGGGCAACCGCGCTCATCTACAACAACATTCATTGGAGTGCCTGGGCAAGCATCGATGCTATCAGGTACGCCATCGCCGTCTGAATCAAGATCAGATTCAACAACAACGATTGGTGGAGTCTGAACATTAGGCTCTTGCATCGGTGGAACAGCTACTGCTGGTGCTAAGTGACCACCTAGTACTACTTCTAGACCGGCCAAAGCCATGCCTTCCCACCAGTTTTCATCAAAGTTATGAATCGCACGAGCTTCACCGCGTAGGCTTAAAGCGTCATTAATACGGTACATAGCACCTAGACCTAGGTTACCAATAGTATCTTTAGAACCAGTAACGAAGTTACCAGCAGCATCTTCAACTTCAATCTTAGAACGACCAGCACCAACCAATACATATGGCTTTAATGCATTATCAGTATAACCAGTAAACTGTTCAGTACCGATCAAGAAGTTACCAGAAATCATTTCTTGTTCAGCATCATTAGTTACAGTACCAGCACGATTTACAGCATCAGTATTTGATACACCATACTCTACTTGGAACTGAGTAGAAGGAGTCAATTCGATACCTAGTGCAGCACCAGTGTATAAACCATTCTCTTTATAGAAACTATCGCCAGCACCGTCACCCATAGTTGAAAGCTGCTCTTCATCAGCACCTTCGCTATAATGATAACCAAGTAGTAGTGGGCTGATAGTTACGCCAGCGTTAGCTGCTAGTGGGGCTGCTGTGATGGCAAACAAAGCCAAAGCAATTTTATTTAATTTCATGAAACTTCCTCCAAAGGATAATTTTAGTAGTGCATTAAGCAAAACTATTGCTCAAAAACAAACATCATTTACGAACTTAAAATTACAAAGCAAAACCAATTAAGACGTAGCTTAGCGATTATCAATTCAGTTTACAACTTTTTTCGTAAACCAGCTACACATTATTACACGATAATGTCATAACTAAAACACATTAGCCCGCTTAACTTACTGAGAGCTAACACACTTTACACTCTTTATCTTTTGTATGTTAGGTCGCAATAGATGATGAAACGATTCCTACCTATTGTTGCAACTCATTTTAATACAAGTAGTTAATTTTCTCTATTATTAAAAGCCTCTATTCACGAATTGAAACATTCTTTGACAGTAGACATATATTTGGTTTATATTTACAATTATAGAAACAAACAATATTTTACTTATTCCGTTTAATAGTTTTTTTGCTATTCACTATATTAATAATGCAACTTGATAAAACAAATAGTGACACGAACAACAAATTTAAAAACACAATGAACATTTGAAACCATCTTAGCTATCCCTTTTATACAGGTAGCAGGTCCATTATGGCTATATCATATATAATATTTTCAATATACTCGAAGGGTCTTAGACGGCATAATGAGCATGGGTTTAATTTAGTAGAATTAATTGTAACCATTGCTATCTTAGCTATTATATTAACGATTGCCACACCTTATATTTTGACTCAGTTGGCAAGTATGGAAGCCAGACGTATTGCAAGCCAAATAGACACTACCTTGACTTTAGCAAAAGCTGAGAGTCATATTAGAAGACAAGATTTACTGGTTTGCTTATCTAATGGGGGTGGTCTTTGCCATAGAGACAGCTTTAAAAAGTTATTATTATTCTCGGATAAAAATAATAATAACAATTTTGATGTTGGTATTGATGATTTGTTAGAAGACCAAGCGCTGAACCCAAAATACAGTACTTTATATTTACGGGTCGGTAATAACCGTCACTACACTAAATTTTGGGGCGATAGCGGCAGTCCTCGTGGGCATTTCGGACATATTAAATACTGTCCAACCTCAACCTATAATCACACCATGTACCAAATCTCTTTTAATCAGACAGGCGGTATTACCTACAAACCTAACGAAAACCATCCGACCGGATGTGGTACATAATGATATATCAATATAAGCTAAGAATAAACTGTCGTAGCTATCGGTGCATCGCTGTTTTCATCATAATAACCGCCTGCTCTATCCCCACAAATAGCGCATCTGCTATCAAAGCATGACCAATATTTAGCTCATATATACCGTCAATTTGGGCAATCGCATGAACATTATCACGTGTTAGACCGTGACCAGCATTGACCAACAGTTTACTATCAGCTCGTTTAGCGGTAATCACTGCATTTTTAATACGTTCAAGCTCTACATTTACCCTATCTGTTTTACCTGCCAGACCTGCTTCAGCATAAGAACCTGTGTGTAATTCGATTGCGTCAGCGCTACAATTAACTGCTGCCTCGATCTGCTTATCTTCTGGATCAATAAACAAAGAGACTTTGATACCTGCTGCTTGTAACTGACTGACATAATCTGTCAATGAAGCTAGCTGCCCTGCCACATCAAGCCCCCCTTCTGTAGTCAGTTCAGCCCGTTTTTCCGGCACTAGGCATACCCAATATGGTTTGACTTGACAGGCTATTTCTAGCATCTCAGTCGTTGCTGCCATCTCTAGATTCATTCTCGTAGTCAGCTGCCCTGCCATCTCATATACATCGGCATCTTGAATATGACGGCGATCTTCACGTAAATGAATAGTGATACCGTCAGCACCTGCTTTCTCACACAAAAGAGCTGCAGCTAGTGGGCTTGGATAGCTCACACCGCGTGCTTGACGTAAGGTTGCCACATGGTCAACGTTGACACCTAAGAGTGGTTTTTTTGAAGTATTTTGTGGATTTTGCTCTAATGTAGTAGTCGGCAAAATCTGCGCTGTATCCGTCATAAAAAATCCTTTTATTAATAGTTAGATTATTTACTAAAAATAGCTTATTGATGATAAGTAGTTGTGAACATATTCTATTGTTAAGTACGCTTTATAGTTGATAACGCTGTTGCTGCTGCCAAAGTAGACGACTTTGCAGCGGTTGATAATCGAGCATATGATCAATCAACTGCCGATGTAAACGCGACCATGCGTTCAGCGTACTAACGGACAACCCTTGCTCTACCATTATCAAAATATCATTCCCTTTAAAAACCGCATGACCAACCATACTTTCGCCATCTTCTGTATTCAAAGTCGGCACTAAGCCAATATCGGGTAAGAATCGGTAAACCTGTTCAGGCTCAATAGGGTTTTCAAGGCTGTCTTGATGTAACGTCAGTGAAAATCCCAACTCATCAAATAGATAGCTCTCAAACTGGCGCAAGCACAGACGTAGCTCGTCAGCGGTTAGGGGGTTTTTGAGCGCATCTAGGCTATTTTGATAATGTTGCCATAATATGGGCATAGGATCTTCAGTAGGCAACAATCGCCACAATATCTCGTTCAAATACAAGGCTGCATATTGATGCTGACCTGTAATGCTTTCTTGATGTCGTATATCTACATTTGCGGCATTATCATCTTGGACAGCTTGTGTATGGACCGAACTAAAAGAGGCTATATTGATTTGACTGAATGTTTTGAGATCACGTTTGCCAGTAGCAAAGAGTTGTAAAGGCATAAATAGTGGCGCGCCTTTTTTACCAATACCATGTATCACCCCGTGTTGCTGAGAAAATAAATAATATAAGGCGCGCTTTTCTTGATAAGAGCGCTGATGTAATAAATAACCGATTAACGCTTCGTTACGCATGATTATTACCTCAGCTATAGTTCACTCAATATAAAAGAGAGTCGCTATTAATATTTTTAATAGCCTAAACTGGTCAAGGCTCGCTCGTCATCCGACCAACCGCGCTTAACTTTTACCCACAGCGTTAACATGATTTTCTTATCAAACAGCTGCTCCATATCTTTACGAGCATCCATACCAACTTGTTTGATACGTTGCCCTTTGTCACCAATCACAATCGCTTTTTGCCCGCTACGCTCGACATAAATAGTGGCATCGATAAAGGTACAGGCTTTACGTGGACGACCAGTTTTTGGGTCAGTATGAGCCGCTTCATCTTTAAAGCCGTCAATTTGTACCGTTAAATCGTAAGGTACTTCATCACCGGCACTGCGCATGATTTTTTCACGAATAATTTCACTGGCTAAGAAACGTTCTGAGCGATCGGTGATTTGTTCTGTATCATAAATTGGCGCTGCGACTGGCAAATGTGATGCGATCACTTCTTGCAGACGATCTAAGTTTTGATTCTTTAATGCAGAAACTGGGACGATATCAGCAAAATCAAAGCTGTCGTTAAAGGTTTCCATTAACGGTAAAACGCTGCCTTTATCTTTTAAGGTATCGGCTTTATTAATCACTAAAACCACATTTAAATTGGTATCACCAAGCTTCTGTAGAACCAGTAAATCATCGTCACGCCATTGATCAGAATCAACGACAAACAATACTAAGTCAACATCTACCAATGCAGAGACGGCCGCTTTATTCATGCGTTCATTGATAGCACGTACTTCGTTGCGGTGAATGCCGGGGGTATCAACAAATACTGCCTGCATCTCATCATTAGACAAGATACCGTGGATACGATGACGCGTCGTTTGTGGTTTACGTGAGGTGATGGACAGCTTTTGACCCAATAAATGGTTCATCAGCGTTGATTTGCCGACATTTGGACGACCAACAATGGCGACATAGCCGGTTTTGAAACCTTCAGCAGCAAGCGCGCCATTATTTGGTGAAAAGAAATCTTCGATTGCTGAATCACTATCTACTGCATTGCTTTCTGTTTCGTTGATTTCTACTTCACTCACTTCTACTGCATTGTTTGTACTTGTATTTAGGTCAGTATTTTCGGTCATATTTGTGGCATTATCTTCATTATTTAATGGCAAGTCAGTATGATTGCTCATAGGGTAATCCTGTGGGGTTTGTCATCAGTTAAACTGCTGTATGCGCATATGACATAAATAGCAGCACTGTTATCAAGTTAAGAATATTTGATGTTGCAATACTAATTCGTTAAAGAATGAGTATTTTTGAAATATAGAAATGATAGTGTTGAAGGCATTACTATCAAGTCATCAATATAAAATCAGGGTAATATTACAAAAGCCATTAGCTGCGTTTTTTGGGCACACTAGGCAGCTTATGAAGTTGGTTAATCATCAATTCAGCCGCTTTTTGCTCAGCAATACGGCGGCTTTCACCAGATTCGGTAATATCAGGACAGTTAAGAATGTTTACCTGACAGCGTACCACAAATATTTGATGCGGGGCATTACCACGTGTTTCCATCAACTCATAGTGTGGTAAGTCAAATTGCTTCGACTGCAACCATTCTTGTAGACGGCTCTTGGCATCTTTTAGGGCTTTTTGATCATTGACATTATCAATCAAATCACCGTACCAAGACAATACACATTCTCGCGTGATATTCATATCTTGACTGTCTAGATAAATAGCACCAATCAAGGATTCGACGGCGTCCGCCAATATAGAAGCACGATTGCGTCCGCCACCTTTACGCTCACCCACACCCAATATTAGCTGATTAGACAGCTCTAGATTTTGAGCGATAATGACCAAGGATTCTTGCCTCACGAGCGTCGCTCGCATACGGGTCAGACGACCTTCGTTTTGGGTTGGATAACGATGATATAACGCCTCACCGACTATCATACCTAGCAATGCATCACCCAAAAACTCTAAGCGTTCATAGTTCTTTTTACTATCAAACGAGCGATGCGTGAGTGCCAGCTTAGGTAGACTTAAATCATTAAACACATAACCCAACTTGCGCGTTAATACTGCTAAGCGTTGAATAAATTCTGAGCTAATAACAAGCGTGTCATCAGACAGGCTATTTTTTGGTGGATTAGGAACCGCCTGAGGATACTGCGAAGTTGGTTTCATGCGTGGCTTATGATTATCCCTTTTGTTGTACTATTTAAGGTCATTAAGTAGTAACGTTTAAAAATATTAAATACAAAAAACCAGCTCATAAAGAGCTGTTTTCTAGAGTACTGGCTTGTTAGATCGTTGCTGCTCGTATTTTAGAAAATCGAATTACTCTGCTATTGTAGGATCGATATCGCCTTCAAAGCGATTCACAATATCAATATTTCCAAAGAGCGTATTGGTTTTTTCATATTTTTTATAGATAGCCAACTGACCTGTTTTTTTATCTTTAAAGGTAAATACATCCTCTGCTTTGGTATCGTAATCAGCATTGATAGACAACTGCTTATCAACACGCTCGACGAATTGCTTGGCAGTCTCTTTCTTATTATTAGACTCTTGAAGCTGCGCACTCAAGGTTTTAGTCAGTTGATAATCGCCAATTTGTGCTGGCACAATGGCAACAATCAATTTAACAGCAACACCCAAGGCGATGATAATAAAAACGATACTCGTGACACTAGCACCGCGCTGTGTAGATAAGCCAGATAACTGTTGCACCATAATACCTCTCAACGAAAAATAGCTATATTTGTAATGTATCTAGCTTAGAAAACACTATTTCTTAGTGGATGTTTATAAGCTAAATATCATTGCATTGAATGGCCATAATATTAGCACAAAACGTTTGTCGCTAAATATATCTATAGAATATTGATGTCATTAATCGATAGAACCATTACGTTTAAAAGTAGGTAGCTGTAGACCTGGCGGCTTATGCATCCAAATATATACTGCTTTTCCTGCTAAATTATCATCAGGAACAAAGCCCCAAAAGCGTCCATCTGCACTGCGATCACGATTATCGCCCATGACAAAATACTGACCTTCAGGCACGTTAATACGCCATTCATTGCCTTCTGAGCTCACCACTTCTGGCGACTGTTGCTGTAAAAATGGCGCATATTGTGAGCTGTTCATACCCTTCAAATAACGAACAACATACTCATGCTTACCTTGATTTTCTTTAAAATATTTTGCGTCGCTTTCTTCTTGCTGACCCATTACAGCAGCATTCTCCTCCGTCAGCATTTGACCCGGAGCAACTTCCCCTGAAGAATATAACTGTGACGTCAGCTCTGCATTGGCATCAAAATCAATGGCTTGAGTAGCAACAGGCACGTCATTAATCGCAATTGTGCCTTGATTATAACTAACCGTATCACCCGGCAGACCAATGACGCGCTTAATATAATAAATACTTGGGTTCTCTGGATAACGAAAAACGGCAACATCGCCATGTTCAGGCGTGCCAGTATCGATTACTTTATTATAAGTCAGTGGCAAACGAACACCATAAGCATACTTATTGACGGCAATGAAGTCACCCGTATATAGCGTTGGCACCATCGAGGACGACGGAATATTAAACGGCTCAATTAAAAACGAGCGCACAATTAATACTACCGCCAGCACGGGGAAAAAATCATATGCCCAGCGTACCAGCAAGCTCTCTTTACCGCGACCCCGTGTTTTACGCTGTTTCAGTGTCAGCTTATCTAATAGCCAAATAATACCCAAACCTATGGTTAATGGCACTAAAATCAAATTGAAATCAAAATCCATACTTAATTGCCTATTAGCGAGCTACTTATCCAATGATGACATCCGTAAAAACAGCAATGATGATTCATTTATTAATAATCTAATCTACCTGCAATACGGCTAAGAAGGCTTCTTGTGGAATCTCGACGTTACCCACTTGCTTCATGCGTTTTTTACCGGCCTTTTGCTTAGACAGTAGCTTTTTCTTACGCGAGACGTCACCACCATAACACTTAGCCAAGACATCTTTACGCATGGCTTTCACAGTACTACGCCCGATAATTTGGCTGCCAATTGCCGCTTGAATAGCGACATCAAACATTTGACGCGGAATCAGCTCTTTCATTTTGGTCACCAGTGCGTTACCACGGTAGCGCGACTGAGTTTCATGGACAATCATAGCAAGCGCATCAACTTTGTCACCGTTAATCAGCACATCAACTTTAACCAATTTATCGACTTGATAACGCTCAAAATTATAATCAAGTGACGCAAAACCACGTGACACTGATTTTAGACGGTCAAAGAAGTCCATGACCACTTCGCCCATCGGAATATCAAAGATCAGCTGTACTTGACGACCCATAAAGCGCATATCGACTTGCACACCTCGGCGCTCAATACAAAGCGTCATCACGTTACCGAGATAATCCTGCGGTACTAAAATCTGACAACGAGCAATCGGCTCACGGAATTCTTCGATATTATTCGGTTCAGGCAGTCTTGATGGGTTATCAACATAGATAATGCTGCCATCTTTTTTTACAATCTCGTAGATAACTGAAGGCGCAGTAGTAATCAGATCCAAGTCATACTCACGCTCTAGGCGCTCTTGGATAATTTCCATATGCAGCATACCGAGGAAGCCACAACGGAAACCAAAGCCTAGCGCGTCTGAGGTATCCGGCTCAAAGAACAATGACGCATCGTTAATTTGCAGTTTTTGCAGTGCTTCACGGAATTTTTCGAAGTCGGTAGATTCTACAGGAAACATACCAGCATACACTTGCGGCGTAATCTGTTTAAATCCAGGAATACGATCGACGTCAGGCGTACTGGCATGAGTAATCGTATCACCAACTGGCGCGCCTGCAATGTCTTTAATACCCGCAATAATAAAGCCCACTTCACCCGCTTCTAAGATACCCGTATCTAACGGCTTCGGGGTAAAGACACCAATTGATCCGACTAAATGCGCATCTTTGGTCGATTTAATATAAAGTTTATCACCTTTTTTTATCGTACCTTGGCGGACACGTACTAATGAAACCACGCCTAAATAATTATCAAACCATGAGTCAATAATCAACGCTTGCAGCGGTGCGTCACGATCACCTGTTGGTGCAGGAATAAATTCAACTAACGCCTCAAGCAGTTTATCAACGCCAAGACCAGATTTTGCCGACACGCGCGGCGCATCAACGGCATCAATACCAATAATGTCTTCAATCTCTTGAATCACACGCTCAGGCTCAACTTGTGGCAAGTCAATTTTATTTAAAACTGCCATGACCTCAAGACCTTGATCGACCGCGGTATAGCAGTTAGCAACCGACTGCGCTTCAACACCTTGCGCCGCATCAACAACCAATAGCGCGCCTTCACAAGCCGCTAAGGAACGTGAAACTTCATAAGAGAAATCCACGTGACCAGGCGTATCAATAAAGTTGAGCTGATAGCGCTCACCATTTGGATGGTCATAATACAGCGTCACCGACTGCGCTTTGATCGTGATACCACGCTCACGCTCAATATCCATCGAATCGAGGACTTGCGCCTGCATCTCGCGATCTTGCAGCGCGCCACACATTTGAATAAAACGATCGGCAAGGGTCGACTTACCATGATCAATGTGGGCAATAATAGAAAAGTTACGAATATTGGCTAATGCAGTCACAAAGCGCCTACTAAATAATGGAGGATTGAATAACGAATATAAATGCTGTCAGATGGCAACAATAGAATACTTACTCATAGTTAATATCGGTCAATACACCAATATCACTACATTAAGCAAACCGTATTGTAGCAAGTGAAGTGCCTACAGCGCTGATTATTAGTTATAACTACGCGCAGGCACGTGAGGGTATTCTAGCAGTTTTCCACTATAAAGTAAGTGGATTTTGTCAGCAAGCCTTGGTTTTATAAATGAAGGTAGACAAGCAAGCTTTAAATCAAGAATATTTACTTCGTTAGATCTGATATAGATTCTATGAGTAAATATTTATTTTTAGCCATAAAATAGGCAAAAAAAAACCAATCAAATAATGATTGGCATTTTTAATGTTACAGGTCTTGCTAAAAATGGTGGCGATGAAGAGACTTGAACTCTTGACCTCACGATTATGAGTCATGCGCTCTAACCAGCTGAGCTACATCGCCATTTTAGGCTCGGTATTATGCCGATATGAGTGACTTACGTCAACCCTTAAAAGGCATTTTTTGCAAAAAAATTGAATTAAATTCAAAATAAGCGCAATTTTAAAACACCAAACCGGTACTGCTATGCTTCTTTAAAAATTAGCTAATAAAGAAACATGTTTAAAACATTGCTAAAAAGGTTGGTAAACCGATAAGCCGGGTTCTGTCGTGGACAATCATTCCTCTAGGCGTATCATCGCTAATACGCTCAAGCAACCTACCCGCATCGAACGCGGGCCGCGCCATGCCGATGCCTATTTGGTCTTGCTACGCGTGGAGTTTACCATGCCGTGAACTGTTGCCAGCCACGCGGTGCGCTCTTACCGCACCCTTTCACCCTTACCGATAGTGTCAGACACTAAAGGCGGTCTACTCTCTGCTGCACTGGTCGTCAAGTTACCCTGCCCAGCCGTTAGCTGGCACGCTGCCCTATGTAGCCCGGACTTTCCTCCCCTGCATGTCTGTTACCAGTGTGCAGCGGCGATTGCCTAGTCTACCAAGCGCGCTAGTATAGCAAACTTGTGACGATTTAGGGCAGCAAATTTTGACTTATTTTTAGCGGTGATTTATACAAAGTTTTGAGGGACTATAAAGTCTGTATGACTAAACCCATTATCCTTTTGTACAGGTAAGGCTAACCAATGCGCCATTGGATGATGCTCAGCTAAATAGTTTTGCAGAAAATCAATTGTACTAGCTGCTATCTGTTTATCTGTCTGAGCAGCATTGTCGTGAATATGATTATAAATGACACTATGAACGTCTAGACCACGCGATTTTATCGCCTCTAAGCTAAGCAAAGTATGGTTGATGCTGCCCAAGCGTCCGGAAGTGACTAAAATAACCGGATAGCCTTGTTTAGCAATATAATCTAAGGTTAATAATTGCTCAGTGATTGGCACTAATAAGCCCCCTGCCCCTTCTAAAAGCACTACCTCATAATCCGCTTGCAAAATTTTTGTAGCGCTTGTAATCACATCAGGACTTAATACTTCATTGGCAAGTCTTGCAGATAAATGCGGTGACGCAGGTTTCTCATAACGATACGGGCAAGTGGTACTATCAATATCACACGGCTGTAGCGGAATCCCCATCAGCTGACGATGGGTAATAATATCATCGGCAATTCCCATTTTTCCGCTAATTAAATCTCTTGCGACGCCCGTTTGCACCAGCTTTTGGGTAATGACATTAACGCCGTGCTGCATCAGCGCTTTGGCAATCATACCGGTTGCATAAGTTTTGCCGATGTCGGTATCGATACCAGATATAAAGAGCACGCTCATCATTAATCCTTTCGCGTTAAATAACTACTGACCACTTTTAATAACGCTTGGCAAAGAGTGGTGAGTTCATCATCGGTAATCACATAGGGCGGCATAATATAAACCAATTTCCCAAATGGTCTGACCCAGATGCCGTTTTCAATCAGTAAGGATTGAAAGACTGGCATATTAACGGCGTCGTGTAGTTCGATTACTGCTACAGCACCTAAGCAACGCACTTCATTAATACCCTCTAAACTCGCAGCTGGTGCAAGTTGTTGCTCCATTATTGTTTGGATATTTGCTGTACGCGCTTCAATATCATACGACACTATTAAATCAATTGAGGCACAAGCAACGGCACATGCCAGCGGGTTACCCATAAAGGTCGGACCATGCATCAGTGACGGGTAATCACTTTGACTAATCTTATCGGCAATAGTGCGCGTGCATAAGGTCGCGGCAAAAGTCATATAACCGCCGGTCAGTGCCTTACCAATCGTCATAATATCAGGGCTAATAGCAGCATGCTCACACGCAAATAACTTGCCACTACGTCCGAAACCGGTGGCAATTTCATCAGCAATCAGCAGTACCTCATGCTCATCACACAATTGGCGTAAGAGCTGCAAATACTGAGTACTATAGAAGCGCATGCCGCCTGCGCCTTGAATAATAGGCTCGATAATAAATCCTGCCAGCTTATCGCTATTGTTAACAAAAAACTCCGTTAACGCCTCATGCTCACTTTGGGTTAAATCACGCTTAAATCCCATTGGTGGCGCTGCGACAAAATGCTGCATCGGCAACTGATTACCATATAGGCTATGCATACCATTAATAGGGTCGCAGACACTCATCGCATGCCATGTATCGCCGTAATAACCTGAATGGGTCGAGGCAAATTGGCATTTTTGCGGACTTTTGGCAGCAATTTGATATTGCAATGCCATCTTAAGCGCAACTTCTACCGCGATACTGCCACTATCGGCATAAAATATCGCATCCAGTCCGGCAGGCACAATTGACAGCAGTTTTTTGCCCAAGTCTATCGCTGGCTGATGGGTTAAACCACCAAACATGACGTGCGCCATTTTACCCAATTGTTCAATCATCGCCGCATTCAATTTGGGATGATTATAGCCGTGCACGCTTGCCCACCATGACGACATACCATCAATCAGGCGCGTACCATCTTCAGTAACGATATAAATACCTTCGGCACGGTCAATCACGATATTGGGATAAGTCGGTGGTAGGCTGGCATACGGATGCCAGAGATGTTGCTGATCAAAATCGTTGGTTGATACAGTTGTCATATTTTATTGACCAGTAATGCGTTTGTATTTAGACATCAAATCACTTTCGGTTTCGATATGATTGGGATCATGAGGAATACAATCGACAGGGCAAATAACCACGCATTGCGGCTCATCGAAATGACCGACGCATTCGGTACATAAGTCAGGGTCAATCACATAGATATCATCGCCCTCTGAGATGGCTTCGTTTGGGCAGGCAGGCTCACACACATCACAATTGATGCATTCATCTGTAATTAACAACGCCATAGACTGCTCCTTTTTTTTATCAGGCATTTCTATTTATTAAGAAATACGCAATCTAACACAGATACGCGACCTATTTATTACCGAGCTTTTGAATAAAAGCTGCAGAGACACAAGGCGGTACAAATTTTGTCACGTCACCGCCGAGCTTAGCAATTTCGCGAATCATGGTCGACGAGATGAATGAGTAATTCTGTGAAGGCGTCAAAAATACGGCTTCAAAATTTTCATCAAGCTCGCGGTTCATATTGGCGAGTTGAAACTCATATTCAAAATCTGACATCGCACGCAAACCACGCAAGACAGCAGTGGCATTCTTTTCGCGCATAAAATCGACTAGCAAGCCCTCAAAGCCTATAACGGATACCTGCGGCAAATCAACAAATACGGTCTCGACCAAAGCCACACGCTCTTCAAAGTTAAATAACGGCTTTTTATGGTGACCAGATGCCACGGCAATCACCACCTCGTCAAATAATTTGGTCGCGCGCGTCACTAAGTCCACATGACCATTGGTAATGGGATCAAAGGTGCCAGGGTATAGAATCTTGGTATGCAATTTTGAAGAAGTAGCAGAAGAGCTCATAGCAGGACCAATGTGGTTGGTGATAAAATAATAAGCTATATGCTAGCAAATTTTATCCAAACTTAATACTTATCTGCTACATTTGTCCTAACAGCGCGGCTACATTTGCAGCAGAAGCTTTGTTACAATAGCCAGTTCGACTCATCTGTTTAGCATTTATAAAAAATAACCCGCATTTAAGGGTTAGGATGAGGAATTAGTAAGACTAGAAATATAGGGACAAGATATATTTAAGCAGTCCTTATGGAGACATTATGTCAAAAAAATCAAAAAAACCGGAAAATCAAATTTGTGCCAATAAAAAGGCTCGTCATGAGTACTTTATTGAAGAGACATTTGAGGCAGGTCTGTCGTTACAAGGTTGGGAAGTTAAAGCCATTCGCGCAGGCAAAATGACCATTACGGAAGCTTATATTATTTTTCGTAATAATGAGGCATTCCTATTTGGCGCGCATATTCAGCCGCTACTATCCAGCTCGACGCATGTCAGCCCTGATAGTATCCGTACCCGTAAGCTGCTGCTTAATCGCCGCGAAATCGAAAAGCTAATGGGTGCAGTCAACCAAAAAGGCTATGCCTGCGTACCATTATCCTGCTATTGGAAAAACTCGCTGGTAAAATGTCAAATTGGCTTGGCACTGGGTAAAAAACAGCATGACAAACGTAAAACGCTTAAAGACCGTGATTGGGAACGTGATAAGCAGCGTGGTTTTAAGAAGGATTTAGATTAAAGCCCTCTTTCAAAAGATTGGTGTTAATCTTAAAAAAACGGACGATTCAGCATAATGTTGAATCGTCCATTTTTATTTATTCGATTACTCTTATTTATTAATTTTCAAATAACTGGTGCAATTTCTGTCGTTTGTGATTGTTGATGGGCGCGACGTAATTGACGTACACCATGGGCAATCAGACAAGCTATCCCGACCCAAATAAGACCATAACTATAAATCATCGCCGATTCAAAAGGATTGCCCAAAACGGTTATTGCTAAGATAAATAGTAATGCGGGCTCCAAATAACTCATCATGCCATAAACGTTCATTGGTAGCATTTGACTGGCATCGACGTTGGTTTTCATGGCCAGCACGCTCATAACGCCGAGTCCTACCAGCATCGCAATAAAGAACCCAGAGCCGCTGACTAAGCTTAAACTACTTGGGGCAATAAAAAATAAGTACGCCAAAGCAAATGGTGCGAATATCGTTAAATCAACCAACAACCCAGTCACCGCACCAATACCTTGCAAACGGCGCAAAATATAATAAACAGGATAAGTACCACATACCCATAGCGTTGCCCAAGAGACGCTTTGCGTACGTACAATCTCACTGCCGACTCCAACTGCGGCAAAAGCAACCGCCAACCATTGTAAGCGACTTAGTTTTTCACCGAAAAATACACATCCAAATACCACCATCATCAATGGAAATAGGAAATATCCCATCGCGGTTTGTACGCCCTGCCCATTGACGGGTGCCCACATAAATAGCCAAAACTGACTTAAGAATATCGGTGTAGGCAATAGCAACCACGCCCATTGTTTCACAGAGCATAATGCTTTTAGTTTATCCATATGCAAACCTAAGCGCCCGCTAATAAGCAAATATCCTATCAGTGCGGCCCACATCGCTAGCATCCGCCAGATAAAAACTTGTGTCCCTGATAACGGTGCTAAAAAACTGCTATAAGCATACAGTACGCCAAATAATACGTTGGATAAGACTGCTAGTGCTACACCCATCATTAAAGTACGCTGCTGTACGCTGCCTTTGGTCCACATTGCTGGCATCGGGAAACGTGACAAAGTCGACGCTACAGTATTGGTTGGGGTTGAAGTAGACATAAAGCACCTTTATTTGCATGAGCAGTGAGAACACTATTTGATAGAGATTATTATCGTTTTCTAATATATAAAGCTTAGTTTATAGCTAGTGATTGTGAAAAAATCTCTATATTTATCTTAATATGAATATATTTATCTTATAGTCACCTATATTACTAATAATTTATTACTTTATGATTTATAGTGATAATACTTCTATAGTAAGCGAATTGTAATCATCCTCTGTTAATGTCTCTACCTTAAAGCGAAACCCTATGAATCAGTCAATAGACAATACCGACAAGTCCATTTTGAATTTGATGCAAGATGATGCGACATTGCCCTTAAAAACCCTTGCAGAACACGTCA
Source organism: Psychrobacter sp. LFX-11D (assembly GCF_904846475.1). Lineage (NCBI taxonomy): Bacteria > Pseudomonadati > Pseudomonadota > Gammaproteobacteria > Moraxellales > Moraxellaceae > Psychrobacter > Psychrobacter sp. LFX-11D. The sequence continues at coordinate 248,778 of NZ_CAJHAV010000002.1, forward strand.
ATGTGTCTATCGCTACGGCTCAACGGCGTGTGCAAGCGCTGATAGACAATGGGGTGATTACTAAGCAAGTGGCTATAGTAGACCCTCATAAGGTTGGTTATAGCTTGACGGCGGTGGTGATGGTAGAGATGGAGCGCTCCAATAACTCTATGCAGCATCGATTTGAGCGTTTGATGAATGCCCAGTCGCAAGTGATGAGCTGCTATGAAGTATCTGGCGATGCTGACTTTATGCTTATGGTGAGTGCTAAAAATATGAAGGATTATCATCAGTTCACTCGCAATTTGCTCACTTACGAAAATAATGTACGTAATTTTAAGAGTCAGTTTGTGATGAACTTTACTAAGAGTGGTACGAAGATTTATTTAGATTGATATCTGCTTTTTGCCTAATTGCTATCCATAGATTATTCTGCGCTATCAATAACTTATCGCTAATACGTTTATTACATCATGAACGTTATTCATGTTAAAATGAGCGCCTTTAAATTAGCCATCAACTACCGTTATCTATAATGGCTATTATATATATGCATTTTTTCTGATTTTCTGATTAAGGTTATCCCATGTCTGCCGATACCATCGCCCGCACCGCCTTTAAACAAGGCACCAAACCCCTTTACGACTACGACAAACATTGGGCAAGCTGCTACGAGCCTGCGCCTTATTTGCCGATGAGCCGCAAAGAGATGGATGAGCTTGGCTGGGATGCCTGTGACGTCATCATTATCTCGGGCGATGCTTATGTCGATCATCCAAGCTTTGGTATGGCGATTATCGGGCGCTTACTAGAATCACAAGGTTTCCGCGTCGGTATCATTGCTCAGCCAGATTGGAAAAGTAAAGATGCCTTTATGGAACTTGGCAAACCTGTCTACGCTTATGGCGTGACGGCGGGCAACATGGACAGCATGATTAACCGTTATACGGCTGATCGTAAGATCCGTAGTGATGACGCTTATTCGCCGGGTAACGTCGCGGACAAACGTCCTGACCGCGCGGCTATCGTCTATAGTCAGCGCTGCCGTGAAGCCTATCCTGATGTGCCAATTATCTTAGGCGGCATCGAAGGCAGCCTACGCCGTATCGCGCATTATGATTATTGGTCAGATAAAGTACGCCGTAGTATTTTGCTTGATGCCCGTGCTGATGTTTTATTGTATGGTAATGCTGAGCGTGCCATCGTCGATGTGGTACATGGTCTATCAAAAGGCTATAGCTTTGAGCAAATGAGCAATTTGCGCGGTACAGCTTACTTGCTCACGCCGACGCGCCGTCATTGGCAAGCAGGCATGACCGAAGTTGCCAGTAATGATGTCGATACCGTTGGTCGTGTTGATCCGATCATCAACCCTTATGTGATGACCGAAGATCTTGACCAATGCTCAATCGAACAAGATAAGCCTAGCGCCTCTCCTGTTGGACAATCAATGTCAGGAATGTCAGGGCAATATCCAGGATTTGTATCTGAGCCAGTGACCAATAAAATCTTGAATACTGACCAAGTCGATGAAGAGACGCAAGTCGTACAAATGCGTGGCTTTACTAAACCGATGACAGCACGTAAGCATAAAATTAAAATGCCACCGCGTGAGAAAACCGTCATTCGTCTGCCTGATTATGAGCATGTCAAATCTGACCCTGTGCTTTATGCTCATGCTAGCCGTATCTTGCATCTTGAGACCAATCCGGGTAATGCACGCGCATTGGTACAGCGTCATAGCAGTGGCGCCGGTAACTCACATACCTCTATCGATGTGTGGCTCAATCCGCCACCGATTCCTTTATCGACGGAAGAGATGGATTACGTGTTTGACTTGCCATACGCTCGCCTGCCGCATCCAAGTTATGGCGATGCGCGTATCCCTGCTTATGACATGATTAAGTTTTCGGTCAACATTATGCGTGGGTGTTTTGGCGGTTGTACTTTTTGCTCTATCACCGAGCACGAAGGACGCATTATCCAAAATCGCTCAGAAGAATCTATCCTACGTGAAGTCGAAGCGATTCGTGATACTGCGCCGAACTTTACGGGCGTTATCTCTGATCTTGGTGGTCCAACTGCCAATATGTATCGTCTAAACTGTAAAGACGAAACTATTGAGAAAAATTGCCGTAAACCGTCTTGCGTTTATCCTGATATTTGTGAAAATCTGATTACCGATCACAGTAATTTGACACAGTTGTATCGTAAAGCGCGCGATATCAAAGGCGTAAAGAAAATCCTTATTGCCTCTGGTCTACGTTATGATTTGGCGATTAAAGATCCTGAATATGTCAAAGAATTGGTCAGCCATCATGTCGGTGGTTATCTCAAAATTGCCCCTGAGCATTCAGAAGAAAACGTTTTATCAAAAATGATGAAACCGGGTATGGGTAATTATGACAAATTTAAAGCCATGTTTGAGCAATACAGCCAAGAAGCGGGCAAAGAGCAGTATTTGATTCCTTACTTTATCGCCGCCCATCCGGGTACCAAAGATGAAGATATGATGAATCTTGCGCTATGGTTAAAAGGCAATGGCTACCGCGCTGACCAAGTACAAGCGTTTTACCCAAGCCCAATGGCGACTGCGACCACCATGTATCATACCCATAAAGACCCACTGCATAAAATCAGCCGTGACGAAGGTGATATGGATATCGTCAAATCAGGTAAGCAGCGCAAATTGCACAAAGCTTTCTTACGCTATCATGATCCAAAAAACTGGGTAATGCTGCGTAAAGCCCTGCAAGATATGGGGCGCGGTGATTTGATTGGTAAAAATCGCGGCTGCTTAATCCCGCCATTTAATGCAAGCTTAGAAGGTCGTGATGCGGTGCAAGACAGCTATCAATCAGCGCGTAAGAAAAACAGCCGTCTGGGTAATGACTCGGTGAAACGTAGTAATAAATCAGCTGACAGCTGGTCAAATAAAGGTACTGCGGGCAAAAACACTGGCGGCAAAAAGAATGTGAGTAAAGGCAACTTCCAAACTCAGCATACGGGTCTACCACCGCGTAAAACCAAGTAATCAAATCATTATTAATCTGCTGTCATACAGTGGATCAATAATATCTATTGGCTAATACCTAATTAGATAAGCGCCTATCAGCCACACGTTGATAGGCGCTTTTTTATTTGATCTTGAAGTTGATTATGCTGCTTGCTGAAAATAAGCAAATCAGAAATTCATTAAGCACCCTTAAATCAATCGTTACAGTAAACAGTGTTTAAGTAACCAAGTGAACACGTAAAAAACAATTTCTAACATTTTTTAAGAAGCGTTTTCGTTACTATATGCGACATATGCTTAACGCATAGTTAATAACAAATACACGATGACTTTTATACTTTTGGAGAAGACTATGAATACCCTAACCAAACTGGCAACCGCTCTACCTGCGCTTGCCTTACTAAGCGCTTGTGCCACTACCGCTCCTACGACAGCAAATACCCCTGCTTCAGAAAGCGTGACCGATGTCGCTTATGATCGTATGGCACCAGCCCCTTATACTTGCACTGATAATAGTACTATCATGGCGAAACAGTCTATCAATAAAAAACAAACCATGCTAAACGCCACCTTGCCTAAAGTGAAATGGGCAGAGCAACCGCTTATCTTAAACAGTATTGTACAAGGTGATGTCGCAAGCTATGTCAACGACTCAAACCCAGAAGCCACCTATGCATGGCATATGAAAGGCGACAAAGGTATCTTCGCTATGAAATGGGCAAATGGTAAAGAATACCAAGTAAACTGCCAAGTAGGTAGATAGTTATTTCGGTTTAATCATTCATTTATAATGATAAATGTATAATTATTAGACTGAGCATTACTATAAACAGTCATCGAAAGATGGCTGTTTTTTTGTGCCTCCTCTGTTAAACGGTTTATAGAAAACTCGTCTTCTTATCTGACTTGCTAGAATAAGAAATCGCTAGAGTGAAAAGAATCCTTTTTTGCATTTCGCTAGAGAAGCGCATAGAAAGCTGTCAAAATAGCGCCTCTATCAAAACATCTCATGACTTATCATAAAGAGGATACCTCGATGCCAAAGCGTCTTATAACTATGCTCATCATTACGACTGCCAGTATGTGGGCGCTTTCAGGCTGCGATAATAATGCGGATACTATGGCTAAAAAAACGGATACATCGGTATCGACGACGGATTCAGCGGTAGCAAATACGATAGATTGGTCAGTCATGAATAGCGGCGAAAAGCCAGCCGATCTTGCTAACTATCAATATCCGTTTGCGCTTGATAGCCAAAATGTCCGCGATTATGCAGAGTATTTCAAAGTCGATAACGCTACGGCTCAGCATAATCTGACGATAAGCATGGCAAGTAACGAAGCGCTATCAAAAGCCTTGGATCAGCTCAGTGAAAGCTATGTCTCACATGAGCTGACTGATAATAAAGACATGAAGCTAATTATTCATACTACGCCCGATGTCGCTGCCAGCAGCTATGATTATGTGTTGGCTGGGGAATTTGCAAAAGGGTTGGTATTGCCTATCGTGATACAGCCAGATGGTAAAGAAGGTGATGTAAAAGGGCATGGAGAGGTGGCGGAGTAGAAGTTAATAGCGTGTGTTTTAGTTCATATGACACACGCTACTCAAAAATATTAAGTCTGACGATATGGATTGTTGGAAAGTTCAATCTTTACATTTGTATCGCAAAGTAGCTTAGCTAGATAAGGCTGATATTGAGTAGCTGCTGGGGCAATATAGATTTTATCAAGATGTGACTTTACTTCTGATTCATATTCAACGTATAGAAACCTACCAAACTCCATCTTTACTTTTTTATCATCAAGTGAAGTCATATAAACCATACGACACTCTTGTTCTTCTTGAAATGCTGAATGTTTGATAAGATATTTTAGAGGTAAAAGAATTTCATTTAATAAAATTTTTATTTTGCCTGATAAACTTGGATTTTTTTCCTCAATCTTAGTTAATTCTTCTGCAATAGCTTTATAAGCACTTTTAAGGTCTATAAAAGCCCTTCTGAAATCTTCCGTCTTTTTATCAATAAAGCTCTGATATTCCTTCCACTCGTGTTTAGCTTTACTTATCTGTTCACTTCCTAATTGCACAATTTCATCATTAAATTCTCGAAAAAACGTTAGTCGATTGCGCTGAGCTAAATGAATGTAATCAGAAGTAGGATCAAGATAAACACATCTCACTACTGGCTGCTTTTTTATTTTGCTTATAGCTTGTATATTATTTTCACCAGATTCATCATCAACATTCTTTTGAACAGAAGTTGTACTGATTTCCTTTGTATTGTCTTCAAATGCTACGTAAGACAATCCTACAGTAGAATTATGTTTTTGAAAAAAGCCTTTATTAAACACCAAGCTAATTCCGGAGGCTTCCTTATTATCTTGTTTACCGTATAGCCTGAACTGGTTAAGACTATCGTGATTAAAGGTAAAACAACTAATAAAAGCATGTAAATCTTCATCAAATTGAGAATTATATGATAATCCCTCTTTGATCCCTTTTAGATAATTCAAAAGCAGTTTGCCTTCACTAGGATCATTTACGTTATTTATAGTGTTAAGACGGAATGAGCTTGGTTGTTCTTTTCCTTTTTCTATATCTAGTAATTTATTTGTTGTATCTGTACCAGTATAGTGAGCTAGTTTACGTTCTACAGGCTTATTGTCAGTTACTCTATGGCTAAAATCCACTTTGAGTATTTCAATAATCTCAGTAGTATGAGTGAATAGTAGTAATAAATATTTTCCAATATCAGTAGAGGAAGTCTTAAGCAATCTACAGATTTTTTCTAGACATCGCTTTTCATATTGATATCCGTTTACGATTTTTTTAAGTGCATTCTCAGCTCTATTAATATCTTGATACTGCGTATTTTCCAACGATACTGTGCAAATATTGTATTGAGCACTATTGAATGCGTCTAAGGATTGTTCAGCTTCTATCTTCCCCCATATATCTAAAGCATCTTTAGTATGCCCTTTACGATTTAGACCAACGCCAATATTATACTGTGCAAATGTGTATGCCTCAGGGTAATCATCTTTTTCTACATTACTCCATGCTCGAATAGCATCGTCCTCGTTACCCTCTTTAAAGAGTTGAGAAGCTAAATTGGATTGTGCTTTAGCATATGCTTCTGGGCTACCATTCCTCTTTACCTTATTCCAAGCTTTTTTTGCTTCCCCAAATTCATATAAATCACTTTTTATAGCACCAATATTATATTGTGCTCTAGAATATATCTCTGAAGAGTCTGCTTCTATTTCCGACCATATCTTTAGAGCTTCTTCAGTTTTGTCTTGTTCTTCATAAACAGCAGCAATATTATATTGTGCTTTTTTATAATGTTCTCTATTGTCCTGAGGCTTAATTAATTTACTGACTCTAACAGCTTCATCAAGCAATCCATGCTTATAGAATATTTCAGCCAGCTTTCTCTGAGCAAGTGAAAATTGCTCGTCACTATCACTTTTACGTGTAACCTTTTGCAACTCCTCAATCTGCTTCCGAGTCACTTCATCTAAATTTTCGTAGCTATCCATGCTCATTTTTTTCACTCCCCAACCAACGACAAAAACTCTTCCTCACCCACTACTTTAACGCCCAGTTTTTCAGCTTTCGCCATCTTCGATCCAGCTTTATCACCTGCCAGCAGTGCAGTCGTTTTTGCCGAGATGCTACCTGATACTTTGGCACCGAGCGCTTGTAGCTTGGCTTTGGCTTCATCGCGAGCCATGCTATCGAGCGCGCCAGTAATCACCCATGTTTGACCATCGAGCGGCAATCCTTCTGACGCTACCTGCTCGACCTTATCCCAATGCACGCCAGCTTCTCGCAATGCCGTGATGACTTCGATATTATGTGGTGCGCGGAAGAATTTATAAGCAAGTTCAGCGGTGATCGCACCGACGTCAGGCGTTTGCAGTAGCTTTTCGATATCAGCAGCCATTAGGCTATCTAAGTCGCCAAATTGCTGCGCCAAATTCTGTGCTGTCGTCTCACCGACACCGCGAATACCCAGCGCATAGATAAAGCGCGCCAATGTCGTCTGCTTACTGGCTTCGATAGCGCTGAGGATATTTTGAACAGATTTTTTGCCCAGTTTCTCAAGCGTAATCAGCTCCTCTTGATGATTGTGCAACTGATAGATATCGGCAACGGTCTTCACCAAGCCGTGCTCAAAAAAGCTAATCAGCCAACTTGCGCCTAAGCCATCGATATCCATCGCCCGACGCGAGACAAAGTGAATGAGCGCCTCGACCTGCTGCGCGGGACAATATAGCCCACCAGTGCAACGCGCCAACGCTTCATCTTTGGGCAGCACCACAGGCGAGTCGCATACTGGGCAGGTCGACGGTAGCTGTACCGGTTCAGAGTTTTCTGGACGTTGATCTGTCCAAACACGGGTCACTTTAGGTATCACATCCCCTGCACGGTGGACGCTCACCATATCGCCTGCACGCACATCTAAGCGCTGAATCTCACCAAAGTTATGCAGCGTGACATTGCTGACCGTGACGCCGCCGACTTTAACAGGTTCGAGCTTACCGACGGGTGTAATCGCGCCAGTGCGTCCGACTTGCCACTCGATAGCATGCAAGCGTGTCATGACAGTTTCGGCAGGAAATTTATAAGCAGTTGCCCAGCGCGGCTCACGCGATAGAAAGCCAAGCTGCTGCTGCAACGCCAAGCTATTGACCTTGATGACCATGCCATCAATCTCAAACGGCAGCTCGCCACGTGTCTCCTTTACCGATTCATAATAAACTTGAGCCTCGCGTGGATTTTGTGCCACCTCAACTGCACTGACGGTAAAGCCAATGGTTTTTAGCCAAGCAAGCGCTGCTGATTGGGTTTTGATATGCTCAGGTAACCCTTGATTGACTGAATAACAGTAAAATGCGAGCGGACGGCTGGCGGCTATACTTGGGTCAAGCTGACGTAAACTCCCAGCAGCAGCATTGCGTGGATTGGCAAAAGTCTTTTCTTCTTTTTCGGCTGCTAAGCGATTGAGGCGCTCAAATCCCGCCTTGGGCATGAGCACTTCACCGCGCACTTCTAACAGCGGAATATCAATGGCATCAGCAAGCCAAAGCGGCAAGTTACGGATAGTTTTGGCGTTTTGGGTAATATCCTCGCCCGTTTGTCCATCACCGCGTGTCACCGCTTGGACAAACTTACCATAAGCATATTTGAGCGATACCGCCAAACCATCCAGCTTTAGCTCCATCTCATACTCTGGGCTTTGCTGAGCGACGCTTAAGCGGTCATTAACGCGGCGCATAAAATCACGCAAATCATCATATTCAAAAACGTTACCAAGCGATAGCATAGGGATATCGTGGGTCACTTGCGTAAATGCCGATAGCGGCATATCGCCGACTTGATTGATTGGGCTGTCTGGCTGTACCAAATCGGGATATTGTTCTTCAAGCTCCAATAAAGAGCGACGCAACTGATCGTATTCGCTGTCTTCTAAGATGGGATTGTCGAGCACATAATAGGCATAATTGTGCTGCTTGAGGGCATCAATAAACGTGCGCATTTGAGCCACGATAGCATCTTCGTTTGCTGCAGATTTTGCAGTATTGATGTCTTTAGAGGTAAGCGGTGCGATAGGGTCAGTCATAGTCGGCGTCTTTTTTTTGCAATTCAAGATGTCGATATGATAACAAGTTTGCAAGATACTCGGATAAACTTTTAATGAAAATGAATGGCTAGGAAAAGTAAAAAGGCAAACAACGTTATCGCTATTTGCCTTTTTTAGTACTGATACTATTTATCGATTTTAATCAACTTTGGTAGCGATCAACCTTCATAATCGCGGACTTGGTTGCGTAGCTGTTGCTTGTATTCAGGCGTGATTGGGTCGTTCTCTTCATCTAGCATCACAGCGTCCAAATCGCTTGCCATCATATAAGCAATACTCATCATACTATCGAAACTGCGCAGCGCTTGCGGATGCGGCAACGATAAGAAAACTACCACACCGTTATAGTTATTGGTCGCCACGCTATGCGGATCAAAAGGCGCGATACCACTATCGGTGATGCCCATCATGCTAAACCAGAGCATACCGGTGCCGTCTTTTTGCTCATAGCGATGGAACATATTCATCGCGCCATAACGCAGACCATATTTATCGATCAATGCCAATAAATCACGACCGCGAATCAACGCTGCTGGACGGTCACGATATTGGTGCGGCAAGATGGTGATATTGATATTGTCTTTGGCATTGATAAGTGGTGCATTTTGCGTATCATCGACCGGCTCTGATAAATGCTGATCAAGTATCGGGCTATTATCATTGAAACTTGGCTCTTCTGCCGTATCAATAGATGGCATCAGGCTGTCAGTTGCCGATACCAAGCTTGAAAACGCATCAGGCTCTTGTTCGATATTCATTTGCTCAGCAGCAGAGGTAAATTCGCTATTATCGTTATGCTGCTCCGCCTGCCAGCGCGCATAATCTTCATCATTTACTTGGCTATAGCTATCGTTTACATCGCTACTGACATTATCGTATCCAGACATCAACTGTACATCGTCTTGCTGACGCGCTTGACTCAAAGGTGCATCTTCAACGACTGCATTCAGATAACTGCGGTCAGGCGTGATACTGGTTTCGCCAGCGATCGTGTCGTCTAAATCTGGCTGGTCGACGATATTGCGCTCATGACGCGGTATGATAGGAATACCGTTTTTATCATAATTGACCGCGGCAGCTTCTGCATTTTTGCGACGCTTAAAGCTACGCATGACCATAATTAGCCCAGCAAGCACAATCAATGCAGCAATGGCGATCAATATAAACTGAATAGCGGTCATGAGAAATAATCCTAATCTACGACAAAAGAGAATACATAAGAGGGAATAAATGGCAATAGTCTAGCATGGCTAATTAACATCGTCACCATATAGTCATCGTTTACCGTGAGGCTGACACACTTGCGTGACCTTCTGCCCTGACCCCTAACTATACCACTGACAATCGCTGTCAGTTATCACTATTTTTGCTATTCAGCAATATAAAGTGCTGCTTCATCGAGCGATACGCTGACCAAGGTAGAAATCCCTGCGCTTGGCATGGTAACACCTTTTAATTCATCAGCAATTTGCATGGTTAATTTATTATGGCTAATAAAGATAAACTGCAAATCGTCTGCTAATTCATGAATGAGACTGGTAAAACGAGCGACGTTGGCATCATCAAGCGGCGCATCAACCTCATCAAGCACACAAAATGGTGCAGGATGCTGCTTAAATATCGCAAAAATTAAGCTCAGCGCGGTCAGGGTTTTTTCACCGCCTGAGAGTACGGCTAATCGACTATTACGCTTACCTTTCGGCTGTGCCATCAAAGTCAGCCCCGCCCGCCACTGTTCTGATTTTGGCGCATTAGCAGACATATCCTCAGTATTTAGGGTTAAGCTTGCTTGCCCGCCGCCAAAGACTTTGGCAAATAAGTTAGCAAGCTCATTATTGACCGCATCAAGTGTCTGCATAAATAATGTCTTGGTCGTTTCATCAATCGAGGCAATTGCTTCAGTCAATGTCTGCATACTGGCAGCAATATCTGCGGTCTGCTGCGCCAGTGGCTCTAAACGTTCATTAACCTCAGCTAATTCTGCCACCGCGGCGAGATTAACTGCGCCAATTTTGCTTAATTGCTGCTCAAGCTTGTTACGCTCAGTCTCAAGCTCAGCAATTTTGTCTGGACGCACACGGCGATCATGAGCGATAAAATCTGCCAATAAGTTTGAGACACTCATCACTTGTTGCTGATGCTGTGGCTGCTGAGATATATCCGACTGCGCTTTATATTTATGACTCGCATTAGAGTACGCATCTAGCGCTTCTTGCGTATGGCTGCTAGCATCCTCTAACCTCGCCGCGCTTAGTGCCAGCTCAGTGGCGAGGCGAGCAAGCTCACTTTGTTGAGTTTGCAATTTATGTTGCAGGGTATCTAGCTCGACCTGCTGCTGATTATACTCTTGCTTAAGTGCCGTTAATGCTGTCTCGCGCCCTGTTAATAATGCTTGCTGCTCATCGCGCGCCTTTTGCACTGTTTGCAATGCTGCTTGCAATGCTGGCAGCTTACTTTGCTGCTGTTCATAATTTGTCTGTAAAATTTTCTCGCTTTGCAGTGACTTATCGTGTTGCTCGGTCACACGCCCAAGGCTGCTAGCACTATGTTCTACACGTATCTCGCTCTGCTGGATACGCAGCTGCAATGCTTGCCAATCATCATCGTCTGCCTGACGGGTGCGACTTAACTCACTGCGCTCAGCTTGTAATTGCTGCGTTGTCGCTCGAGCATCGGTGATTTGTGGCGTTAGCGCCGCTATTTCGCTTTGGATGTTCTGTAGCTCATTATTAAGCGTTTGTTGCTCTTGCTCTAGCTCTTGTTGCTCTTGCTCAAGGGATATTTTATCAGCGCTTAAGCGTTGGCTGTCCGCTTGTAGACGCTCAGCATTAGCGCGTTGAGTAGTGAGCTGCTGCTGATACTTATACTGGTCACGGGTCAATTGCTCAGCTTGCGCACGGGTTTCTTCTAAGCTAACCGTTAGTGCATCATAGTTACGCTGGTTATTAGCAATAGCCTTTTGCTGATTTTGGATTTTGGCTTCAAATTCATCAAGCAACTCTTCTAACACTTGCAGACGGCTGCGCTGCTGTAAACGCTGAGTTAAAAATTGACTATTGCTATCGTTTTGACCATTTTGCGCGCCAGCAAACCTGCTTAGATTAATCGTCCCCTGACGACTAATGAGCCAGCCATCAGACGTTAGCAAAATGGCTGATGATGGCAATACTTTTAAAATATCAGTGAGAGTATCAAGAGTCTGCTGATTATTTGTCTCAGGTTGCGCAATATATAAATAGCATTGCTGCCAAAGCGCTAAGTTCGGCGCGCTAATCAGCTCTGATAGAGGTAGTACTTTATCACTTAGAGTATCTGGCAATTTACTGATAAATGGTTTTGTATTTGCCTCATTTTGCTTTGTAGATAACCATAAGCTGTGACTAGTTTCTACTAGTAACTTCTCTTTCGTACTACTATGCGCATTTTGCGCAGTCCGATAAGTAAATAAAGCTGTTAAGTCCTGCTTAAGCGCTTGCCATAAGCTGTGTGGTTTCTCAGAATCATCGCTCGCGTTATCAATGCTTGGCTGCATGGTTTGATTGCAAACCAATACATGACTATCCAACCACAACGCCAATACGCTATCGAGTAATTGCGCATGTTGTTTGCCTTTCTCGCTTAGCTCAATCTGCTCGCGCAAGGTGATAATGGTCAATTGGTTATAGTCGCTGACTATTTCGCTTTCTAAATCACCTTTAACATCGGCAGTTTTTGCATGAACAAGCGGTTGCGATTTTGGAATAGGTTTAGGATGTAATATTTGATGTAAAGTATCGTACTCACTTGCCAATATGGCATGACGTTTTTCAAATTCACTTAACTCGCGCTGCTGCATGTTTAAACGCTGCTGTAAATCATGCGCTTGCGGTTGTAGCTCTGACAGACGTTCATCAACGCTATCTTGTTGACGCTCAATCTGTTGCAGCTGTTTATTTAGCTCAGTCACTTGCGTATCTAATGTGTGCTGTAAATTGTTCGCCTCAGCCGGCTCTTGCTCGTCAGCACTATTATTTAAAGATACAGACTGTTGTAATTGCTGCCAGAGATTTTGCCAATTTTGTTGGCGGCGCTGCCATTTATCATGATTTTGCTGCTGCCGTTTTTGCGCTTGGCTATTAATCGCTTGCTGCTGCTCAAGAGTACGCGCAGTATCTTGCAGGCGTGACAGCTGATTTTGCGCGTCATGGTAGGCGCGCTGCAACGGTTGCTCGTTGCGTTTATGCGTGTCACGTTTATGCGTTAATTCAATAAGCTTCGGACGCAATAATTCTAGCACCTTCTGCTGCTCAGCTTCATCAGATTTTAAGCGCTCAATCTCATCGACTGCTTGCTGACGCTGCTGCTCTAAACTGGCAAGTTGCTGCTCAATGGTGGTCAGCTGTGACTTTGCATCACTGAGCTGGTGCTCTGCTTGTTGGTAGCTTAGCTGCTGTTGATAATGGTTGCTTTGGGCATCGTCTTTGAGCCATTGCTCCTGATTGATATATGCCGCAAGCTTATCTTGTTTGGCTTTTAGAGTCTCATAGTCGGCTTGTAAGGTTGCAACCTCAGTGGCACTACGCTCATGAGCGATTTTCTGCTGCTGCTGATTATGTTTGGCTTGATATAATTGTTGAGTGGCAAGTTGTTGTTTAATATCAGCAAGCGTTAACGCCAGCTCTTCATAACGCTCAGCACTGGCGGCTTGCTTAGACAAGCGCTTTTGTTGGCTGACCAGCTCGCTTTGCATATCGTGCAGACGTGCCAAATTGTCTTTAGTTTTTTCTAACTTCTTTTGCGTTTCTTCACGGCGGGCTTGATAGCGCGAAACCCCTGCCGCCTCTTCGATAAATTCACGTAGCTGCAGTGGGCTAGATTCAACAATACGCCCAATCATACCCTGCTCGATGACAGCATAACTGCGCGCGCCAAGACCCGTACCCAAGAATACATCGACCACATCACGACGACGGCAGCGCGTGCCATTGATAAAATAATCTGAGCGCCCTTCCAAATTTACCTGACGGCGAACGGATAACTCTTGATATAAATTAAACTCATGGCGAATACCCGTCTGCTCGTCTTGCGTATGCTCAAAAGTCAGCTCAACGCTGGCGGCACTTTTGGCGGCTTTATCTTGCGTACCAGCAAAGATAACGTCACTCATCGCCCCGCCGCGTAATTGCTTGGCAGAGGTCTCACCCAGCACCCAGCGAATGGCATCGATGACGTTGGATTTGCCGCAGCCATTTGGCCCGACAATGGCGGTGATGCCATGGCGGAAGGTAAAAGTGGTAGGATTGGCAAAGGATTTAAAGCCTGCCAGCTTGAGAGATTTTAGACGCATGAATAATCAGTAAATATGGCGAAAACAGGCGGCTATTCTACCTCAAATTGTGCTAAATTTTTAGGGTTTATGAGGGACGCTATAATATGGCTTAAAGTCAATATCATTAATTTAAACACTAAAAATCAAGAGAATTAAAATGACTAACTATAATCCGCAAGAATTGCAGCAAAAATATGAGCAATGGTGCGAACTATACCGCCAGCAGCTCAAAGCGCAACAGCAGTTTTTGCAAGCTGAAGCATTGCTAAACGAGTTAAAAGATTACTATCTTAATCCACAATGGATGGCGGATCGTGAAGCGGATCTGCCCATTGAGCATTCGGGTAAAGAGCACTCTATATTTAGTGAAGATGCGCTATGGAGTATGCTCAGCGACCATGATGAGCTAGCAAGAAAGTGGATGCGTTTAGGGCTAGATGCGATTGATAGGAAGTAAAACCTAAATTACCCCGATCCCACTTAACAATAACTGTCCACCCGCAAATAACAATAATATGCCAAAGGCACGCTTAAGCGTGAGCGCAGGTAATACATGGGCAAGTTTGGCACCGACCTTTGCCATCGCAAAGCTAGCAACGGAAATACATAAGAATCCTGTGATATGGACAAAGCCTATCGTACCTTCGGGCAGATTAACCACATCTTGACCAAACCACGCAAACCCTGCTGCGCCAGCCAATGCAATAGGTAAACCACAAGCGGCAGACGTACCGACCGATTGCTTCATCGGTAGCCCTGCCCAGTTTAAAAATGGCACGGTCAAGCTACCGCCGCCAATCCCAAAAATAGAGGACGCCATACCAATGCCCGTACCCGCGCCAAACTGCACACCAACCGACGGTAATGGTTTGCCCAACTGCTCTTTATTGGAGAAGAAGAACATCTTTAAAGCGACCAATAAAGCACCGACACCGATAATCGCTTGCAATACCTTACCGTCAATCATATCGGCAATGCCTGCCCCAACCAGACTGCCGATGACCAAGCCCAACGCCATCTTGCGCCATACTTCCCATCGTACACCGCCGCGCTTATTGTGGGCTGTCATTGAGCTGATTGAGGTTACAACAATAGTTGCAAGTGAGGTACCAATAGCTAAATGCGTGATTACTTCAGGAGGAAAATTATAAGCCGCAAAAATCCAGACCAATGCTGGTACGATAATCATACCGCCACCGACGCCAAACAAGCCGGCGCTGACGCCAGCAAACGCCCCTGCAATCACAAACCATACATATAACATCATCGAATTAGCCTTTTATCCTGCTTCTTTTTACTAGATTACTTTATCTTTTCAGCACTTACTTATCATACGCTTAATTGCATTTGCCAAATCGTATACTGACCTTTATCCTATCTACTCTGTATTGAATATTTGTGACCATCGCTCAGTATATCAAAAAATTCTCTTGCCACATTTATCACCTTTGCTCTATTAACCAAAGCGAAAAAACGTATGCTGCCACTCGACTCTTTATCTGACTGCGACTCTAAGTCTCACCTGCTTACTCATTTGCCAGAGCTTAACCATCGGCACCTATTTAGCAGCATCTCGACCAACAGCGAGCTTATCATAGCGGTACAGGATGGCACGCTCAATGCCCATGAAATGCATTTACTGACTGCCGAAACCCAAAGCGCAGGTCGTGGACAACATGGGCGTTCATGGCAATCACCACGTGGCAATGTTTATCTATCGTTATACTATCCAGTACATATGCCGATTAGCGGTTTATTATCGTTAATAATCGGTATTGAGCTGGCAAAAATGCCTGTTATTCAAACATTAAATGCACAACTAGCTAACCAAGGTTTAACACCTATAGGGGTAAAATGGGCGAATGATTTGGGTTTTTATCAATCTTTCTCTGTAACGGATGAAGCCGTATCAAGCACGAAAATTATTCAATTTAGCAAACTGGCTGGTATATTAATTGAGCCAGTTACCCAAGCGGGCAAATTGGTCGGCGTGGTGATGGGAGTTGGTCTTAATGTACAAGCAACTCCCAAGCTTACTGCCCAAACCTGCGAAGGTATGAGCTATCAAGCCATTAGCTTACAAGATATCGAGCAGCTGCTAGCGCCAGATAAACCAGCAAGTACGCTGCCAAGTATACGAGAGCTTTATCAACAAATGAGCAAAGCATTAATGGCAGCAATGACACGCTTTGAGCATTTAGGGTTAGAAAAACCAACTGGTCAAACCTATAATTTAGACAGCTTTTTGCAGCAATTTGACTCAATGGATGCACTAGCAGGATGGCGCTTACGTATTAGCCAAGAGCACAACGGTCAAACAGAGATCCTCACTGGCTATGCTTGCGGTATTGATACACATGGATGTTTGCAATTACGCCAAGATAACGGTAATATTTCTGCGCTTTTTACCGGACGCATCGACGTTATTGATAACGCTTAAAGCATTTACTGAATGCGCTCTATCTAAAGGGAATTTTATGCTCTGGCTTGATCTCGGCAACACCCGCCTTAAATACTGGCTGACTGATGATATCGGACAGATAGTCTCACATGATGCCAAGCAACATTTGCAAGCACCTGCCGAATTACTCATGGGTTTGACCGACCGCTTTGAGCGTTATGCCCCTGACTTTATCGGTATCTCATCGGTGCTCGGCGATGATCTTAATGTCAAAGTTTCAGAAACGCTCAGTCGCCTTAATATCCCGTTTGAATTTGTCCACGTCGATGCCAATTATCCGCTGATGAAAAGCACTTATAATGATGAGCAGCTCGGCTGTGATCGCTGGCTACAAATGCTCGGCGCAGTGGATAGAACCAAACGTCAATGTGTGATAGGTTGTGGTACGGCGGTGACCATTGATTTGATTGACCATGCTGAGCATTTAGGCGGTTATATTTTCCCTAGTATTTATCTTCAGCGCGAGTCGCTATTTTCTGGTACCAAGCAAATCACCATCTCTAACGGTACTTTTGATAGCGTCAGTCAGGGCACCACCACGCAAGATGCGGTCCATCGTGGGATATTATTGTCCATCGTTGGTGCTATTAACGAGATTAGCACACGTCATCCCAACTTTGAAGTGATCATGACTGGCGGTGATGCAGCTATTATCGCCCAACACGTCAACCGCCCAGTGCGCCTGCGTGACGATTTATTATTAAATGGTCTTGCGCGCTATTTTGATCATAGTAAACAGGCATGATAACTGAAAAAATTTTATAAGCTAGAAATTAAAAAAGCAGGACGCTTAAAACGTCCTGCTTTTTTATGTCTATTTGATTTGAGACCAATATAGAGTGCTAAAGGGATGAGCTATTCGCAGACTCTGTCACGCCTGCGAACAGCACGCAAGAAAAATTTAGCTCATTAGCACGAGGATATTAATGTATCCATTTTATTTTGAACTTAATATCTAATGAACACTCAATAATTCTTACTTAGTCTCGTTAAACAATTCACGACCGACTAGCATACGGCGAATCTCACTGGTACCCGCGCCAATCTCATAAAGCTTGGCATCGCGCCAGTAACGACCGAGTGGATACTCGTTGGTATAGCCATTACCACCAAAGATTTGAATGCCCTCACCTGCCATCCAAGTGGCTTTTTCGGCACACCATAAAATCACACTGGCGCAGTCTTTACGCACTTCACGGCTATGACCGGCACCGCGTTGATCTAGCATATCGAGATTTTTACCAACGGTATATAAGAAGCTGCGCCCTGCTTGCAAGATGGTATACATATCAGCAACTTTACCTTGGATTAACTGAAACTCACCGATGGCTTGACCGAACTGCTTACGGTCATGGATATAAGGGACGACGTTATCCATCACCGCCTGCATGATGCCAATAGGACCTGCGGCTAATACCGCGCGCTCATAATCAAGACCGCTCATTAAAACTTTAACGCCTTCGTTTAAGCCGCCTAAGATATTCTCTTTAGGTACTTCAACATTATTAAAGGTCATTTCACCAGTATGACTACCGCGCATACCTAGTTTGTCGAGCTTCTGTGCCGTACCAAAGCCTTCCATGCCTTTTTCAACGATAAAAGCCGTCATGCCTTTAGCACCCAGCTCAGGATTGGTTTTGGCATAAACCACCATCACATCAGCATCAGGACCATTGGTAATCCACATTTTGCTACCATTTAGCACATAATGACCGTCTTTTTCTTCGGCTTTTAGCTTCATGCTGACCACATCTGAGCCTGCACCGGTTTCACTCATGGCTAGTGCGCCTATGAATTCACCACTGATGAGTTTTGGCAGATATTTTTGTTTTTGTGCTTCACTGCCGTTACGTTTGAGCTGATTGATACACAGATTAGAATGTGCACCATAGCTAAGTGCCACAGAGGCAGAAGCACGGCTAATCTCTTCCATCGCGACCATATGCGCGACATAACCCATGTCAGAGCCACCATACTCTTCAGGAACGGTGATGCCATGTAGACCAATATCACCCATCTTTTGCCACAAATCCATTGGGAACTCATCGCTACTGTCAATCTCAGCAGCACGTGGGGCTATTTCATTAGCCGCAAACTGTTGTACCATATCACGTAAGGCATCGATATCTTCGCCAAGCTGAAAATTCAATCCAGGTAAACTCATAACCATTCCTTGTATTTTGATGTTTAATTTTTTACTAGCGCTGTGTCAATTTAAAAATAGATGATATAGCTGGGACAAATTTTCCTCGCTTGCTGTGCGACTTCGTCACTCCAGAGGCTTCAAAAAATTTGTCCCAGCCATAAACCTATCTATCTATTCATTTAGCTTATGACTAACTATATTCTTAATGAAATTAGTTAAGACTGATGTTTGTTAATTAAAGCACGTGCCACGTTTGAGCCATTAGGACGACCTAAAAACTCACTGATACGCTCACCAGCCACGACCAATTTATCCAAATCAATGCCAGTACTGATACCCATACCATGCAGCATATAGACGACGTCTTCGGTGGCGACATTGCCCGTTGCGCCTTTGGCATACGGACAGCCGCCAAGTCCAGCGACTGAAGTATCAAATTCACTGACGCCCATTTGTAGTGCCGCTAATGTGTTGCTGAGCGCTTGACCATAGGTATCATGGAAATGCCCCGATAACATGCTGATATCAGCATATTCAAGTGTAGCCTGTAACGCACGCTGTACTTTGAGCGGCGTACCAACACCAATGGTATCAGCAATGCCAATCTGCTCTGAGCCAATCTCAACCAAGCGCTTAGTCACGTAAGCTACTTGGCTTGGGTCGATCTCGCCTTCATAAGGGCAGCCGACAGTACAAGAGATAACGCCGCGCACCTTGATTCCTTGCGCTTTAGCCGCAGCGGCAACGGGCGCGAAACGCTCAATACTTTCATCGATACTACAGTTAATATTCTTTTGGCTAAAGGTTTCGCTTGCTGAGCCAAAGATAACAATCTCATCAGGACGATGCACGATAGCATTTTCAAAACCACGCATGTTCGGCACCAACACCGAATAGCTCACATCACTGTGACGTGTCGCTGCAAGTGCCTCTAACAGCGTGCTATTGTCGCCCATTTGCGGTACCCATTTAGGCGATACAAAGCTAGTAGCCTCAAGCTTTTTAACCCCTGCGGCAATCAAATCGTTGATAAGCCTTTGCTTAACCGCAGTCGGTACCGTCATTGATTCATTTTGTAGCCCATCACGTGGGCTAACATCAACGATGGTGACGTGTTTTGGGTACGAGATACTCATACAGATTGTCCTTTTTACTGATTCTCTTGGCTATCAATACGCAGCAGCTCACCACCATCAGCAACCAAGTCACCTGCGGCGAATAATAATTCTACAACCACGCCATCTGTCGGTGCCGTAATAGTATGTTCGATTTTCATCGCTTCAATGACAGCCAATGGCTCGCCTTTTTTCACCGTATCACCGACGGCAACTTTGAAGGCCACGACTTGCCCTGGCATTGGCGACTTTAAGCTACCGACCGCCGCATTCTCTTCGCCGACGTGCGCCATGATATCAACAAGGGTGATTTCATCACGCCCGTTATCAGTAAAGACATAGACGGTCTCATGGTTTGTCCAGCTTTGGGCGTTGATACGAGCACCATCTAACCATAGAGTATGATTGTGTGCGTCAATACTGCTATAGCTGACTTGAGCTTCATAGACAGTTTCTGTCTGGGCAGCTACATTAGCGTTGCTATTATCTTGAGTCTTAGCAACTTCTTTCCCAATAACTAGCGTAAAGCTACTGAGGTTATCGCTGCCCTTTTTGTTATCTGAACAATTTGCATTGCGCCAGTTGCTAATACGAGCATTATAAGATTGCTCATTATAAACTAAGCTAAACGAGCGCGTATAATCGCTAAAGGCACGGAAACCCGTAGGCTTGCTAAACGGATCTGACCCTTGCGTTTTCGCTTCACTAGCAAGCTGCTGCGCAATAGCAGTAACCGTAAGCGTCGATAATTCAAGCGGATGCTGATCAAACAGCTGCTCACGCTCACGTTCAATCAACGCGGTATCAAGATTGGCTTGGCTAAACGATTCCGTATTAAGAATATAGCGCAAAAATGCGACGTTATTTGGCAGACCGACGATGCGCGTTTGAGCGAGTGCACGATCGAGCTTGGCTAATGCTTGCTCGCGAGTAGGTGCATGAACGATAAGCTTTGCAATCATAGAGTCATAAAACGGGCTAATGACATCGCCTTCGCGTACACCGTCATCGATACGCACATCAGTGCTGTTCTTATTAATGACAAAGGTACTGTGGTCAGGTTTTTGATAAGTAAATAAAGTGCCCGTTGCTGGCAGAAACCCATTATCAGGATTTTCAGCACAAATACGTGCTTCAATCGCATGACCGTTGATAGTCAGCTCGTCCTGTTTTTTCGGCAATGGCAAACCTGCCGCGACCAATAGCTGCCATTCGACCAAGTCGACGCCAGAGATAGCTTCACTGACCGGATGCTCAACTTGCAGACGGGTATTCATTTCCATAAAATAAAAGTTCATCGAACCTTCGCGCTGCTCAACGATGAACTCAACCGTACCTGCGCCAAAATAATTGACCGCACGAGCGGCTTCGATTGCCGCTGTTCCCATCGCTTCACGCATCTCTGCATCAACACCCGGTGCCGGCGCTTCTTCTAATACTTTTTGATGGCGACGCTGTACCGAGCAATCTCGCTCAAACAGATGGACATAATTACCATGCGTATCACCGAATACTTGGATTTCTATATGGCGAGGTTTCAATGCGTATTTTTCGACCAATACTTGATCGTTACCGAAACTGGTAATCGCTTCACGGCGACAAGATTCTAATAAATCAATAAAGTCACTGGACTGCTCAACGATACGCATACCTTTACCACCACCACCAGCACTGGCTTTAATCAGTACAGGATAGCCAATGCTATCGGCTTGCTGCTGCAAAAATTGCGCATCTTGATTTTCACCATGGTAGCCGGGTATTAGTGGCACGCCAGCCGCTTCCATCAAACGTTTGGACTCAGATTTTCCGCCCATGGCACGGATAGCGTCCGCAGATGGCCCGATAAAGACCAAACCTGCATCTTGACAAGCTTGAGCAAAATCTGCGTTTTCACTTAAAAATCCATAACCTGGGTGAATCGCTTGTGCGCCAGTCTCTTTGGCAATGGCAATGATAGCATCGCCTTTTAGGTAGCTGTCTTTAGGAGCCGAACCACCTAGATATACGGCTTCATCACAGACAGCCACATGCTTAGCCTCACAGTCAGCATCAGAATAAACCGCAACGGTACTTACACCCAAACGCTTGGCAGTGGCGGCAACTCGGCAAGCGATTTCACCACGGTTGGCGATCAAAATTTTAGAAAACATAACTATCCCTGTATCTTGTCGTTTTATCGTTGATAAATAATCAAACGGTAGGATGATATTCACGTATGACCGTTTACGCTAAATTTATTCTGTTATTCATTGGCAATTTAGCGCATATATTTTTTATTTCTATTCTTTATTGCTACTCTGCTGCTAGCCAATCAGGTTGGCGCTTCTGTAAAAATGCTTGCACCCCTTCCTTACCCTGCTCTGATGAACGAATATCAGCGATGCCTTTGACCGTATCGGCGATTAGTTCATCGGTAATCGGTGCGCCCGCGACTTCATGCAATAAGCGCTTGCAGGTTTTGACGGCCTCAGGGCTGTTTTTAACCACTTTGACGCAGAACGCAGCAACCGCTTCATCCAGCCATTCTTCACTAACGCGCTCATGGATAAAACCAAGCTGACGGGCTTTTTTGCTATCAAATACTTCCGCACTGAGAAAATAACGCTGTGAGGCTCTGGCACCTAAAGCTCTAATCACATAAGGGCTAATGGTTGCTGGTGCTAAGCCCAGACGCACTTCGCTAAGACAAAAATTGGCAATTCTTACAGCGATAGCTACATCACAGACAGCAACCAAACCCATGCCGCCTGCATAAACATCCCCTTGTACCGCCGCTATCGTTGCTTTTGGGCACTCATAAATGGTCTTGAGCATTTGTGCCAATTTGTCCGCATCCGCTAGATTTTCCTCATAGCTATAATCCGCCATGGCGCGCATCCAATTCAAATCGGCACCCGCACAGAACGCTTTGCCTACAGCCGCTAAAACGATAACGCGTACTTGCTCATCATCGCTAAGCGTCTTGAAAGCATGGGTCAACTCAGCAATCATTTCATCATTAAAGGCGTTACGTATCTGAGGGCGATTCAAGGTTACTGTTGCAATATGCTGCTCAACGTTAACCAATAGACTTTTATAATGATTCAAATTTTGTTGCATATCTTTCTCTATATTTTATGTATTGATGAGCGCTAAATGACTGGCGATATACCTTTCAATGCTACATTCTAAAGACACCAAAGTTTGTCTCTTCAATCGGCGCGTTATGGGCCGCGCTAAGGGCTAATGCCAACACATTACGGGTATCAGCAGGGTCAATCACGCCATCATCCCATAGACGAGCGGTGGCATAATAAGGATGACCTTGCTCTTCGTACATTTCACGAATCGGCGCTTTAAATGCCGCTTCGTCTTCATCACTCCATGCTTCGCCTTTACGGTCAAAATTATCACGCTTGACGGTTGCCAATACTGAGGCTGCTTGCTCACCGCCCATCACAGAAATGCGTGCATTTGGCCACATCCATAAGAAGCGCGGACTATACGCACGTCCACACATACCGTAGTTACCCGCACCGAATGAGCCACCAACAATAACGGTGAATTTTGGTACTTTAGCATTCGCTACCGCCATCACCATCTTGGCGCCATGACGGGCAATACCTTCGTTCTCATACTTACGCCCGACCATAAAGCCGGTGATGTTTTGTAGGAATATCAAAGGAATTTTGCGTTTACAGCACAGCTCGATAAAGTGCGTGCCTTTTTGTGCAGATTCACTAAATAAGATGCCATTATTGGCAATAATGCCAACTGGCATACCTTCGATATGAGCAAAACCACATACTAACGTCGTGCCAAAGCGCGCCTTAAATTCATCAAAGGCACTGTCATCGACGATACGAGTGATAATTTCTCTAATATCAAATGGCTTACGCTTATCAGTTGGAATGACGCCGTATAGTTCTTTAGCATCATAGCGCGGTGGACGTGGTTTTATTTGATTTGGAATCTGTTTAGCAGAACGGTTTAAGTGGCTAACGATATTACGCGCGATTGATAACGCATGAGTATCGTTTTGTGCCAAATGATCGACCACCCCCGACAGACGGGTATGTACATCGCCGCCGCCCAAATCTTCTGCTGTGACTTCTTCACCTGTTGCGGCTTTGACCAGTGGCGGACCACCTAAAAAGATAGTTCCTTGTTCTTTAACAATGATAGATTCATCACTCATCGCTGGCACGTATGCCCCGCCAGCGGTGCAGCTACCCATAACCACTGCAATCTGTGGAATGCCAGCAGCACTCATATTGGCCTGATTAAAAAAGATACGGCCAAAGTGCTCTTTATCAGGGAATACTTCATCCTGATTGGGCAAGTTTGCACCGCCAGAATCGACTAAGTAGACACAAGGCAAGTTGTTTTCTTGGGCAATTTCTTGGGCACGTAGATGTTTTTTGACCGTCATTGGATAATAAGTACCACCCTTTACCGTGGCATCATTACAGACAATCATACACTCGATGCCATTGATACGACCGATACCAGCAATCACGCCCGCCGCTGGAATATCTTCGCCATACATATCGTGCGCTGCCATCGGAGCTACTTCTAAAAATGGCGTACCAACATCAAGCAAACGCTCGACACGCTCACGAGGTAATAGCTTACCACGTGCTAAATGCTTGGCGCGCGCACGCTCTGATCCACCTTGGGCGACTTTACGCAGATGCTGATATAAGTCATCGACGACCTCTTGCATGGCGGCACTATTTTGCTGAAATTCAGCGGCATTTGGACTCAGTTTACTGGTTATGATAGCGCTCATGATATCCCTTTTCTTTAATGCGTAAATGCGAGTAGCTTTTTATGCGATTTTTTTTAACTACTGGTTATTTTAGTCTTTACCAATATGAGTTATTAGTAAAACAAGAAGTAAAACGGCTCAATTTTTATAAACCTAACTCTTCTTTCATCTGCTCAATAATTTTATATTTCTGAATTTTACCAGTGATGGTCATTGGGTATTCGGTCACAAAGCGATAATAGGCTGGCACTTTATAATGAGCAATATGCTCACTACAGAATTGACGTACTTCTTCTTCCGTTAAGCTGCCAGCTTCTTTAGGTATAATCCAAGCAGCCAATACTTCACCATACTTTTCATCAGGAACGCCAACAATTTGCACATCACGGATTTTAGGATGACGATATAGATAATTTTCGATTTCAACCGGATAGATGTTTTCACCGCCGCGGATGACCATATCTTTACTACGACCGACAATTTTGACATAGCCATCTTCATCCATGGTCGCCAAGTCACCGGTGTGCATCCAGCCATCTTGAATGGCTTCACGCGTTTTAAAGCGACTGCCCCAATAGCCTTTCATCACCGAATAACCACGGGTGAGCAACTCGCCAGTTTCGCCTAAGGGCACAATATCACCAGTTTCAGTATCGATGACTTTGACTTCAAGCGCTGGCTGCACGAGTCCCACGGTCGAGACTTGCTTATCAAGTGGCGTATGCTCATTAGTCTGACAAGAAACTGGACTGGTCTCGGTCATGCCATAAGCAATGGTAACCTCTTTCATGTGCATCTCATCGATGACGCGGCGCATGATCTCAATCGGACAACTAGAGCCTGCCATAATGCCAGTACGCAAGGTCGATAAGTCGAAATTTTTAAATTCAGGGTGATCAAGCTCAGCGATAAACATCGTCGGTACGCCATGTAGACCCGTACATTTTTCATCTTCTACGGCTTTTAAGACCGATAATGGTTCGAAGCCATCATTTGGATAAACGATACAACCGCCATGAGTAAGAATAGCTAAATTACCAAGCACCATACCAAAGCAATGATATAAAGGCACTGGAATACACAGTCTATCTTCTTCAGTGAAATTCATCGCTTCACCGATGAAATAGCCGTTATTTAATATATTACGATGGCTTAAAGTTGCGCCTTTCGGTGTGCCCGTTGTACCACTGGTAAACTGTACGTTAATGGCATCAGTATTTTTAAGCTGAGCTTGACGCTCGGCGATACGCGGATCATTGGCATCACCTTCTGCCATCCATGCAGAAAACTTCTGCATAAACCCAAACTCTTCATCGCTGTTTGGTTCATCAATCCAAATGATGCGCTCAATCGTTGGAATCTCGACCAAATCTAGCTGAGTGTAGTTTTTGTGGTAAATCTCAGGACACATCTCACGGATTAAACTGGCATAGTCACTACTTTTAAAATGGCGCATGAGCACCAATGCCGAGCAGCCCAATTTATTTAGCGCATATTGCAGCTCAAAAACACGATAAGCAGGGTTGATATTGACTAAAATGATGCCAACCTTGGCAGTTGCCAATTGCATCAAAAGCCATTCAGCATTGTTGTGCGACCAGATGCCGATACGATCACCAATCTCAAGCCCCATCTCAATCATGCTGCTCGCTAACTGATTGACTTGCTGTTGCAACTCACGATATGTCCAGCGAATATTTTGATGGCAGACGACCAGCGCTTCGCGTTCAGGATATTTGGAGACGATAGCATCAAAGAAATCACCGATGGTCGCTTCAATCAGCGGCACATCAGGACCTTTATCATAGCTTTGAGTCAATGGCGCATTTGCCGAACGTGCGCCCATATTGATAGAGGGGATATTATTTAGAATGGTATCAAAATGGATATTTTGAGTCATAACGAGTCCTTTCGTTTTACTTTTTATAATACTTATTAGTCGCCTGCCACCCATTCATTCTTCCTTGAACAGGTCTCGACTAGCGTTAGCTACTATACCGCCTTAAATCGAATGCTGTCAATAATAGTAATACAATATGTATCATTTAATTAGAACCTAATGGTAATGATTTATTGAAGATAGCATAAAAATATGGCAGATATTTGACACAAAAAAGCCAGTCACGCTATGTATAGGTGGCTGGCTTTTTTTTAGCACTAAATTTTAGAGTATCTTCAATTTAAAAACATGATGCATGTTTAACAAACTAAGACCATAAATTACAGGCAATTTGATAATTACTACACTGATACAATTGGCGGCGCCTTAATAGTAACGGTCGCGCTGACTTCATTATTATCATTGAGTAAATTCATAATAAGCTCGTCTTCAGTTTCAGTGGTTACTTGCCAGTTGCCGTTTGCTTGCGGCACGCCCGTGGCCATCACTGAGATGGCTTTGTTTTTTAAGCGAATCATCGGTGGCTTATGCTCATAACCGCTATGCTCTAAACCTAATACATCATCAGCAATCGTTGCTGCCTGCGCACGCAGTGGCGCTACATAACGGCAGGCGACGCCATTGATAGACATACAATCACCAATCGCATAGATATTATCAGTATTGGTACGCAGCGTTGGCGCATCTACCACGATACCAGTGCGATGGTTGAACTCAACCCCAGCTGCTGTTGGCAATTTACCATCAACGGTCAAACCAGTACTGGCAATCACATGATCAACGATTAATATCTCAGATGACTGAGCATCTGCATCTTCTGCATTAGAAGCAAATGGCTCATAGCTAACTTGCAGCTTACCAATATTGTTTTCAGCTGTATTACCATCACTAATACGAACAACATCCGTTACCAGATAACCGCCCAAAAAGTTAATACCCTGTGATTTAACGGCCTCTGCAATACGAGCTGTCGCTTTTGGCGGTAGCATTTGCGATAGCGGCGCATCATTTAAATCAATTAAGGTCACCTCATGACCTGCCTTGAGCAAGTCCTCAGCAATCTCTGTCCCTACCATACCCGCACCGACAATCGCCACGTGCTGACTACCCGCTGCTAGCTTTTCTTGCAACTGCCCAAAACGCTCAATATGATTGACATGCCATACCAAATCTTGTGGCAAACTATTAGGAAAAATAGGATGAGCACCCATCGCTAAGACCAGCTTGTCATAGCTGATGGTTGCATAATTGGTATAAACAGGATCTGAGCGTAGCGCTGAGATAAGCTGTACCGTTTGCGCACCAGCATCAATGTCCGTGACTTGCGTATTGGCAAGTAAGGTCACTTGTGCCGCTTCTGCCGCATCAGCGCCAGTCGCGCGTACCAAGTCTGATGCCTGCTTGTTTTGGCTGATTGCCATGGTAAGCATCGGCTTATGATAACGATCGCCATTGTCTGTGGTGATTAAAGTAATCGACACATCTTTGTCTTTGGCACGAATGGCATCAATGACATGCCAGCCGGCTAAACCTGCACCAATGATGACAATACCTTTGGCGTCTGTTGCTGTAGTAATAGGAAATGTAGTTTCTGTGCTCATACTGACTCCATGATAGATGAGAGATTATATTGTTTTTATGATAGTGGCTGTTTATGATAGTTGCTGCCATTGTATCAGTAAACAGGTATTCACTCACGTAGGCGTTTATAAAGTCGCTTACAATAAAAAAAGCACCTATTAATAAGTGCTCTAAATATATCAATTCTAAATGACTGCTTTAATGATTGAGAATCTTTGATAAGAACATTTGCGCGCGGTCACTTTTCGCGCTTTCAAAAAACTCATCCTTGCTACAGTTTTCAACGATATGACCTTCATCCATAAAGATAATCCGATTGGCCACCTGACTGGCAAAGCCCATCTCATGGGTAACACACATCATCGTCATGCCCTCACGGGTTAGCTCAACCATGACATCAAGCACTTCTTGAATCATCTCAGGGTCAAGTGCTGAAGTTGGCTCATCAAAGAGCATTGCCACTGGATCCATTGCTAACGCACGTGCAATCGCGACACGCTGCTGCTGCCCACCGGACAGCTCAGCTGGATACTTTGCTGCTTGCGCCGTTAGTCCGACGCGGTCTAGATATGCCATGGCTTTTTGCTTGGCTTCCGCTTCTTTACGTCCCAATACTTTGATTTGCGCGACAGTCAGATTATCAACAATCGTCAGATGCGGGAACAGCTCAAAGTGCTGAAAGACCATACCGACACTACTACGTAATTTTGGCAAGTTGGTTTTTGGCGCGCCAACGGAGATACCGCTGACCATAATCTCGCCTTTTTGAAAAGGCTCTAACCCATTAACCGTTTTTATCAAGGTTGACTTGCCGCTGCCTGATGGACCACAAACGACGACGACATCGCCTTTATGCACATGGGCACTACAGCCAGACAATACTTGAAAATCACCATACCATTTACTCACATCACTCATTTGGATGACGATTTCATCGCTTGCATGACCAGTGTTAGTGACCAGTCCGCCAAATTCATTTATATACGTGTCAGTATTATTCATTACTGGCTCATTCATCACTGGCTCCTAACCACATTATTTTCATCATTATTAAATATAGCTCTTAACGTACAGGTTTCGATACGAATTTATTAAAGATCATTAGAATCTTAAACGCTTTTGTACTTGTTGTACGCCAATAGAGGCACTCAAACTGATAATAAAATAAACAGCGCCTGCTCCTAATATATAGGGCGTTAATAAACCCATCAGCTCACCGCGTACATAAGCGGCACGGAAAAAATCCGTCAAGCCAATCGCAAAAACCAATGTCGTATCTTGGAATAAAATAATACATTGCTGCAAAATCAGCGGTAGCATCTTGCGAAACGCCTGCGGCAAAATAATCAAGCGCATTGTCTGCCCATAGGTCATACCGAGCGCTTTGGCAGCATTGACCTGCCCACTGCCGATAGATTGGATACCCGCACGTACCACCTCTGAAAAATATGCCGCTTCAAACATCATAAAAGCGACTACACACGAGGTAAAGGCTGTATCGAGTTGCAGATATTTACCAGCGACCCAAAAATAAATCATCGGTACGGCAAAATAAAACCAGAGCAGCACGAGCAGCAATGGTACAGAACGGAAATAATTGACGTATAGCTTTGCAGGTATCTCAAGTGCTTTGATACCAGACAAACGCATCAAAGCCAATACCGTCCCTAAGCTGAGACCGCCTAAAATTGCTAAAAATAATACTTTTAAAGTCGTCAGCATGCCACCCATCAAACCGGGATAGGCAGTTGCAAGTTCGGTCATATTCATTTTTGACTCCCTGCAATTAGCCCAGGCACACGCAATTTACGTTCAATTAGCCCCATAATGGCAATTAAAGACAGATTAAACACCAGATAAATAATGGTCGCATAGGTATAAATCTCAAGACTGTTTTGGGTATATTCACTGATGGTTTTGGTCTGACTGATCAGCTCCATTACCCCAACCAAAGACGCAACTGAGGCGTTTTTAAAGCAGTTGGTCAGCTCTGAGCTCAGCGGCGGTAAGATAATCCGAAACGCTTGTGGCAGCAGTACTTCTTTATAGGCTTGCGGGATACTAAAGCCAAGTGCGTAGGCAGCATTGATTTGCCCTTGAGGTAGTGACTCGATACCAGTACGTACTTGTTCAACAATACGAGCTGCGGTAAATAAACCAAGACCGATACTGGCTGACAGCATGGCTGAGGTATTGGGAGACAAGTCTTTATACCACCACTCTTGTATGGATGGCGTGAGCCAACCTGGAGCGATATAAAACCAAAAAAATAATTGTACCAATAAAGGAATATTGCGGAAAAACGTCACATAAGCAGTACCGATAGCACGTGCACCTTTATTCGGCAAGGTACGCATGATGCCAAAAATAGTACCAACCACCATGGCGATT
The DNA here is from genome assembly GCF_904846475.1 of Psychrobacter sp. LFX-11D. Classification (NCBI taxonomy): domain Bacteria; kingdom Pseudomonadati; phylum Pseudomonadota; class Gammaproteobacteria; order Moraxellales; family Moraxellaceae; genus Psychrobacter; species Psychrobacter sp. LFX-11D. The sequence continues at coordinate 279,079 of NZ_CAJHAV010000002.1, forward strand.
GCCCATGCAATACTGCCAATCAATAACAACCAGCCAAGACCAGTAATCATCCAATGGATATACAGCTCGCTACCGATACCGGTCTGCTCAAAGAGCACACCCCAGTTCCAGCTATAATTCATAATTGTCTCTCCGAGCAACGGTTAAAAAGCCCACGCTTTCAGACTGCTATCAAATTATTTGACAAACAATCTGAACGCGTAAGCATGCTATGTTGAGGGACAAGAAGCGTTATTGCGCAGTCGCTACTTTTGGCTGATCGCTATCATGGGGATTGGCAATCAATGCTTTTAAGTTATCTGACATCTCAAACTTTAGATTGACATTTTTTGGTGGAATTGGATTTAAGAACCATTTGTCATAGATGCTATTGATCTCGCCTGACTTAAAGACATTGGCTAGTGCTTCATCGACCACGGCTTTAAATTCTGGATCGTCTTTACGCATCATACAACCATAGATCTCAAACGATTGTGGCTCACCGACAATGACCCATTCATCTGGATTTTTTGCTTTGGCTTTTTCGCCTGCTAGCAATACATCATCCATCATAAAGGCATCGGCACGACCATTCTCTAGCATCAAGAAACCTTCGCCATGGTCTTTTGCTGAGATGACATTGATATCCATCTTTTTGTCATCGTTGTATTCACGAATATAACGCTCTGAAGTTGTACCTGCAGTCGTGACCAAGGTTTTACCCTTTAAATCATCGAAACCTTGGATACCTGAATCTTTTTTAGTCAATAAACGCGTACCGATTTCAAAGAAGCCGTTAGAAAAAGCGACTTGTTTCTGACGCTCTTCATTGTTGGTCGTTGAACCACACTCAAAATCTACTGTACCATTTTGTACTAATGGGATGCGTGTTTGTGAGGTAATAAGGTTATAGCGGATTTTTAGATCTGGCATATTCAGCTTTTGTTTGACAGCTTCTACCACTTTCATCTCTAAATCATGAGCATAGCCGATCGGCTGATTTGGATCATCAGCGATGTATGAGAACGGAATAGAAGAATCACGGTGACCGACGACGATGGTGCCTGATTCTTTGATTTTATCTAAGGTGCCGTTGGTATTTGCCGTCGCCTCAGTGGTTGCTCCATCTGCTGGCGTCGCCTCATTGCTGGTTTGGCTATTGTTGTTACAGCCTGCTAGACCTAGAGCCATAAAGGCAACTAACGTTAATGGTTTAGATATAGAGGTAGAAAGAAAGTAAGTCATGAGATATGTCCTTTTATCACATTGCCACAAGATTGGAATGACATTTAAGTGCGATAGAAACCGTAGAAAAACGCTATAAATTTGCGTTTATGGGCCCTATTGCTATGCATCCGTGCTGTTGCTGTTGTTTATCACTATGCAACTTAATGTTACTGTACAACAAATTGACTGACGAGGGTAAACTTTTTTTACTCAGCTGACTATTTTTGGTTTTTAATTTAACTAAGATAATAATCCCTAAATAAAACAAGCTCTAACGTCATTAATATAGGTACGTATTTGATAAGGCTAATAGAGAAATTCATTTTTTATAAACGTCATTTCTTACGTCAACAATCTACTATAGTCAGTCCTAAATAAAAGAAATACAAAAATCATAAGGTCTACTGGTATCAATTTTGCTTGCTGACTGTGCCTACGCAGACAGAGTCTGCGAATAATTAATCCCAGTGGCAATATATTCTTTTAAATGTATTCTTTTAAAAGTGTATCTACTATAGATACGATTGATAAATCCGCATCTATCCCCATAAAGCTAGCAACTTCTTAATCTTATAAATGACCTATGACCCAAGATACCCAAACTCCGAATGCCTCTGAACAAAATACTGATCTGATGCAAGATAACGACATTCGCCAACGCTTTTTTATTGAAGACTCTCCGGTGCGCGGTGATGTGGTGCGCTTATCGCGTAGCTATGCGACGACCATTGCGCAAAAGCCTTATCCTGAAGCACTAAAACGCTTACTCGGCGAGATGTTGACGGCTGCAAGTTTGCTGATTGGTACTGTTAAAATCAATGGTCGCTTGTCGATTCAATTGCAATCATCAGATAGCGATAGTTTGCTGAATTGGGCGATGGCTGAATGTGATCAAAACGGTATTATCCGCGCTCTTGCCAGTTGGAAAGATGATACTGACGAGCACGTACAAGCGTGGAATAATATGCTGCATGCTAAAGAAGCGTTTGCTGAACTGGGCGCTACTGGTCAAGGCGTATTATTTATCAATATCCAACCGGATGGCGGCGAGCCATATCAAGGTATTGTTGAACGTAGCCATGACAATTTGGCAGATTGTTTGGCGCATTATCAAAAGCAATCGGCACAGATTCCAACGCTGATTAATTTGGCATCTGACGGTTTACAAGCGGGTGGCATCTTGGTGCAAATGCTGCCGCGTACCGCTCAAGAAACCTACGAAGTTGAGCAAAATGAAGATGCTGGTATTGATGATGACTTGTGGATACGCTTGTCTGTATTGACGCGTACACTGAAAGCAGAAGAATTGACCACGCTTGATAGCAATGAGATTTTGTATCGCTTATATCATGAAGAAAAAGTCGTTGCTCCTGAGCCTATCTCGCTATCGTTTGGTTGTACGTGTTCACGTGAAAAGTGTGAAATGGCAATCGAGCAAATCGGCGAAACAGAAGCATTGGATATCGTTGCAGAGCAAAATGGTACCTTTGAGATGGATTGCGGATTCTGCGGTGAGATTTATAAATTTAATAAAGACGATGTGGCAGCGATTTTTGCTGAGTAGTCTTTTATCTCATTGATTTAAGTATAGTCAATTCCAAATAAAACAGATACGTTATATTCCAACGCAGTACTGGTATAAATTTTTCTGGCGTGCTGTGCCTACGCCGACAGAGGCTGCGTAAAATTCATCTCAGTCCTACTGTATCGTTTTAATACTGAATTCACTATAGTCAGTCATAAAAAAACCCTCAAGTATGATGCTTGAGGGTTTTTAGCATTAGTCTGATTATTTTGTATCTCTTATTCTAAACTTCATAGGTTTCTGGATAAGAATAAATACGCGGGTTCAGCGCATACTTTGCTTCATGTGCATCGCCTAATCTATCATCCAAGAGCCAAGCAATGATTTGCTGATGTACTCTATCGCTGTAGATTAAGTTCATATGGTTTATCCCATAAAAAATAGCTTTGTGCCCCTCTGGCACTACCAGCGTATGCTCTTCGGTATGCTCACCCAGTGCTGACTCTACCGAAACCAGCCCATCGCCCAATAAACTTGTGGTCTTAAATTCAAAATGGGTCTCGACCATCACTGCTGCTACCAGATAGGTATTCACATGCAATGGCAAGTGAGTAGGATGACGAAAATCTGCTGGTAGCACACTACGCCCCTCTAACGCTTGCCAGTCGGCATCTCGAATACTACCGTAACGCAGATCAATGATACCCGCACTGCGCATATCACCAAGCTTTGCTAATGACCCAGCAAAGGGCAATTTAGCTATTTTATCTTGGACAAAATGCCCAATCTGCTCCAAACTTGCGCCATGATGCGGTGACCCTAAAGTCACCAGATTGCTCACCCTTTTGACCCAGCTAAAACCTTGTTCTTTGCCATAAAACAGCGCGCTACGGCTTACCAAACCGCCCATACTATGACCGACCAAATCAATCTGGGTGATGTCTGGGTTATTCTCAACCAAATCTTGCAACACTTGAGCAAAGCTACGTCCATTACTTGAGATACGTCGACCTGTATTATAGTTTAAGTACAAGACAGTCGATGATGGCAAGCTATACATGAGCACTTTTGCCAGATTATTCTCACCAGATACTTTCCAGCTTAAGTGGCTTAAACAAAGTCCATGGCATAGAATAATAACGCGCCCTGACAATACAGCGCTTTGCACCCGATTATTGGTATCATACAGCACCATCGATACTGCTAATGGATTTTGATGCGTAATCAGATGATCACCCATCACTCCGTTTAGGATATTGACCATGCGCCGCAAGTTCTTTGGTAATAGTCTCACCTTTTTGGGTTTTAAAACAGTATTATAAAGGTGCAGACCTGAGGCTAAATTATTACCAATCAGCTGCACAGCCTGACGTACCGTACCATAAATGCGTCCCGTGATACCCTGTTGCCAGCGCTCGACATTTCCTTTATTAAACCGCCCTAAAGGACGCAGTAATATCTCACGGTGGATGGCTTCTACAATATCAGTCACCTCGACCACACCCATAGTCGCAAGCTGTGCCAATCCTTCAAAAAAACCAACCAATGAGAGCGGTTGATACGGTTGAACATCACTATGATTCACGCTTTTTTCAGTCAGCTCATCCACATAGATATAGTCAAGCTTATCCATTTCCTCATAGACATCGCCTTGAAATCCTATATCGATAGCAGATTGCTCATCAGAAGGACGCCGAGTCGTTGCAAATAAATCATGTATAGTTTCTAAAGGTTTTGGACTGAGCATAATGTTGACATATCAAACAGTTAAAGGGATTTTCCATACTATCCTGTAATGGTCATAAACAGAAGAGAATGATTTAACTATCAAGTATCTTTATTGTCAAAAAGCCATGTAATTATTCAATATCAAAAATTGCACACTAGTAACTACCGCCTAAAACACAAAAATCCCAAAGCCATGGCTTAGGATTTTTATGTTTGTTAAGACGTATCATTACTAATGCAAATGTCTAACTAGACAAACGACTCTGCCAGTATGACATCACCATCTTCGCGAGTAATCATGACGGTGGCTGAGCGTGGTGTACTACCTCCAGCAATAGCGCCCCACGTATTACCCGGATGCTGAATATTAATAAATAAGGTTTTAAAGTCTGGGGCCATCGTAATACCTGTGACTTCACAGCCTTCCGGACCGACGAAGAAACGTTTGATATTGTCATTATTGGCAGGCATGCCGACTCGGGTTTGTTGCCCCGCTGACGTAGTAGTGAGGGTTCCATCGCTGACATTGCCCGGTAGCGCTGCTAGCAACATACAGCTGCTGGTATCGGTATAAGCACCGTCATCTGTTTGAATCCATAAGACGCCACGTGGATCAAAGTATAAGCCGTCGGGGGAAGAAAAGTCATTATTGTCATTTAATTGTGATAAGTTTTCTGCTGATAAATCACTCGGCGCAGCAAATAAATAAATATCCCATTCAAAACTGGTTGCCGCATGATCGCCCCCTGCTTCTGCCCAGCGAATAATATGACCATTGTCATTACCACGCGCTTTGCCGCCAGTATTATAGCTGCGCGGATTGGGCGCTGAAAGTGGCTGATCATCACGTACACCACGATATTTATTATTGGTCAATGTCACATATACATCGCCCGTTATGGGACTGACCGACACCCACTCTGGTCGATCCATTTTGGTGGCCCCGACCACATCTGCTGCTGCACGAGCAAAGACCAACACTTCATCTTGTCCATGAAAAGGCAAGACCGTATTGGAGACGTCCAGTCCATTTTGACCGTGAATCAACGCTTTCCATTCACCGCGGCCATTTTCATTAAAGATAGCAACATAGAGCGTACCCTCATTCAAATACTTGTCACCTGCTTTTAATCCACCGCCGATATCAGCATTTGACCATGTGGCTTTGGAGACGAACTTATAGATATATTCCCCTCGAGCATCATCACCCATATAAAAAACCACCGGTTTGCCTTGTTCAACAGGAGCATAGGCGCAATTTTCATGAGCAAAACGCCCTAGTGCCGTGCGCTTTTGCGGTATGGAATTCTGATCAAAAGGATCAATTTCGGTGATATAGCCAAAGGTATTAAAGCCATTTCTATAATCGTCTGCAGCGCTAGCACTAGCGGCGGTCATATCCCAGCGTGAAAACTCATCGCTTATCTTGGCATCTTTAGCATCAGGGGTATGCCATAAATATTCCCAACCAGGGAAGTTTTCCGTTGCCCCGTAGCGTTCGCGACCATAGTTATGCCCAGCGCTTAATTGGCTAGCATCTTGCCCACGGGCAAATACCCCTAAAAAGTTTTCTTCGGTGGTCAGATAAGTGCCCCAAGGTGACAAACCTGCACCGCAGTTATTATTGATGCCGCGAGTCTGAAAGCCTGTCGGATCAAACTTAGTTTTGACCAAATCAGAGCCCGCAACAGGTCCTGTCAACTGCGCCGTACTACTACTCGTGAGACGGCGATTATATTTCGAATCAGCCACCATCTCATAGCCCATGCCATCAGCGCGGCGTTTCATCTCGACCACCGCCACTCCATGACAATTAACCTCACGGCGCACGTCGCTAGCAAGTCGACGATTTTGAAAGATGGGTGCGGCGTTGTTATCTTGGATCACATGATAGCCAAAAGGGCTTAGCTCACTACTGTTTACATACTCATGATTCATCACCAGTAGCCCATTCTCTGCCGCTTTGGCATCATATGCGCCGCCCTTTTTGCCAAAAAACCACATGCCATCATGATTATCACCCATGCGCCATTCGAATGACTCAGCCGACTGCTCTCGATTGTCTTTCCAGTCATCAATACCAGATATCAGCGGCGTGCCAAGTGGTAATATCATCTCGGCCTTATAGCCTGCTGCCACGCTCATCGTTTCGGCAGTTGAATGCGCCACTGCGGTAAACTTCAAAGTTTCGGGACGTTTGAGATCACCTTGTGCAGGGACAGCAGCAGCATTGCCATTATTTTTGGCAGGAATACTATCATCGTCATCGCTACAGCCGACTAAAGGTAGCGCGCCAAAAAACGCCGCCGCTGTTAATCCTGTGCCACCTTTTAGGATACTACGCCGATTTAAACGACGACTAATAATGGTTTGAAAATCGATATTGTCGGTCGGATTAGAATCTTCAACGACTTCATGGGCAAGTGGTTGTTTGTTATTCAATAATGTCATTATCAGTCACCTTGCTGTTAGGCTTGATTGGCATGAGAGAGTTGATTACAGTCTTGTAATTGCAATCACCGAAATACGAATTATGCCTAAGTCTACTGAGTGTTTATGACAGTATGTTGAAAACCAAATGCCAATTTGATAGTAATGTGACGATAACCTCATGACAAATGGCTATTACCCCTGATAAACCAAAAAAATCCCAAGTGTGAACTTGGGATTTTTTGGTAGTGTTAATGCATGTAAAAACTTATATGATACTACTGCGATAAGAAATTATCGAACTTGCACCTGCCATTCATGAGTGCCAAGCTTGAATGTTAGCGTATCATCTGCTTGCAATACTCCAACGCCGCTCGGCGTACCAGTCATAATCACATCGCCTGCTTGTAAGCTAAAGGCATGGCTAATCTCTGCTAGTAGCTCATACACTGGAAATAGCATTAAGGCACTATCACCATCTTGCTTCAGCTCGTCATTGATATAGAGCTGATATTCGACATGGCAAAAATCACCAAACGCTTGCGGATCAATCCAATCGGCAAGCACACAAGCACCATCGAAACATTTAGCACGCTCCCATGGATGACCTTTTTCTTTGAGCTTGCTTTGCAAGTCACGCAGGGTCAAATCAAGTCCCAAAGTCACGCCACTTATCGCTTGCTTTGCTTGTTCAACCGTTGCTGCCGATAAGTCGGCTACCAGCTGAATGCATAGCTCTGCTTCGTAATGAGTGTCGCCATATAGCGCTGGATTTGGACGGACAATATCATTGTGCACACTGACCACTGATGATGCTGGCTTCATGAATAAGATAGGCGATTTTGGTATCTCATTGCCAAGCTCACGCGCGTGTTCTGCATAGTTACGGCCCACGCAGATGACCTTGCCGATGGATTCTCGTACGCTATCATTAATGGTGGCAATACTCGCGTCATCCTTGACGCTGGCAGCAATTGTATCGACTAAGGATATAGATCGTGATTGGCTCATACTAGGCGCTCACAGCAAATGATTGATATTTTAAAAAGCAAAACATACTGCACTATTTATCACAACGTTAATGATAAGTTTTATTCATGACAAATCATTAGCCGACGGTATGAGTAGTCACATCTGGTGGTACATAACTTGCGTGACGATTCATGCGCTTTTCAAACATTCTAAAGCTAAATAAAATCACCCACGACAACAAGAGATAAACGATACCAGCAGCGAAGAACAGCTCCATCAAGGTATAAGTACGTGCACTAATGGTACGGGCAACGCCTGTGATATCCATCAAAGCAATCGTTGACGCTAGCGCACTACCTTTCAGCATAAAGATTACTTCGTTGCTGTATGCCGGAATTACAATACCAAAGGCACGCGGTAACGTAATACGGGTCAGTTTCTGCCATTTTGACATCCCGATTGCATCGGCAGCTTCAAGCTCACCGACCGGAATATTTTGAATAGCACCGCGGATAATCTCGGCTAAATACGCACTGGTATTTAGGGTAAAGGCAATGATAGCACACCAGTAAGCTTGGCTAAGAACTGGCTCCCATAGGAACGAATTACGTACCGCTTCGAACTGCCCAAGACCATAGTAAATCAAAAATATCTGTACCAGTAATGGCGTGCCACGGAAAAAGAAGATATATAGAAAAGGGAGTATCTGTACCACCCAATTTTTAGACAGCCGTAACAGCGCCAAAACCAAACCAAAAAATAAGCCAATAATACCCGAGAACAAAACCAGCTGTACGGTCAATACCGCGCCACCGAGTAAGTCTGGGATATGATCAAAAATAACCTGCCAATTCCATTCCATAGTGTCTTCCCCTTTATCCTATGGTCGATTGACGGTGAGTGGTTTGACGGCTGAGCTTTTTAGCATAACGCGCCGCCGGATTGGCACGCCATTCAAGCCACATCATAAAGCCAGTAATCAGCATGGTCAAACCTAAATAAATTATTGCCGCTGCCATATAAAAGGTAAATGGCTGCTGTGTTGATTGCGCGGCGCGCGAGGACTGATACATGATATCTTTGAGACCTACGACCGACACCAGTGCCGTATCTTTAAGCAAAACCAAAAATAGATTACCCAAACCTGGCAATGCAATCTGCCATACTTGCGGTAAGGTTATGCGATAAAAAGTCTGAAAAGGACGCATACCAATCGCTTGCGCCGCTTCTCGCTGTCCTATAGGAATCTCTTGAATCGACATACGGAAGATTTCAGTCGCATAAGCACCAAAAGCAATAGAAAGTGCCATCACGCCGCCCCAAAAAGCGCTAATCTCGACATAGTCGTTATAGCCGAACTTTTTGAGGATGCTCATTAGCAGTATAGAGCCGCCATAGTAGATAAACAGTACCAATAGCAGCTCAGGAATACCGCGCATCGTGGCGGTATAGACAGTCGCAATTTTGCGCAGCAGCCAGATATTAGATAGCTTTGCTGTGGCACCGAGCAAACCTAAGAACATGCCGATGATCAGACTGGTCATGGCAAGCTGTATGGTGACGGTAGCGCCGCTCAATAAAAGCGCGCCAAATCCTTGTAAGTCAAACACGATTATCCACTCAGTCTCTTTATATTAGCAAATTGCAAAATATGAGTTAAAAAAATCAGCATCAATAGCTGAATACAGTTAATAAACGTACTTTAGACCCAAGAAATATGAGTCATTTGCGTCATAGACTGACGCTAGATTAATACGGTTATTGCCGCGATAATTGACACAGTAGAAATGAGCGCTGATTTTATCATATTCATTCGCCGCTATGTTAATACTGACGTGTAAAAGCATCGCCTAAATAGATATCTATCTCTTTAAAAGGCCGATAATTTGGTTAAATAACAGCAAATCTGTTGGTTAATAATGCCTACAATAATAGCGTGACTGTAAATAAGGACACAAGAAAAAGGACATCACCATAATGGTGATGTCCTCATGCTTATTAACACAATATGAATGCAGTCGTGAAAACAGTAATACTACTGAGCCTTTACTGTGTAGCACTATCTATAGCTGGTGCTTCTGTTAGTGTCGCACTTGCTGGCACAGCAAAGTATTTTTGATTGATCTTATCATAAGTGCCATTGGCTTTAATATTGCTCAATGAGGTATTAATTTTTGCTTGTAGAGCTTCATCATTCGGACGGACGGCAATCGCAAAGTTATCATTGATATCAATCTCCGCGCCCTTTAACACATAATTATTACCGGACGTCGAGCTGAGCCATTCAATCGCTGGCAGTTTATCCGATATCATGGCATCGACGCGACCAGCACCCAAATCTAAAAACGCATTACTTAATGTATCATATAGCTTCATATCCGCTTTTGGATAAGTGTTTTCTAGCCACTGTGATGAGATGGTGGAGCGCTGAGCGGCGATAGAATGGGCATTAATATCAGTCACCTTAGCAGGGTCAAAGGTGCTGTCTTTTTTGGCTAAAAACACTAGCGCATTGCTAAAATACGGATCCGTAAAAGCGACTTGTTGAGCGCGCTCAGGGGTGACTGACATCGCAGCGACGATAGCGTCATATTTACCAGCCTTGAGACCGGGGATGATGCCGTCCCAATCTTGCGCCACAATCTCACAAGTTACTTGCATATCAGCACAGATAGCATTGGCAATTTCGATATCAAAACCGCCGAGCGTGCCATCTGCATTGGTATAGTTAAAGGGCGCATAAGCACCCTCAGTACCGATACGCAGCACATTACCCTCTGTCGCATCTGCTTTTTTCTCAGCTGTCTCCGCAGTATTATTAGCGTCTGAGTTAGTACTTTCAGCCCCTTTATCTTGACCGTTACTACAACCGACTAAAGCTAAAAATGCTGCCACTGCTAGCATAGGTTTTGAAAACCGCTGACTGGTCACTGAATTTGAGCCTATGACAAGATGGTTGCTCATAATCATCCTTGAGTTTATTACGTCGTGAAATTTTGATAAGTGCTGGCAAATATGCATTCCTCAAAACTTAGGATCAATACATATTTGTCATCACAGGTATTAGTTTGCTGTCGCTTGCTCTTCTTTAGCAATCGCCGTATCAGCATCGACACTAGCTTTATCCATAACTACTACTTCTTTGATATCACTAGTAGCGACTGCTTTTTGAGCAGCAGTGGTTGAGCTGGTACCAAAATAGCTACCCGTGATTTGATCATAAGTGCCATTGTCTTTTAGCTCAGCCAAGGCTTTATTGAATTTGGCAACCAATGGATCGCCTTTACGGAAAGCGATACCCATCGCATCATCATTGGTGCTGATTTCTTGACCTTTGACCTCATAGTCTTTACCAGCTTCTGTTTTTAGCCAGTCAATACCAGTCACTTTATCAGACATCATCGCCCGCACACGACCTGACGTTAGATCCAGATACGCATTGTCTTGGGTATCATAAAGTTTGATATCAGCATCAGCATGTTTATCTTGTAGATATTGCGAGGCAACAGTTGAACGCTGTGAGGCAATTGGCTGACCTTTTAAAGCGTCAACACTAACATCGTCGCCTTTTTTACCGATTAAGATAATGCCGCTATGAAAGTAAGGTTCGCTAAATTCGACCACTTCTTTGCGCTCAGGGGTGATTGACATACCAGCGATGGCAGCGTCAAACTTCTGCGCATTTAAGCCTGGAATCAAGCCATCCCAATCCTGTGAGATCACTTCGCATTTGGCTTTCATTTGCGCACATAGTGCGTCAACCAATTCAATCTCATAGCCGATTAATTTGCCATCAGCATCGGTATAACTAAAAGGTTTATAGCTTGATTCTGTCGCGATTTTGATATTTAAAGGCGTATCAGTTGCAGCAGCTGTTTCAGTGCTTTCTGTCGGTGTAGAGCTGTTGTTACAGCCAGCTAGCATCAGCATGGCAGCGCTTAGTGGCGCTAACCACAAGGCTTTTTTGGTCATTGACGAGGTCATTGAAATGATCATAGTGGTTATTCCTTAATATATTTACCAGCCGTATATATATCCGCCACTTAAGAAGGATATAAACAATCGACGCTAATGATTACAGATTATTGACCAAAGTTTTGCTGCTCAAGACGGGCAAGCTCACCGTTACTGCGAATTTCACTCAGCGCTTTATTAAAGTCTTCTTTAATGGCATCGCCTTTACGGACAGCAATCGCAATATTGTCATCATTGTCAATCTCATCACCCACGATACCGAAGCCTTCAGGGTTGTCTGCTAACCATGATTTTGCTGATACTTTTTCAGCCAATACAACATCACTACGACCAGACTTTAGGTCCAAATAAGCATTGTCATAATTGTCATAAAGCTTAACGGTATTGCCGTCTTTGCCTTCATAATTGTCTTGTAAATAAGCACCCGGCGTCGTTGAACGTTGACCACCAAGCGTCAGATTTTTGATAACTTTAGGATCAAAGCTGCCTTTGGTATCGGTCAGCCAAACCATCGTATTGGCAAAGTAAGGCTCGCTGAAATCGACTTTTTCTTGACGTTCAGCGGTAATAGACATACCAGCGATAACGGCATCGTATTTTTGCGCCAATAAACCTGGAATAATACCGTCCCAATCTTGAGCGACAATTTCACATTTGGCTTGCATCTGCTCACATAGAGCATTGGCAACATCGATATCGAAACCCGCCAAACTGCCATCGGCATTGGTATAGTTAAAAGGAGGGTATGCTCCTTCAGTCGCAATACGAATGGTCTTGCCAGCGGTTCCTGCTGCCGGTGCATCTGAATTGGCATCAGCAGCGTCATTGGCAGGTTGGCTACAAGCACCTAACATGAGCGCGGCTGTAACGGTCATCGATGACCACAATAGGCGAGAATTCGACATCATACGTTCCTTAAATTCTGATGGATTTTTAAGATGATTTTTAATCTCTAATTTTTAATACAGTGTTCTGGTATATTTTCTCTGACTTCCCTGCCAGATAAGTTACTCAGATTCAGGCAACTGCATATTCAGGCTGTGAGATATTTAGGTATATGGAGAAGTGCTATACATACCCGCTCACAAGTCTTTTGATAATACCTGAGTGGAATATCAAAAACAAACGTTTTGCATACCGACTGTGATTATTGAGTAATAAAGGCACGAATAGACTTACTGATGTGCAATCTTAGCGTTTTAAACAATTATTGCTAAGATTGCGATTTTACTAGATTTAAGCAATGGATTAATTTTGACGATGTGAAGCCATAAAGTCTCTAACGCGCTCAGACTTAGGGTTATCAAAGACTTGCTCAGGTGTACCAATCTCTTCAATAACGCCTTGGTGTAAAAACACCACTTTACTAGAAACGTCACGAGCGAAACGCATCTCATGGGTCACAATCAACATCGTGCGACCCTCTGCGGCTAGCTCTCGCATCACCGCAAGCACTTCATTGACCAGCTCAGGATCTAATGCAGATGTCGGTTCATCAAATAATAATACCTGTGGCTGCATAGCAAGAGCGCGTGCAATAGCAACACGCTGACGCTGACCACCAGATAGATTCGCTGGGTAAGCGTCTTTTTTATCGAGCAAACCCACTTTATCAAGCAGCTTTTCAGCATCGCTAATGGCTTGGTCTTTTTTTATTTTTAAGACTTGTATTGGCCCTTCGATGATATTGTCAATAATCGTTTTATGTGGCCATAGATTGAAATTCTGAAAGACAAAGCCCACGCGTGCGCGCAAGTGTTCTAGCTGTTTGATATCAGCCGCTTGCAATTCGCCTGACTTAGCTGGCTTTAGCATCAGCTCATCTTTACCGATAATAATGCGACCGTGATTGGGCTTTTCGAGCAAATTGATACAGCGCAGCAGGGTCGACTTACCTGAGCCAGACGAGCCTAAAATAGAGATAACATCGCCGTCATAGGCAGTTAGAGATACGCCTTTCAGTACGGCCAATGAGCCGAAACTTTTATGGATATCTTGTAAATCTAAAGCGATAGGTCGAGTCGGATTATTTGCAGTATCAAGCATGGTTTAGCAGACTTCCAATAAATATGAATGAAAACATGACGTAAAAAGGTACTTAGCATTAAAAAGGCGTTTGGCAATAAATTACCTTTATAAAATAAGGCCCATAATATACAGTCAATTATGGGCCTTATTTTATCATCTTAATAGCGTGAGCGCTGTTTTATCTGCCACATTAGTAGCTTGAGACGTGCTCTTCGCTTTCAGTACCGTCCATCATCTCTGCATCATCCGCAGTTGCTACGGCCACATCATCCGTGCTACTGACAGCCATATCATTGTCAGCAGTTGCTATCGCAACATCGTCAGCATTACCGGCAGTAGCCACACCCGTGGCTTCCTCTTCTACCGAAGTCTGCGCATCGACTGCTGGCGCCGTCTCTACCGGTGGCTCTTCTTTCTTACCACAGGCACTTAGCGTCAATGCCGCTGCAACCAACCCAACGCCCAACCAGTTTTTGTACGCGCCAGATTTTTGAATTTGTGGTTGATCAATGGTCATATTTATTCTCCAATATTTTTATTTACTATCATTAATTTCTACTATGAATAGCTATCATGTAGCCGAGCGAGTTTAAAAATAACGTGTCAAAGCTAAAATGAATCTTTTACTGCTTAGCGCTCACTATACGGACGATTCATAGCGACTACCTTAGTAATTGCAGTCTATTTCTGTTAAAAATACGTAACCATCAATCCAATGCCCAATCATGACTATCATATAAAGACAAGTGACTTCTATTCACAAAATCGGCTTTACTATCGACCTAATCTCCTCTATGTTAAATAGCAGAGTGCCATTAGAGCGCTAAAGAACACTGATTGTTTTCTATTTATAACTATAAGGAAGAATATTTATGAGTCAAACCAATACCACAGACGTAACCGCTTATATGCAAAATGTTGGTAAAGAAGCGCGCGCTGCATCCAGAGCACTGGCTGCTGCCAATACAGGTGACAAAAATGCTGCACTGATGGCGATTCACGATGTATTAAAGAACGCTAAGCAAGATATCTTAGCCGCCAATAAAGTCGATATGGACAATGGACAAAAGAACGACCTAGATGCTGCGCTGCTTGATCGCTTGGAGTTAAATGACGCCCGTTTTGATGGCATGCTACAAGGTCTAAAAGACGTTGCGGCATTGCCTGACCCTATTGGTGAGGTTACAGACATGACGTATCGTCCGTCGGGTATTCATCTGGGCAAAATGCGCGTGCCACTTGGTGTAGTCGGTATGATCTATGAGTCGCGTCCCAATGTTACTTTGGAAGCAGCCTCCCTCGCACTAAAGTCAGGTAACGCCATCATTTTACGTGGCGGCTCTGAAGCATTTGAGTCCAATCAAGCGATTGCCAGATGTATTTTAGAAGGACTAAAAAACGTTGGTATGTCTGAGTATAGTGTCCAAGTGCTAGAGACCACTGACCGTGCTGCCGTCGGTGAGCTTATCACTATGACAGAATATGTTGATGTTATCGTACCACGCGGCGGTAAAGGGTTGATTGAGCGTATCAGCCGCGATGCACGCGTGCCTGTCATTAAGCACTTAGATGGCAACTGTCATACCTTTATCGACAGTGATGCTGATCCTGAGATTGCCATTAACGTGAGTGTCAATGCCAAAACCCATCGCTATGGTACTTGTAATACCATGGAAACCTTGTTGGTCGATGAAGCCATCGCTGATGAGCTGTTACCAAAAATTGCCGAAGCCATCGTTGAAGCCGATAATGCGATGCAACTACGTCTTGATGGTAAAGCGCAGGCTATTCTGAACGATAACACTACCCTTAAAGGCCATTTATCAGCCGCCACCGCGGAAGATTGGGATACTGAATATCTCGCCCCTATCCTCGCGATTAAAATATTATCCGGCATTGATGAGGCGATTGAGCATATCAACACCCATGGCAGTCATCATACCGATGTTATCATTACAGATAACTATACCAAGTCACAGAGATTTATCCGCGAAATCGACTCGGCAAGCGTGATGATTAACGCCTCTAGCCGTTTTGCCGATGGTTTTGAATATGGTCTTGGTGCCGAAATTGGTATCTCAACTGACAAGATTCATGCGCGTGGACCAGTCGGACTTGAAGGCTTAACTTCACAAAAGTGGATTGTTTATGGTCATGGCGAAACGCGTGCCTAATTTATTACGTCTTCACTACAATCTATAATGTCGTCTGCAGTATAATTGTTACAGAACGTCAGCTTAATTGCTGGCGTTTTTTTATTTTTACTACACATGTTGTATATGACATATAGTCAGGGAAAAACAATATCGATACATCACGTACTACTGGTATCAATTTTTCTTGCTTGCTGTGCCTACGCAGACAGAGGCGGCAAAAAATTTATACCAGCAGCACCGTAGTTTTTTTAAGATACTTTCATTATATAGCCATTATTTTACGTGATAAAAATCTATCGATAGGACGAGGATGCCCATGCAAAGTGGCAAAATTAAGCATTGGAATTCTGATAAAGGCTATGGCTTTATCGATGTCGACAATCAGAGTGAAGATGTGTTTTTTCACATAACATCCGTGCGAATGGCGCAGCCTATCAGCAATGGGCAGCGGGTTTATTTTAATAGTGAGCGCAATGACAAAAATCAATTGCGCGCCACCGAAGTCACATCGGATGAATTGAGTATTTTAGAGACGCCAGCATCCAATTCAGTGGCAAATTCAATGCATCGCAGCTCAGATAATGTTAATCAGAAAAACAATCAAAACCACATTAGCAAAAATAATCGTAGCAGCCAAAATAAGAAAAGCAGCTTCTCTACCCTATTCAGTTTGATTGCCATTATCGCTGTTGCGGTCTATTTCTTTACTGATTTGAAATCCAGTTTTTTTGCCGATAGCGCCCCATCTACTACTCTATCGCAAAATCATATTGAAACTGCCAGTAATTCAAATGCAGCAGCTATCACTGGTGATGCGCAAATAGATCAGACGCTTGTGCTTATCAAGCAAGGTGGACCCTTCCCTTATCCTAACAAAGACGGAACCACTTTCTATAATCGCGAAGGTAAGTTACCGGCGCAGTCGCAAGGCTACTATCGCGAATATACTGTACCCACACCTGCCGTTTCGCATCGCGGCGCACGACGTATTGTCACTGGTGGTCACCCACCAACCATTTATTATTTAACCCTTGATCATTATGACAGCTTTCAAAAACTGGAGGTGAAATAACATGACTCAAGCTATTTACTATGTAAATCAAAGCAGCATTGATCAAAACCTTGTTAAAGGTAAAAGCAGCAGAACGTCTGCTACTATTCCTGAACAAGCAATCGCTATACCTATAGAAGAGCGATTAGATAAAGAAACACTCTTAAGTAGCTTAGCGAAAGCCTGCGATTTCCCAAGTTGGTTTGGTCATAACTGGGATGCAGCGTGGGACTGCTTAACAGACAGTGATATCGAGCATTTGGTACTTGATTTAACAGCGGTTAAAAATATTAACACCGAAGATTTTAATGTCTTCAAAAGTATTATAGAAGATGCTTTTAAAGAATTTGGCAAACCACAGCTGTGGATTGTCGTGGCGTCTGATGATTTGTCTTAGTCGCCAGTAAGAGAAGAATCTAAATTCGAGATAAAAACAGATTTATCCCGAATTCAGGTTAATTTATATTTATAGAAAGGATTAACATATGGAAATCACCCTAAACGGCTATTACACCCTGATATTAGCCACATTAGTACTTTTGCTTGGACGCTTCTTAGTCAAAAGAATTAAGTTTTTAGAAGATTTCAATATTCCAGAACCAGTCGCAGGCGGTTTGGTCGCAGCGATTGTCGTTTATATTCTTAATATTGTTTGGGGCTATAGCTTTAATTTCCATCAAGGACTGCAAACAGCGACTATGCTGATGTTTTTTGCCTCTATCGGGCTTAGCGCTGATTTTGGTCGGTTAAAAGCAGGTGGCTCACCCTTGCTGATTTTCACCATTATCGTGTCTGTTTTTATCATTTTGCAAGACATCCTTGGTGTTGCAATGGCAAGCGCACTTGGGCTTGATCCTTTGCTTGGCTTGGTGACCGGTTCAATCGCTTTGACTGGTGGTCATGGTACTGCTGGTGCTTGGGGCATTACTTTAGAGGAGCAGTATGGTGTGGTTGGCGCGACGACGCTGGGTATCGCAGTTGCCACTTATGGTTTAGTAGCAGGTGGTATTATCGGTGGTCCTGTTGCCCGTCGCTTGATTAAAAAGCTTGGTCTCAAGCCTACAGCAGACAATCCAAACCCAAGTGATGTTGAAAAACTGGCAAGTGAGCAGTCGCTCTATAGCACCAAGCATAGCGAAGAGGAAGTTCATAGCAATAAGGAGATGTTTGAAAAGCCGGATAATATCCGTCTGATTACAGCATCGTCTACCATTGAATCATTGGCACTGTTTGCCGCAGCACTGGCGTTCGCTGATCTCATGACTTTGGTAGCGCAGGATACATGGTTTGAGTTACCGACCTTCGTATGGGCATTAGCAGGTGGTGTGATTTTGCGTAATACCTTAACCATGGTATTCAATTTTGATATGTTTGACCGTGCGATTGACGTCATCGGTAACGCTTCTTTGAGTCTTTTCTTAGCGATGGCTTTATTGTCATTAAAGCTGTGGCAATTGACAGATTTGGCAGGTCCGGTATTGATCATCTTATTGTCACAAACTGTTCTAATGATTGGCTATGCTTACTTTGTGACCTTCAAACTCATGGGAAAAGACTATGATGCAGCTGTCTTGTCAGCAGGACACTGTGGTTTCGGTATGGGTGCAACTCCTACAGCGATTGCCAATATGCAGGCGGTCACCGATCGTTACCTACCATCACATAAGGCATTTTTGATTGTACCTATGGTTGGTGCATTCTTCGTTGATATCGTTAACGCCACTATCCTGCAGATATTTACCAAATTGCCGTTTATGTGATTTGATAAATTAAAAAACTGTTTTATATACTCACAAAAAAACCGCCTAGCCAAAGCTAAGCGGTTTTTTTATTTCTGACTTATAAAACCAATTAATTAGAAATTACTGGTTTTTAGCATAGACAGGAAGCTCTTTACAGATCGCTTCTACTTTGCCACGGACTTCAGCAGTCACTGCTTCATCGCCACGGCTGTCAAGAACATCACAAATCCAACCTGCCAAATCACCTGCTTGTGCTTCGTTGAAGCCGCGAGTGGTAATCGCTGGTGTACCAATACGGATACCAGAAGTCACAAACGGAGATTTTGGATCGTTTGGTACGGCGTTTTTGTTGACCGTAATGTGTGCGTCACCCAACCATTTATCCGCTTCTTTACCAGTCATCTCTTGCTTAACTAAGCTGATAAGCATCAGATGGTTTTCAGTGCCACCAGAGATAATTTCATAGCCGCGATCTTGAATGACTTTTGCCATGGCTTGAGCGTTTTTAACCACTTGCTGCTGATAGGTTTTGAAGTTCTCTTCTAAGGCTTCTTTAAAGCAAACTGCTTTTGCCGCGATGACATGCATCAACGGGCCACCTTGGTTGCCTGGGAATACGGCAGAATTGAGCTTTTTAGCAAGTACTTCATCACGCGCCAAAATCATACCTGAACGTGGGCCACGTAAGGTTTTGTGCGTAGTCGTGGTCACTACATCAGCAAACGGTACTGGGCTTGGGTAAACACCGCCAGCGATAAGACCGGCAACGTGAGCCATATCGACTAGTAAGTAAGCGCCTACTTCGTCAGCGATTTCACGGAAACGCGCCCAATCAACTACTTGTGAATACGCTGAAAAACCAGCGATGATCATTTTAGGCTTATGCTCTTTTGCCAAGCTCTCAACTTGGTCATAATCGATAAGACCAGTGCCTTCAACCAAACCATACTGTACTGCATTGTAGTTTAGACCTGAGAAATTGATATGTGCGCCATGCGTTAAGTGACCACCAGCATCTAAACTCATGCCAAGTACAGTATCATTGGCTTCAAGCAATGCTAAAAAGACAGCAGAGTTTGCTTGGCTACCAGAGTGTGGCTGTACATTCACATATTCTGCACCAAACAATTCTTTTGCACGGTCGATAGCTAGTTGCTCAACGACGTCAACATGCTCACAACCACCGTAATAACGCTTACCAGGATAGCCTTCAGCGTATTTGTTGGTCAAATCAGTACCCTGCGCTTCCATCACTGCTTGTGAGCAGTAGTTTTCAGACGCGATCAATTCGATATGGTTTTCTTGACGAACGCTTTCTGCGGCCATCGCTTCAGCAAGTACTGGATCAAAATCTTTGATAGAGATATCTTTAAACATAGTAAAGTCCTAAGTGGTGACGTTTATTAGTAATAACGGTCGTTGAAAGAAGCGAGTAGCAAAAGAAGTTTGAAATAGGCAAGCAAAAGGCATGAGCTTATCATTAGCTTGCAGTTTTAAGGATAAATTCGATACTCTTTTGCATCGATATTCTCGCTAAAGTTTAAGTGTAACATGAAACTTTATGTTGCGAGCGCAAAAAAATATCAGCTTATTTTTAGTAGACGACAGGGCAAAATTCTCTATATTTAAATCTATTTTTTTCAGTAACTTATCAATATATCATCTAAATAGAAGCAGTAAATTCATTAAAATTTATTCACTAAAAACTTATCTGAATAATAAAGTGGAAAATAGTTGGCTAATTAATTGGTTGTTTTAATTTTCTGATAAAGTACTTAAATATCCAATTGTTTTTCACAGAACCGTGGCAAAAAGGTCTCACTAATGAGTAAAGAACGACCGTGCCAATCATAAAGCGTCTGCCGTTGCCAGCCATCTGCCGTATATTTGATACAGCGCTGATTGGGCAAGGTGCGACTGCGATTAAACAATACATAACCTATGGGTGTGCTTTTTAGTTGCTGTAGACGTCTGGCACTGCCTTTTAGACTTGATAACGGAAACAGGCTTTGCGCCTGTACCCATGGTAACTCGTCATTCCCGTATAAATATACCTCACGGACCCACGCCAGCCGTGGATGACTAAGCGCTGCCCCTTTGATACCCAATTGTTTTTTTTGTGCTAAAGACAATAACCGATAGCCCTCAAATCTGCGTTCTACGAGTAATGGCCGCCCAGCTTTTACCTCTAGCAAGGCAGTAAGAGAGCCTTCGGTATTTAACCAAGGTAATAGCTCAGTTGGAGGTGATGAATTGGTTGCGCAAGAAAGATGAAAGGTCATAGTTTACGGCTAATGTGTACTTTATTAAGTAGAAGATGGTTAAAAGATAAGGTTATTCATTGTTATGGAACATTGGCATATTATCAATATTAAACGGCAAAGCTTCAAATGCCTGCTCTCGATATTGCGACATCTGTAGCCGATCTTTGCGGCAAAAATCAGCAATCGCTGGCACAAAACGTGCATCATAAATACGGTGCAGTGAGTGGGTAGCTGTTGGAATAAAGCCACGAATCAGCTTATGCTCGCCTTGCGTTCCTGGGTCGAAATAGTGCAAACCTTGCTCGATCGCAAACTCAATACCTTGATAATAGCACAGCTCAAAATGCAAGCTATCATACTCACCAAGCGCTCCCCAATAACGACCGTACAAAGTTGCCGTTTTATTGTCAGGCTTATCATATAAAAACAGACTGCTCGCGATAATCTCACCGTTGGCATCAAGTGCTTGTGCGAGCATTAAATGCTCAGCCATATGTTGCGCTAATGCTTTAAAAAAATCCATGGTCAAATAAGGCTGCTGCCCACGTACCGCATAAGTCATTACATAGCAATGATAAAAAGTCTTCCAGTCGGACTCGGTAATGTCATCACCGCATTTTCGCTGGCACGTAATACCTTGCTCAGCGACTTTTCGCCGCTCAGCCCGAATGGTTTTGCGTTTTTTGGCTTTGAGCGTGGTCAAAAATGCTTCAAAATCTGTAAACAGCTGATTATTTTGAGTTAGATTTTTATTTTGCCATAAAAATTGGCAACCTTGACGCTCAAGTATCGGTAGCTCAATCGGTTTTGCCGTTACACCATTTGCTTGGTTTTTAAGCGCCATTTCTATATCAATATCAGTCGGCAGCGATGCGTTAGCGATAGCAGCCATCTCAGGTGTGACAAATAGCCCATGCCAGCCAGAAGCATCTACTTGCTGCGCAATATCATCCACCCCGGCAATGGCGGTCTTTATAATGTCAGCATCGAGCGTCTCACCTGCTGCCACCCATAAACGCTGCCCAGTAATAGGCGTATAAGGGGCGCTCGTTACCAAACGCGGATAATAGTCGAGACCATACTGCGCATAAGCTTGCGCCCATGAATGGTCAAATACAAATTCCCCTTGGTGATGACCTTTGATAAATACGGGCATCACGGCAACCGGCTGCTTCACCTTTATAGAAGCTTCTACAGAAGACAAATTTTTCTGTACTACAAAATCGTCATCGGCATCTACACGGTGCACCAATATATAAATAGGTAACCAGCCAGCTTCCTCGCCAATCGCGCCAGTGTCACTAAGCGCTTGCCAAAAGGCAAATGACATAAAAGGGGTGTCTGGCGTTTGCCACTCGCTTAGGCTTTGCCAACTGGTATCGTTGAGTAACGCATATTGTAAGGTCATAATCAGTACACTATTTTTTTGATAACTTTTCTTGATGTTATAGCCTAGCAAATTGCCATTTTTTTGCTGTCACGATTTGCAAAACTGTCATTAGCGTTTAAAAGCGGTGCAGTGCTATTTTTATAGAAACAAAAATTTGCTGCCATAGGTGATAAAAATTACTATTAAAAACAGGCAAATTACATGGAAAAGATGATATCCATCTTGATGACTGATAGAATAAGGGTATTATTAGCTTAATATAATTCATATAGATGAGATATGAGCGAAATAGTATACTTAGTTCAACATACGAGATTGACATCATATCGGATTTATAGTGGATGAACTATAATATATCGACTGTCATGTATCATCAGGCAGTGTTACCCAATCGTTCAACCCCTCTTTTGACGGTAAGCTTTTCATAAAGGTTAAAGCAGCTTCCAAAAGATATTTTTGCAAAATAAGGTCAACAAGCGGTCTCAAAACTATTTGAATGCGTCGAACCGTTTCAATATATTTTTGTATGATTGCAAAAGTGACACGCGATGTACTTAATTTAGCGCCATCGCCCATTATGGTATGAAGGCTGTATAAAGGTATTAAATAATATCCAAGCCTTACTCACTTCATTACTGACAACATAAAGGAATACTCTACTACAATGTCAAAAATTATTTATACAAAAACCGACGAAGCGCCAGCGCTTGCCACCGTATCATTCTTACCTATTGTCAAAGCATTCACTAAAACAGCAGGCATTGAAGTGGATACGACTGATATCTCAGTTGCTGCCCGTGTACTGGCTGAATTCCCTGAATTTTTAAGTGAAGAGCAACGCGTTCCTGACAACTTAGCTGAGCTGGGTCGTCTGACACAAGATCCAAACACCAACATCATCAAACTGCCAAATATCAGTGCCTCTGTTCAGCAGCTAAAAGCGGCGATTAAAGAGCTACAAGGCAAAGGCTACGCCATTCCTGATTTTCCAGAAGATCCACAAACGGATGAAGAGATAGCCATTCGTCAGCGTTACGGCAAAAGCCTAGGCAGCTCGGTGAACCCTGTACTGCGTGAAGGTAACTCAGATCGTCGTGCACCCAAAGCGGTCAAAAACTACGCGCGTAAGCATCCACATTCGATGGGTGAATGGAAGCAATGGTCACAAACTCATGTATCGCATATGCACAGTGGCGACTTTTATGCAGGTGAGCAATCTATCACTTTAGATAAAGCCCGTACCGTGCGCATGGAACGTTTAGCTGACGATGGTACTGTGAATGTCTTCAAAACAGGCATCGCTTTGCTTGATAAAGAAGTTATCGACCTTATGTTCATGAGCAAAAAAGCACTGCTTGAGTTCTATGAGCGTGAAATGGAAGACTGCCGTGAAGCGGGTATTTTATTCTCATTGCACGTAAAAGCCACGATGATGAAAGTATCGCATCCTATCGTCTTTGGTCATGCGGTTAAAACCTATTATAAAGATGCTTTCCAAAAGCACGGCGCTTTTTTTGATGAATTAGGCATCAACGTTAATAACGGTATGGCAGACCTATACGACAAAATCTCAACACTACCCGCATCAACGCGTGAAGAGATTGAGCGCGATTTACATGCCTGCCAAGTACATCGCCCACGTTTGGCGATGGTTGATTCCTCAAAAAGTATTACCAACTTCCATTCACCAAGTGATGTGATTGTCGATGCTTCTATGCCTGCTATGATTCGTAATGGCGGTAAAATGTGGGGTGCTGATGGCAAGCCCTATGATTGTAAAGCTGTCATGCCAGAATCTACCTTTGCTCGCATTTATCAAGAAATGATCAATTTCTGTAAATGGCATGGTAACTTCGACCCAACGACTATGGGCACGGTACCTAACGTCGGTTTAATGGCACAAAAAGCGGAAGAATATGGCTCGCATGACAAGACTTTTGAAGCGAGCGATGATGGTATAGCTCGTATTGTTGACGAAGAAACAAACGAGATTTTGCTTGAGCAGCGTGTTGAGAAGGGCGATATCTGGCGCATGTGTCAGGTCAAAGATGAGCCTATCCAAGATTGGGTAAAACTTGCGGTACGCCGCGCACGCGAATCTAATACGCCGGTTATCTTTTGGTTGGACCCATATCGTCCACACGAAAACGAGCTGATCAAAAAAGTCAACATGTATCTAAAAGATCATGATACGAGCGGTCTACATATCAAAACCATGTCACAAGTTCGTGCCATGCGTTATACCTTAGAGCGCGTTGCTCGTGGTCTTGATACGATTTCTGCTACTGGTAATATCTTGCGTGACTATCTCACTGACTTATTCCCAATTTTAGAATTGGGCACCAGTGCTAAGATGTTATCAGTCGTACCTCTTATGAAGGGCGGCGGTTTGTTTGAAACTGGCGCTGGTGGTTCAGCACCAAAGCATGTACAACAATTGTTTGAAGAAAACCACTTACGTTGGGATTCACTGGGCGAGTTCTTGGCATTAGCTGTATCGCTAGAGCATTTGGCACAGAATGATGGCAATGCTAAAGCCCAAATACTGGCTGACACCTTAGATAGAGCAACTGAAAAGCTGTTATTAAATGACAAGTCTCCATCACGCAAGACTGGTGAGCTTGACAACCGTGGCAGTCACTTCTATCTTGCGATGTATTGGGCACAAGAGCTTGCCGCTCAAGAGCAAGACGGCGAGCTTGCAGCACAGTTTGCGCCACTTGCGCAAAATCTTGAGAGTAATGAAGCGGCTATCATCAAAGAGCTGAATGATGCTCAAGGTAAGCCTATGGATCTCAAAGGCTATTACTTAGCAGATGAGGCATTGGTTGAGCAAGCAATGCGTCCAAGCACTTTGTTCAATAACGCAATTGCATCATTATAATTAACTCATCTTATAAAAGTTAATTTATAGAAGTGACATTGGCGTAAACAAAACACCCCAAATATCTTAGATTTTGGGGTGTTTTTTTGTCTGTTATTAATGAGAGCTTTTCATGTCAGATACTATTTATAGGAAATTATGTAAAGGATATCATTTTCTTAAGCATTCATATGTTTGATGATGGCTTTGCCAAACTCAGAGGTACTTAGTAAGGTGGCATCCGGCATCAAGCGTTCAAAATCATAAGTCACGGTTTTGTTTTTGATAGCACCTTGGATACCTTCTATGACCAAGTCAGCGGCCTCTGTCCAGCCCATATCACGTAGCATCATCTCAGCTGATAAAATAAGCGAACCTGGATTGACTTTGTTTTGTCCGGCGTACTTTGGCGCTGTACCATGCGTCGCCTCATATACAGCAATAGCGCCGCCCTTATTGGCACCGGGAGCGATACCGATACCACCGACTTGCGCGGCTAGTGCATCAGAGATGTAGTCACCATTTAGGTTCAATGTCGCAATCACTGAGTAGTCAGCAGAACGCATCAGGATTTGCTGCAAAAACGCATCAGCAATCACATCTTTAATCACAATCTTATTGCCAGTCTTAGGATTTGTCATCGTCATCCAAGGACCACCATCTAACAATTGAGCATCAAAGCGCTCAGCGGCAAGCTCATATCCCCACTCTTTAAAAGCGCCTTCGGTGAATTTCATGATATTGCCTTTATGCACAAGCGTCACACTGGGCAAGTCATTGTCGATGGCGTGCTGAATGGCTTTACAAATCAAACGCTGTGAGCCCTCTTTTGATACTGGCTTGATACCAATGCCACAATCTTCTGAAAAGCGAATCTGTGTCACGCCCATCTCTTCTTTTAAAAACTTAATGACTTTTTTGGCATCCTCACTGCCTGCTTTCCACTCGATACCGGCATAGATATCTTCTGAGTTTTCGCGGAAAATAATCATATCAGTCAACTCAGGATGTTGGACAGGACTTGGAACGCCTTCGAACCAACGTACAGGACGCTGACAAACGTACAAATCAAGCTCTTGTCGCATTGCCACGTTCAGCGAGCGCATACCACCGCCAACTGGCGTGGTCAGCGGACCTTTTATACTGATGACATAATCACGCAACACATCAAGCGTCTCTTCTGGCATAAATTCGCCGTCATAAATTTTAGACGCTTTTTCACCGCAATAGGTCTCCATCCAAACGATGGACTTTTTGCCTTTATAAGCTTTTTCAACTGCCGCATCAATCACTTCAATCATGACAGGTGTGATATCAACGCCGATGCCATCGCCTTCGATAAAGGGAATGATCGGATGATTTGGAATATTGAAGGATAAATCAGCATTTACGGTTATTTTTTCGCCGTTTATTGGTACGATAACCTTGTTATATGACATGAGGTGATACTCCTTGATAGGTATTATGTGTTTTAAGCGTCCTTGGCATTCTGTTATGCTAGCTGTTTTATCATGGTGATGACAGCATTATAAATGTTTGTACAATACGATAAACTTAAGGTAAAACACGCCTCTACCTTTAGGCTTTACTCGTATATTAATTCTTATAGTATATGTCCTGCTATCCGCCATTTTATTTTTGGGAAACGCTATTTTATGTCCAGCTCTAGCCTGATTTTGTTTAATAAGCCTTACGGAGTACAAAGTCAATTCCGTGATGACAGCAATAATGACCATACTACTCTATCAGAATATTTCACGGACAAGTCACTCCGTATCGCTGGTCGGCTTGATGCTACCTCAGAGGGGCTGCTGATTTTGACCAGTGATGGACGTATCAATAAAGCCATTACGCAGCCACCATCTACAAAAGGTTTTGCGCAAAACAAACAAAAACAAGGTAAGACTTATTTGGTGCAAGTAGAAGGCATGGTCACTGCTGTCCAATTAAAGGCGCTGGCGTCAGGCGTGGTCTTGAAAGACGGTAAGACATTGCCTGCCTCTGCAGTACTTGTCGATGAAGCCGACTTGCCGATTACATTATGGGAGCGCGATCCGCCTATTCGTGAGCGTAAAAATATCCCAACGTCATGGTTGATGCTGACTATTTATGAAGGCAAAAATCGCCAAGTGAGGCGTATGACTGCGCATGTAGGGCTGCCTTGCTTACGCTTGATACGCTGGTCAGTGGCAGGATTTGAGCTTGGAGAGTTGGGCGTTGGTGAGTTTGTACGCATTCATTTAAATAGTGAGCAATGCCGAAAACTTGGCGTCATAGGTTAGCTATAATAATACCTAAGTAAAGTTGTACTTAAGATAGCTTTTTTTATTTAAGCTCACTATATTACGACATCTTAAACATAGCGTCTCGAAAGAGTAAGATTTATCTGTTAACATTTAGCTATGTGCTCTATATGATTCGTATACTTTTTCGCTAAGCCTCTTGTTCAATTTATGGTAAGGATATGTCATGACTGCTTTTCATCGTTTGGCCTTGTTTGCTACTGGCGTGTCTGCTGCGCTATTAATAAGTGCTTGCCAGCCAGCATCAGATGATGTTGAGGTGAATGCAGTGCAAGACGATGCACCGGTCGTAGCAGAGCAAGTTGACAGCCATGAAGATATGGATGCTCACGATATGATGACTGCTGATACTACGCCAGATGAGATGCCAATGACGGACATATTTAAAGACTATACGAAGTCTATGACTGATATGCATAATGAGATGATGGTAGGTATGGCTTATAATGATCCTGATACAGCCTTTGCAAAAAGTATGCTTGGGCATCATCATGGTGCAGTAGATATGGCAAAGATTGAGCTTAAATACGGTAATGATGAGACGATGCGTCAACTTGCACAAGACATCATTGACTCACAGCAGCTTGAGATTGATATTATAAATAAATGGCTTGCTAGCCACCCTGATGCGCCCAAGCCCAAGCCCAATACCCAAGCAATGCAACAAGCTTATACGGCAGGCATGCAAGCCATGCATGACGACATGATGACTGACATTGCAAACCCTATACCAGACATGGCATTTGCACGTGGTATGCTGCCTCATCATCGCGGCGCGGTAGATATGGCAATGGTACAGCTCCAATATGGTACTGATAAGGAAATGCGTAAATTGGCACAAGACATCATTGATGCCCAGCAGCCTGAAATTATATGGTTACAAGAGTGGATTGCAAAAACGTTAGTTAATGCAGAAAAAGATGCAAGCAATGCTACCGATCAAGATACTTCTGCAAACCAGAAAGAAGCCGTAGAGGTTGCCAAAACCACAAAACCTAATGCTTAAATTTTAAGCGTATAACATAAAGCCCATACTAAGCATCATTGTTTAGTATGGGCTTTTTAATAGTTACTAATTTTATAGTAGCCACTATCTTTGTAGAGCACTCAACTACGTGTGATAGCCAAATCACTATGACTCGGCACCCTTCATCACATCTAACCAAGCACTTTCTGTTTTTAATTCATTTATCTTATTTTCATCATCTGTATTAGCCTTTGCTAAACGCAAGCTAATACTATGTGGAAAGACTTTATCTAAACCATCACTCTCATCTGTATCGATTTTCGGTACAACCTTAACCGTCATCAGCTCATCACGGCGAAACAAATGGCATTCAATGTCGTGTGATGCATCATTGAATAGTGCTAGTTGTTTGTTATCTGCTTTGATACCATCAATTGCGATAATAACATCATGTGCTGAGAGTCCAGCTTTTGCCGCGGCGCTCGCTCGCGCTACCTTACTGACCTTGAGTCCTATTGGCGTTTCAGTACATCTCATGCCCCACGGTACATGTTTATCAGCGGTCTCTTTGGTATTGCTATGTAACTGAATACCGTTAGCGGCTAACAACGATTTCAGAGGCAACTCTTCAACGCCATTAACATAGCAGCGCTCAAAATCTTCCCAATCCGCTAATGGCATAAACTGCCCAATAATAGTCCCCATATCGGCACTACTGATCCCGACGCGCTTTTTGTCATTTTGCTTCGCTTGTTCATAAAAAGCTTTGACCACATCAAATAAACGATAACGTCCCGCGCTCTTTTCTAGTAGCGTTAAATCCAGACATAACGCCACTAAAGCTCCTTTATTGTAGTAACTGATACCCGCATTGCCAGTATTTTCATCGTTGCGATACAGCTTAATCCACGCATCAAAGCTCGATTCTGCCACACTTTGCTGTGCGCGACCCGGCGTTTGGTGATAGCGATTAATTTGTTCTGCCAATAACTTTAGATAGCTTGCCTTATCAATCACTCCTGAGGCTTGCAGCATAAAATCGTCGATATAGGAAGTAAAGCCTTCAAATACCCATAGCAAAGGTGTAAAAGCTTCGCGGCGTAAATCCACATCTAGCATCACATCGGGACGAACTGTCTTGACCCACCACGCATGAAAATACTCATGACTACACAAGCCTAAAAATCGCTGATAATCACTACTTGGCATTGTTGGTTCATTGATACGAGGTAAATCACGGCGTGGGGTAATCAAACTGGTCGAATTGATGTGCTCCAAGCCGCCATAATCTTGCCCACTAGCATAAGTCATAAAAGTATAATCATTAAATGGCGCGTCACCCAACCAATTGAGATACGTCTGGCAGATCCGAGTTAGGTCTTGCTGCAATCGTCCCATATTGGCATTATGCTTACCTGCGAGGAAAAATTGATGGCTCAGCGTCTGATGCTGATTATCTTGAATGATAAAATCAAATTTCTCTTGTATCCCAATCTCAAACGGATAATCAATCAGTTCGTGATAGCTGTCCGCTTGTAAACTATATAAATTTTGCTCATCGCTTTGTAAGTATGTAGCTTTAAGTCCACACGCCAGTAATACTTGCTCTTTATTTTTATCAATAAAAAAGGCTGCGGGTACCATCAAGCTAACTTGGATTGGTGATTGCTCTTGCCCAGCAACTGCCAATGCCAGTGAGGTAAAATTGCCGTACAAGCGCTGCTGATCGACATAAGCCGTGCGCACCGATAAATCATAACAATATACTTCGTAATATACGCTTATCGTTTGCCCTGCTTTTGCATGTGGCAATTGCCATGTGTGCTTATCAGTTTTTTGCGCGCGATAACACTTAGGATCTTTATGATTCGCAATCTGGTTATCCGCTAACTCTTTATCCAATATCTCGTAATGTACAGCGGTGATATTTCGAGCAAATTCACGCATCAAATAACTACCCGGTATCCATGCCGGTAGCCATAAGCTTGGCGCGTCTGTATCTGCTGTAAACCTAAGCGTGACATCAACCAGATGCTCTAAAAAACGCTCAAAGTCGAATTGGTAGTTAATATTAGATGGCTGATTATCGGCAGCATGAGAGAGTGAAGTCATATTTTTTTATCCTTATAATTACTGCTATGGTAGAAGTCATTGCTCAAAAACGCAACTGGCGAACCTAAAACCAGCAAGGCAGTATTTGGTTAATATGCTAAAAACATGGATTATTCTGCTCAATTACACGATTAATTGGCATTTTTTGTTGTTTTAACCTTGAAAGTGATGGGAGTTATCGCAATTAAAGAGGCTAACTGCTAAAGTTACCCTAATAAACTGATGATAATTAACTGATGACGTGGCTATTTGGCTGGCTGATTGGCTTTTTTAGGTTTATTGCAACCGTATTTAATTTTTAATATCAACATATTTAGGATAATTTATGACTACTATCGCAAAAGACACTGCCGTCAAGTTCAACTACATGCTAAAAGACGACGAAGGTAATATCCTTGACCAATCTCCAGAAGGTCAACCACTTGCTTATTTGCATGGTCACAGTAATATCATCCCAGGTCTAGAGCAACAACTAGAAGGTAAATCTGCTGGCGAAAGAGTTAATGCTGTTGTTGAGCCTGCTGACGGTTACGGCGAATATCAAGAACAAGCGGTACAACATGTACCACGTGACAACTTCCAAGGCGTTGAAGATATCCAGCCTGGTATGCAGTTTCAGTCAGAAGCTGGTGGTCAAGTGATGCTAGTTACTGTTACTGCCGTCAGTGACAAAGAAGTGACTGTTGATGCAAACCATCCACTAGCTGGCAAGCGTTTGACTTTTGATGTTGAAATCCAAGAAGTACGTGCTGCTACTGAAGATGAACTAAACCACGGTCATGTACATGGCGCAGGTGGCGTTGAACACTAATATCTTATAGATTATTGTGCTAGATGCATAAGCAATGAGTGATGAAGCCCATCCTTTGTTGCAAAGGGTCAGTAGATTTTTCTATTGACCCTTTTTTATGAGCAAATTTAAAGGTTTTTATTTGCACTTACTTAATATTAAGACCTTTAAAGTATCACAAAGCCCAGACGTAACAAAGCCGCATAATGACTAGCATTATGCGACTTTTATTACCAACCATCCATGTTACTGTCATTCAATACTTAATCCCGAAGTATTTTATAACGGTCGGGCATCCAGCCCTATCATCCCTAATCAGCAAACTACCTATCCCTTATGCGACTTTCCAGATACCAATCCCTAGTACCTCTGAACCTTTCAGTTCAATCGTGCCGTAGATGTATAATCGCAGATTGACCCATACTAAGTAAGAGGTCTAAACGTCAATCCTTGTAAGCATATGCTTACGTACAATTTTCGTAAAGTTTGGGCAGCTGAATAAATAATAGTCTACAATAATTTTTATAGCTTTTCTTCAGGACTGCTCAGCTTTGTTGGCTCAGCACTGAGCATAATATAAGCCGCTTCATTAATGAAAGCTTCATCTTCTGGTAGCTCTGGGCGCTCAGCAGCCTTCATCTGACTGCGCTCTTCAAACTTTGCATCCATTGCCGCTTGATAAGTATTCCAGTTGGCATAAGGACGCTCACCAGTTGCAATCTGACGCTTGTTCTCAGCCTCTAGGGAGCGTTTTTCTATTAGCTGCATTTTGGCACGGCGTTTATTGATATCGAGCGCAACTGGTTTTTTCTCATCTTCCATATTACGGATATCATTGAGCGTTGATAAATAAACGAACTGCGGATTTTTTTGTTGGCGGATTTTCGACTGTTGGTTAAGAGTCGCCAAGGTATTCGACGTGAATTTACCTTCGGGCTTATACGGTGCAGTCTTAATTGTATCCCAAGGCAGCGCCTTTTTCTGTGCGCGCTCGCCAAAGGTTGCATCGTCATAGATGTTGACCAATTCAATATCAGGGACCACGCCTTTATTCTGCGTACTACCACCGGTGATACGATAGAATTTACGCTGCGTTAATGTCGCAGAACCAAGCGCCAAGCTGTCTAATTGGATTTGCGCTGAGCCTTTGCCTGTTGTAGTACTACCGACTACCAAGCCACGTCCATAATCCTGAATAGCGGCGGCAAAAATTTCACTTGCTGACGCAGATGCAAGATTGGTCAAAACGACTACCTTACCATCATATAGCTGCTCACCACCGTCATCATCACGGTAGACTTGAATATTGCCACGATTATCACGAATCTGTACTAGCGGACCACTCTTAATAAAGAAGCCAAGCATCTTGGCAACTTCATCTAGTGAGCCACCTGGATTATTGCGCAAATCAACGACCAAGCCATCGATATTCTTTTTATTTAACTCTTTCAATGCTTTTTCGGTATCGATACTGACACTACGATAATCTTCACCATTACGGCGGGCTCGGTAGTTCAAATAAAAACTTGGTATTTCAAGAACACCGATACGTTTCGGAGTTTTATCGATATTTGGACGCTGAACTTCAACAACACGCTGAGTGACGCCTGATTCTTCTTGTGCAATAATATCTCGAACCACAGTCACATTACGAGCACTGGCATCAGGGGTATTAGGCTGACGAACTTTAATCGTCACCGATGTACCGCGTTTACCACGAATCAAACTGACGATTTCACGGGTTGACCAGCCGACCACATCAGTCATAGTCTCGCCATCTTTGGCAATACCAATAATTAAATCGTTAGGCTTAATTTGACCGGATTTAGCTGCCGGACCGCCATCGACTAAGGTCACAATACGCGTATAGTCTGGGTTTTTACGGTCAGGGCGGATAGATACCCCAATCCCTTCTAACTGTAGGCTAGATTGTATTTGCAGCTCATTGGCTTGAATTGGCGCGTAATAATTACTGTGAGGATCGTAGGTCAGCATCGCCGTGTTTAAAATGGTTTCCATAATCTCATCATCTTTGAGACGGGTAAATTGCTCTTGCTGACGAGATAAGCGATTCAGTAAAATCTCACTTGGCGTGCGCTCATCATTACGGACCAAATCTTGACCACGCGTGATATCCGGGTTGTCTAAAAAGACTTTTTCTTTTGCTTTTTCGTCTTCCTTACCCAAAGTAATACTCATCAACTGAAACTTCAACTGACTTGCCCAATAGTCGCGCTGCTCTTTTTTGGTTTTAAAATGATTGAGTTTTTCACGGTCAAGGACAATGTTATCCTTGCTGGTCAAATTGATATCCGTTTTTAGCATCTTTTTTGCCATGGCAAAATACTCATTTGAGCGTTTACGATAGCGCTCAAATACTTCTACCCCAGCAGACAAATCACCACGCTTTAAACGCGCACCAAATTCATCGGCATACTTTTTCTTAAACTCATCGACATCAGATTGCAAAAACAACGTATGGTTTGGATCGAGACTATCGATATACATAGACAAAATCTCACTACCAGTCGCTGTATCCAGTGGCTGATTAAGATAATGACTGCGATCCAGCAATGCCGCTACTTGGCGCGTGGTAACCTGTTGCTCAGGCGTCTGTTTAAAACCTTCGGTATTGGTATCAGCTACTGCGGTGCCGTAGCTCTGGGTAAGAATTAAACCTGCGATGCCCACTGACGCTGCACTGAGTAACCACTGTGCTGGTTGTTTTTTCATCATATCTACCTAATTATTTTAAGTGAAAAGTATGCTCTGTTTTTAGCAAAATCAAAAAATATCTATAAATGGCTGTCCATAAAATCCAGCTATTTTTACTCTCTTATATTTAACACTAAACCATGCGTTACGCTAGCACTAAAAGCTTATATGTGCGTAAGGATTATGTTGGTTTTATCGTTAAAAAACCATTCAATACTAGCATGGGCATGAATATAGCTCTGTCTCAAACTGTATAAACAATCTTACACGCTGCGCGCGCTCATACCAAGTTTCCTACTACATAAACCAGACGTATCCATTTAACGAATATCGGTCAATGTATTAAAATGCCTTCAAATGAATTCCCGTGATACATTATGCTAGACTCGCAATCACTGTCATAATAAGCCCCTGATAGCGATGAATGATAGATGTCATTTCTTATGACTTTTTAGTTTACCGTAGCATATAACAATATATAACCTCATAAGGATCACGCAATGTATGGCGTTTTGATGATTGATATCGATAGTACCGCGCTGACGGCTGAAGATGTCAGCTTAATTAGACAAGCACAAGTTGGTGGGGTCATATTATTCGCCAGAAACGTCACCGATGCCGCCCAAGTGCGCGCGCTGTGTGACGACATACGTTGTCACAACGCTGACATTCTGATTGGGGTCGATCAAGAAGGCGGACGCGTTGCCAGATTGCGTAACGGTTTTACGCCACTGCCAGCGATGAGAAGACTTGGTGAGTTATTTAACCAAGACCCCAATCGTGCTCTAGACTGTGCATATGATTGTGGCTATTTAATGGCGGCAGAAGTATTAGCAGTGGGCATTGATTTGAGCTTTGCACCGGTGCTCGATAGAGATGGTATCAGCCAAGTTATCGGTGATCGCAGCTTCCACCATGAGCCGCAAGCTATCACTGCTTTGGCAGCACAGTTTATGCGTGGTATGAAAGCCGCTGGCATGGCAACCACGGGTAAGCATTTCCCTGGTCACGGTGCAATAGCCCCCGACTCGCATGTTGCTGAAGCCATCGATGATCGTAGTTTAGATGAGATTATGAACAGTGATATGCAGCCATTTGCGCAAACGTTGCCTTGGCTTGATGCTTTGATGCCAGCACATGTGATTTTTTCGCAAGTAGATAATAAACCAGCGGGTTTTTCTAAGATTTGGCTCAAAGACATTATTCGTGAGCAGCTAAATTTTGACGGGGTGTTGTTTTCTGATGACTTGTCTATGGCAGGGGCAAAAGCTGCGGGTGATGTCAGTGCGCGCGTCAAAGCAGCGATCGAAGCTGGCTGTGATATTGCTTTGGTCTGTAATGACCGTGTCGCGGCTCATGAAGCAGCAAAAGCGGCGCAAGAGCTACCCTATCCCAATCAAAAACGTATCAAAACCATGTGTGGACAGATACCCGCTTGGCAAGGCGACCTTGAATCGACTTGTCAGCAGTTTGATTATTGGCAACAAGCAAAAGAGAATATCTCACAGACGTTTTTTCCTACTCAATCAGACTCTAAGGCATCCACTAATCTTGAGCTAAAAGACCCAACCAGTTACATCTAATAGGTAGCAATCAAGTTAATTTGATATGACAAGCTAGACACAATAAAAACCGCACCTTGATTAAGATGCGGTTTTTCTGATTTATAGTTTAATTCAATGTATCTTAACGCTTCGCTTAATTGGTTGCGGCTGGATCCAATGCCGTACCACGGCTAGCATCATCAGCATCTGGCATTAAATCATCGTTGTCGCTGTCTAATGGATTTAGGTCTGGATCAAGCGCATTACTATTAATCGCTAAGCCATCATTGGCCATAGTCGTTTCGTCATAGACCACAAACTCGATACGGCGGTTAAGGAAACGACCTTGGTCTGTCGTATTGTCCGCTATAGGATCGGTCTCACCCATACCTTTGGTCATAAGCTTACTCGGATCAACACCTTGCGCGACCAAATATGCCTTCATAGCCTGCGCACGCTCTTCTGATAGCTTTAGATTATAAGCAGCATCCGCTGTTTTGTCAGTGTGACCAATAATCATCAGTGTCATATTGGGCACTTGCTCCATTAGCTTCACAGCGCGATCTAATAGCGCTTTATTGGCGTCAGGAATCACCGCTTTATCTACTTCAAAATTGACCACTTGTAGACTTAAGGCGCGAGCGACATCACGAGGATCGGGGTTCTGACCCAAGTTATCCATTGCCGCCTCAGACGCTGTTAAGCTATCAGCAATCTCAGTTTGCTCATTCAGTGGACCTTCAGCAATAACTGTCATCGCTGGCGCAGCAGCTTGTAAATCCGATACCAATTTGGTTAAAGCGGCAGTATCAGCAGCATTGACCGTAATCGTATCGCCTTTAACCAACATACTGGCATTTGGGACGTTTTTGAAAATAGGCAAAATAGTCGCGAGCTGCGCAGTTGCTGGCATATCTATTGAGAAATTATCATCGACATCTGCACGGCAATTATTGGCGGCATCACCAAACACGCCAGTCAGCGCAGTCATGACATTGCTCTGTAGCGTGTCATTACCCACATCCATACGGCATGCATATAGCTCACTATTTTCACCAGTAGCAATACGCAAGGATGCTGGTGTAATATCACCTGCAACTGCCTGCCCATCACTATCCGCGGCTTGTTGCTCTGTCACAACAGGCTTGCCGACCGGCTCAGGCTTATCTTGACAGCCTCTTAATAGCGCCCAAGCTAAAGCCCCTAAAATAATCAATCCGATAATAGGTAGCAGCGCCTTCATAAAGCTGCCATCTTTTTCTGCTTCGCGCTGTAGCGGCGCGGTGCTCACAGTATCTGATATATGCGTACCAGTAGAAACAGGAGCAGCAGCAATCACGCCAACAGGCAATACAGCCTTTGCCCATACGGGAATATGACGCTGATAACTGTCAATATTTTCGTTTAAAAATTGCGGTACTGGAGTCGTACCTGCAAAACTTTTGATTTCATGATAAGCAAGCGGGGCTGCCATGGCAATTAAGCCACGAGCAGCCGTAACATCGACGTTATGCTTACCGGCAAGCTCGCGAGCGATTTGATCGCGATGTGCGTCTTCTGTCCATACACGATCATAAAAACCTTGATCATCACGAGCAATCGTTTCATTGGCAAAACGGTCATGGGTCTGATTGTTTGCTAGACGCGCCGCAAAAATAGCATAGAACTGTTCAAGTAAGTTTTTCTTGGCAGGATTGTGATCGTCTCCAAGTACCGCTGGACTGACTGTCCGTGTCAAATGACTGATAATATCCATAGCATCCTTCCTCAATTCATCATTATTTTATGTGACTTGTTTTATATCGTTTACGCGCTCAAAAAAAAGCGCGTTATGTCAGTGCTAATCTATAACAGTAGTAATCTAAAATTTAATCGTCTGAAATAACACCTAGCCACGCTATAAAGTGGGCAATGACCAGATTCAGCTTTCGTCATTATAAAAGTATTAAGAAGGCGTTCACAATCAACGCGCTGTTGTGCAAATGCTACAATAAGTAATATTTCAGTTGTTACTCGTAACTATGATGCCTATAAAGTAAAAATTGCCAATCTATATTCAGCTCAACGTTAAATTTCACTATTAGAACAGTGCCAATCAAATATTGCCTAAAAAACTGCTTATTAGTGGAAACAAAAAAGTGCCTTATAAAATATAAGGCACTTTTTAACGTTTTATAGTCTTTAAAAATGATAGTGACTTATCTTCTGACTTGAGCAGGTTCAACCACAATGACATTGTTTGCCATGTCATCAACTTCAGATAAAGAGATAGAGCCATTTGAACCTGAAGGCGCGCTATTAAAATTATTAGTATTATTATTTCTGACAGGTGCTGGCATCACACTATCGTTGGTCTCATCGTCTGGTGCTTGATATTCCACATTATTAGCGCTGTTGTTAGCATTGTTATTGACAGGCGCATTCTCAAATTGATTATTAAAATTATTGGTCGCCATACCTTGTTGCTCCACGATACCATTATTCATATCATTAGGGTTGCTAGGTAATGGTAGTGGCGCAGTACTCTCAATCATCATCGATGGTAGCAATGTACGCATATCTGTCATTAAGCGCTGTAGCTGCATAGCATCTGGCGCCTCTACCGTGATGCGATCATTCTGTAATTGTAAGCGCGCAAACGGCGCTGCTCTCAATAATGTTAGCACATTAGGTAATACCTCTATTGGCATATTGGCAACGCTGCTTGCAACGCCTTCTTTGACAGTTAACTGACACATCCTTGCCTGCTCACCAAAGCTAGTATTGAGCGCCTGTTGTAATAGGCTTTGTAGCGCGACATCGCCCACTGACCCACTACAAGTATAAAGACTGCCATTGTTATCCACCCCAACTATGAGCTCAATTGGCGTTACCACTTGTACTGGCGGTTCAATCACAGGCGGTACGACAACTGGCGCTGTCACCGCAGCTTCTACTGGCAGCGTGTCATTTGGCTTGATCAATAATGCCCACACAAGTCCAATAGCGGTCACTGCCCCTAGTAATACAAATGTCCATAGCAACATATCATTACGTTGATTACGGGTACGTGTTTTTTCGCGGCGTAGGCTGCTATTTTCTGCCAAATGATGCTCTGCTGGACTGACATGAATCGAATCAGTGCTGAGACGCTCATCTAAAGTTGGTATCGGCGATTCTGCTGTGAAACTCGGTGAAGCGATAATATCGACAGCGGCGGGCTTGTAGTTATTCAAAGCAACAGCTGGTATCACAGTCCCTGCCAATATTCTCTGGCTCTGAAACAGCTCATCATCAGTATGCTGCGGCGCGCCAATGATAGGTGCGGACCATATCGGCAAATAAGGGCGCAATGAGGCTTGTTCACCTTGCAAAAAGGCTGGCAAAAATTGTCCATTAGCCAGTATTTTTAACTCTTGATAGGCCAGTGGCGCGGCATTCATTAGCAGCTGCATCGTCGTAAACTCATCAATATGATGGGTCGATGCCAGCTCTTGAATCATCAACCGACGTAAGCTTGCGGTGTGCCAAAGTTGCTCAAATAATGGCGGTTGTGCGACATTTTCAGTGATAACAGTGGCATCAATACGCAATAACTGTGAGTAAATATGTGGCAATGCCAAACGCGATGCCAAAATCGCATAAAATTGTTCCAGTAAGCTGACATGGGAGACGCTACCATTGTTACCCAATATAGCTGGGGTCACCGTTTGCTCTAGTTGATCGATGATACTCATAAGTTACTGCCTCTGTCAGCGTTAATGTTACATATATAGTCGATATATTTTGATTGGTCATAGCATCAGTCGTTACTGTCAGTATACGAAGCATTACTCACTGTCACTCGTACGATGTTATATTATTCAATATAAACAAGCATTAAAGCACAATTTTGTCCCATATTGGTTTTTGCATGATAATCGCTGCTACTATTATTAAGATGAATACGTAACTGTTTATTATTCATATTTGGATGACAATAACCAACACAACCTATGTTATAAGTATTGCCTTACTTATCACTGCTATCTATCAGACCCAACCTAAGGACTATCCTTTGTTTAACCAGACGACGCTTATCATTATTATTACGGTTATTGTCAGTCTATTGGCGTGGCAAAACAAAGCAGTGTTTAATCGACTGATTTTTTATCCCCCAGCAGTGAACAATGGTCAATGGGATCGCTTTGTGACTCATGGATTTATCCATGCTGATAGCATGCACTTGCTCTTTAATATGTTCACTTTATACTTTTTTGGTCGTGCCATTGAAGGCTTATACCAGAAGTTTTTGTTCGGTTATGGCTTTCTGCTTTTCTATGTACTGGCTATTATTGTTGCGATGA
Source organism: Psychrobacter sp. LFX-11D (assembly GCF_904846475.1). Lineage (NCBI taxonomy): Bacteria > Pseudomonadati > Pseudomonadota > Gammaproteobacteria > Moraxellales > Moraxellaceae > Psychrobacter > Psychrobacter sp. LFX-11D. The sequence continues at coordinate 319,165 of NZ_CAJHAV010000002.1, forward strand.
TTCCAAGTTATATTAAGCATAAGCAAAGTGCCAGCTATTTAAGCCTTGGCGCATCAGGCGGTGTCTCTGCTGTATTGTTTGCGTTTATATTGCTTGCTCCTTGGGAAAAAATCTATCTGTTTGCGATCATCCCTATTCCCGCTATCTTATTTGCAGTAGCCTACGTCGCTTACAGTATCTATTCTGATAAACGCGGCGGCTCAAACATCAATCATATGGCCCATATGTGGGGTGGCGCATTTGGGGTGATAGCCACCATCATTTTAGAGCCAAAAGTACTACCACATTTTCTAAATGCGCTGTTGTCACCTGGGTTTTGAAAAAATTGACTGAAAATAGCAGTAACGAATCAAGTAAACGCGGATAACAGTGGCTATTATTTTCATAAAACCGCTTTTTACGCCCTTTTATATTTAAGATTTGAAAATTTATTATGATTATAGATGTTATCGGCGATATTCACGGCTATGCAGACAAACTGGTTGGATTGTTACAGCAATTGGGTTATGTCCATAATGGTCAGTACTTTGTGCCGCCTTCTGGTCATCGTGCGCTATTTATTGGGGATTTGATTGATCGCGGCTCACAGCAGGTAGCGACATTAGAAATCGTTTTTGCTATGCTCGATGCCGATGTCGCTGATGCGGTGATGGGCAATCATGAATATAATGCTCTCGCCTTTGCCACCCTCGATCCTGATGATACTAGTCAATATCTGCGCTCACATAATGAGATACATACCCGCCAGCATGAGGCTTTTTTGGCAGAAGTACCCTGTGGTTCAGAGACACATGAATATTGGCTACGACGCCTATATGAGATTCCTTTGTGGCTTGAAACCGACTATGCCTGCTTTGTACATGCTTGTTGGGATGTCGACAGCATGGCGATATTGCAGCCGTTATTGACAGAGAGTAATTGCCTGACAGTCTATGGGCTGATCTCGACCTCTAGAGAAGATACTGTAGAATTTGATGCGTTAGAGCGCGTATTAAAAGGCGTTGAAACGCCGCTGCCTAAAGGCTTAGTGATGGTCGATAAAGAAGGCACCAAGCGCACGCGCGTACGAGTACGCTGGTGGCTTGATCAATTAAATACACGCAGTCTGCATGAAGTAGCGCGCGCACCTTTATCGGCATTGGCACAAATTCCTAAAGATGTATTGGCTGAAAATATTGACTTCACTCTGAAAACCCACAAACCTGTATTTGTCGGACATTACTGGCTAACGGGCGAGCCTGAGCCGCTCAGTCCACAAGTGGTCTGTACCGATTATTCGGCAGCCATCGATAGCGGTTATCTGACCTGTTATCAGCTCGATAGTGAGCAGCCTTTACCGTTAAAGACCAGTCGTTTTATACAATATCATCATGACTAAGAGGCTCGCATACTTGGCTATCTTTGAGATGTATGATGTTTTATATGCGTGATTTGGCATTAAAGCGCAAACTTGGCTTTACGAATACAGCAAAATTTTTGTATGATGGTCTTTTTGAGGATATCAAAGCATGAGCATCATCTCAGCGACGGTTAACGCTACTGATCAGAACGCACCTATCACCTCCCCTGTTGGTCAACCTAAAGTTGGCATTATCATGGGTTCGCAGTCTGATTGGGCAACCATGAGCGCAGCAGCACAATTGCTTGCAGACTTTGATATCGCCTTTGAATGTGAAGTGGTTTCAGCACATCGTACGCCTGATAGATTATTCGATTATGCTAAAAGCGCAAAAGGCAACGGCTTGCAAGTGATTATCGCTGGCGCTGGCGGAGCAGCTCATCTGCCCGGTATGTGTGCCAGTCAAACGCCGCTACCTGTCTTTGGTGTCCCTGTAAAATCCTCTATGCTGAGTGGTTGGGACAGCTTACTGTCTATCGTTCAGATGCCCAAAGGCGTGGCAGTTGGCACATTAGCTATTGGCTCAGCAGGTGCTTATAATGCGGCACTGCTTGCGATTCAAGTGTTGGCATTACATGATGAGTCGATTGCAACTAAGCTGGATAATATGCGTCAAGCGCAAACTGACACCATTCTTGCCAGTCCAACGCCCGGTATTATTAATACTTAGTATTTAACTTAAGCGACTGGAAAATAATTATTATATTTATCGTGCATTTTAAATATAAGCGGATTTACTTGATATTTATTTTTAGATAAGTTTTACTAAATATAAGGTGCATACAATGCACCTTTTCCTATTTTAACTCGTTAGACTTTTATACCCATATGCATTTATATTTTCATATATTGAAGCATTTAACCCCTTGTTTATCTGAATCAAAGAGCCTGCCATGACCATAGCGAACGCTTATCCTGTTACTCAAACCATCCGCACCATCGGTATTTTAGGCGGTGGTCAGCTTGGCATGATGCTGGCACAAGCGGCTATGCCATTGGGCTATCACTGTGTGTTTTTGGAAGACAGCGCTGACTGTCCGGCCAGTCTATATGGACGCGTTTTTAGCAGCGAGCAATTAGACGCCTTTATTGAAGCAGCTGACGTCTTCACTTTGGAGTTTGAAAATACCCCAACTGCTACCGTTCAGCAACTAGCAAATCTATCAAAATCTGGCAGCAAACAAGGCATGTTCCCGCCAACGATTGCCCTAGATATTGCGCAAGATCGCTTAAAAGAAAAGCAGATGTTTAATACGCTTGATATCGCAACGGTACCCTTTGTGTCCGTTAGCTCAGAGGCGGAATTACAGCAAGCTTGTAATGCTCTTGGATTGCCTATTGTCCTAAAAACTAGCCGAGGCGGTTATGATGGCAAAGGTCAGTTTGTGATTAGACAAGACAGCGATATCAAAGCAGCTTGGCAAGAACTAAAGGATGCAGTTACGGGTAAAGGCTCACTGACGCAAACGCCAGCGCCATTGATTGCTGAAGGTTTTATTCACTTTAGTCGTGAGCTTTCTATCATCGCCGCACGAGGTCAAAACGGTCAGGTACGCTGTTATGATTTGGTCGAAAACCATCATCATCAGGGTATCTTGGCCAAGACCCAAGCACCAGCTATTGGTACCAGTCATTTATTCAAACAAGCGACCGATGCTATTACCAACGTCATGAACCATTTGGGCTATGTTGGTGTGATGGCGCTTGAGCTATTTGTGACCAAAGATGCTCGTGGCAATGATACTCTACTTGCCAACGAAATAGCGCCACGCGTGCACAATTCTGGTCATTGGAGTATTGAAGGTGCTGTCACTAGCCAATTTGAGAATCATATTCGTGCCGTAGTCAATCTGCCACTAGGCGATACTGACAACGTCTATCCAGCAATTATGATTAACGTCTTGGGGCAATATCCTGATATCAGTTCAGTGCTCAATATTGATGGCGTGCATTATCACAGCTATCATAAAGCGGAGCGCGATGACCGTAAAATTGCCCATATTACCTTGATGCCAAATGATGTGGCAGACTTAGAGCCTGCATTGGCAAGGCTGGTCGCTGTACTGCCTAATAAAGTCGGTCTTGATAAAAAGGTAACACCCATTAATAATCCGGCAACGGCAGAAGATAGCTTAACGACTGCTAAAGTAAAGGCTGACGCTGAAAATAGAGAAAACTTAGCAAATGATGATAATGAGCAACAAAATTTTGAGTCAACCAACTCTAAAGTAGAGAAGGCTAAGAAATAATGCAGATTTGGGTAGATGCAGATTCAGTGCCTTTGATCGCCAAAGACCTGATTATTAAGACCGCTGAGCGCACACAGACGATGGCAATATTTGTCGCCAATCAGCCAATCAAGCTGCGTAAATCGCCGCTGCTTACGATGACTGTCGTGCCCTCTGGCTTTGATAAAGCCGATGATTATATCGTTGAGCAGATTCAGCCGGGTGATTTGGCAATTACCAGTGACATCCCTTTGGCCAATGATATTTTGGACAAAGGTGGCATGGTACTGACGACACGCGGCGTAATCTATGACAAAAACAATATCAAGCAGAAGCTCAATATGCGTGATTTTATGGACACCATGCGTGGTACTGGCGTGCTTGAGCTGCAAGAAATGAGCGGACAAAAACCTTATGGCGATCGTGATAAAAAAGCCTTTGCTGATGGGCTAAATAAATTGGTACGCTAATCTTTTATAAATAACGTTCTCTCTATTATTTCAAAATCATTATACGCGTTTTGCTTCCTTGCAAACCGTATACACTCTATAACCAAACACTATGCAATCGGCACGCTTCATAACGAAGCGTGCCGATTTTTCTTGTTACGCTATATTCGATGTGTAAAGAAATCCGTTTTTCAAACGACGATAACATGAATAAAAACAGGAATGATTATGAAGATTTTAGTAATTGGCGCAAGTGGTCGAGTGGGTACTGATTTGGTTAAGCAACTATTAGCAGATAACCATCAAGTGATCGGTACCACCCGTCAAGAAGAAAAGTTATTTCAAGATAATAATTATAGCCAATTAGATTTGGATATCACTGCAAACAAGGATGCAATTCAACAGCAAATTGATCAAGATATCGATGCTGTCTATTTCGTCGCCGGTTCTGGTGGTAAAGATGTGTTAGAAGTCGATTTACATGGGGCGGTTAAGACCATGCAAGCCGTACAAGATAAAGGTATCAAACGCTATATTATGCTAAGTACCGTCTTTTCGTTAGACACCAGTAAATGGGACAGTTCAGCTATTGAAAATTTAAAAGAATACTATATCTGCAAGCATTACGCCGATCAGTGGTTAATCCATAATAGCAGTCTGGATTACACCATCGTACAAGCAGGAGCGTTAAAAGAGCGAACTGCCACTGGAAAAATTACCATCAATGATGATAATTCCGGTGAGAACTCAATCGAAGATGTCGCAACTACGCTAGCTGCTGTACTTAATGCAGACAATAGCATTAACACCGTATTTAGTATGCATAATGGTGATACAAACATTGCTGAGGCTATTGCAAAATTATAATGGCGCCCCGTACTAGGGCGTGTCCTCATTTCAAAAATGGTGATAAAAATGAGATAAATTGCAGTCAAACGAGGAAAATAGCGCAGATAATATCGGGATATTAACCAGCTATTTAACGATGTTTGGCAAAATTTAGCCATTTTTAGCCCGTTTAGATATGATCAATTGAATTGAGGACACGCCCTAGTTAGCTCTAAATAAAAGGACAGACAAAAAAGCGAGTAAGTCAAAAGGCTTACTCGCTTTTTTCTAATAGTCTTGTTAAATAAGTGGCGACTATGTTGAATCTATCAAAGAGCGACTAAGCCGAACCACTAGGAAATGAGATAACTTCTTCTAAGCTCGTTGCATCTGTCAACACCATCAGCAGCCTATCTAAACCAACAGCAATCCCGCTACAAGGTATCAAATCATCAGACGCTGCTATTAAGTGCTCATCAATAGGCATTTGTGGCAAGTTATGCCGCGCTCTCAATTGGTTGTCCTGTTCAAACCGCTCTCTTAACGCCTGCCCGTCTGCTAGCTCATCATAAGCGTTGGCAATCTCGATTCCTTTGATATACAGCTCAAAGCGTTTGGCAACTTTATTACCTTCTTTATCAACAGCGGTCTTTGCCAAAGCGGCAGTTGCAGGCGGATATTCAATCACCAACGTCGGCAAATCGTGACCCAAATTTGGCTCAACAGCATGGCTAAACAATAAATCCAGCCAGCTTTGACGACGGTCTTGTTCGCTATCGCAGCTCTCTGCACTATTAAAATCAAATCCTATCAGACCTTTGTCTTCTGCCACGGCTTGTAATGCTGCTAGACTGGCGGTCAGCGGGTGAATACCAACAAAATCCATAAAAGCATCAACGTAGCGATAATGACTCATGATTATCGGATGACCATAGAGCGCTTCCAATAGCTCACCAAGCTCTGCTGCTAGATCATCCAGACTATAATTTGGCTGATACCATTCAAGCATCGTGAATTCAATATTGTGCCGCGCCCCGATCTCATTATCTCGAAAGACTGGACAGATTTGATAAATGGGCACCTGCCAGCTGGCAAGCAAACGCTTCATGGCAAATTCAGGTGACGTATGCAGATAATAAGTATAAGGCTTGTCTTGATACGTGACCTGTGCGGCTACGGATTGCAAAAAGGTATCGGTATTGCCTGCTTGCGATAATAGCGGCGTCTGCACTTCTAATACTTGACGTATGGCAAAAAACTGACGAATGACACTCATTAATTTCGCACGCTGCTGTGCCATTGCAAGGGTCATCGTTGGGGCATAGCTTAGATTAGATAAAGACTGATTATTGGCTTTATTCATGACTGGTTATAGTGCCTCATAAATCATAAAAACAGATAATTAAATAGTCACACTGATTGTTTGTGCTTGCCATTCACGGCGCAGATGGTAATCACGGCGTAATTGATCAAAATCTGAACCTTTAACTTTACCGTTGGTTACTTTATTTCTTAATGCCCCATCGTCTTTTTTAATGTCATAAAACTTTTGCAATCTGTCTGGGTGTTCTTTTAGCTCAAACCATAGATAAGTATTGAGTGGTAGTAACTGATGCATCGATAATACAGGTAGTACTGCCAATTTTTCACATAAGGCATCATAAATAATTTGTGTGCCACGCAGCTTGCCTTCTAAGGTATAACCAGCAATATGTGGAGTGGCAATAGCAAGCTTAGAGAGCAAACTCTCAGAAATCTGCGGCTCATGTTCAAACACATCCAATACCACTTGGCGTTCAGTCGCATTGATATCGGCTTCGAGGGCAGCGGCATCAATCACAGGTCCGCGCGCACTATTAATCAGCATAGTATGCGGCGACATCAGTGTCAAAGTTTCTGCATTAATTAAATGATGCGTTGGATAGTCGCTGACATTATTGCTAATGCTGTTGCTAACTGCATCTTGCACATCCGTATCTTTTTTATCCGTTAAAGGGACATGTAAACTTACTATGTCGCTTTGGCTCAATACCTGCTCAAGACTAGCGTTATTGATATCAGATGTGGCTAATAAAGGGTCATAACCCAATATTTTCCAGCCTAAATCATTGGCATACTGAGCTAGCGTACTACCGATATTACCAAGTCCGATGATACCCAATGTTAATGGCTTCGTGGATTGCTGCCAATACTGTGGGCGTAAAGTTAATATAGCAGTCACTACGTATTGTGCGACTGAATGCTTGCTACAGCCAGCGGCATTGGCGAAGGTAATATTGCGTTCTGCCAAATATTCTTGATCGACATGGTCAGTACCAATGGTCGCAGAACCAACGAATTTGACGCTATTATTATCACTTAATAGTGATTCATTTATTGAAGTGACAGAGCGTATCAACAAAACGTCAGGCTGCACATCTGCCATTAATTGTGCATTGATATCACGACCAGCAACACGTATGACCTGCACCTGTTGCTCAGTATTTTGACCCAGCGCTACAGGATTAAAGAACTCATCAAGGCTTGCGATATTACTATCAGCCACAATAGTGAGATTTTTCATCGTATCTACCTTGTTTTTCATCGTATTCGCTACCGTTTCATTGAATCTGGATAATCTTATATATGACTTTAAGCGCTTTAGATGATTGCTTTACTATAAACGCGCTTATAAAAGTGTCTCTTGGCTCGGCTGATCCACTTTAATCAAACTTTTACCTTGATCCAGCTCTTCTTGTTGGGCAAACAGATCATTTTTATGCTGTGATATCCATTCACGCCATACCGCAAGTCCGATTGCTAGTACCACAGGACCAATAAATAAACCCACAAAACCAAAAGCCGTCAGACCGCCCAACACCCCAATAAAGATAATAATAAAAGGAATTTTGGTCGCACCGCTAATAACAATCGGACGAATAAGGTTATCAACCCAGCTAATCACTAAAATACCCCACAGTGCTAAGCCGATACCTTCAACCGTATGACCTTGGCTCAATAACCAAAGTGAGACACCGCCCCAAACAAATGGCGTACCAAATGGAATGAGAGCAATGATAAACGTTACAATTGTCATTAAAATAGGACTCGGTGCACTGGCAAAATAATAGCCGATACCAGCAAGCAATGCCTGTGCTAATGCTGTCAGACCGATACCGTAAACCACCGCACGCGTGGTAGTACCGACAGAGTCAATATAACCGTCGATACGATTACCGATAATATTACGCAGCGCTTGTCGAATTTGGCGAACCAAACTGGTGCCATCGCGATAAAAGAAGAACAACGTCATAAGCGCCATACCAAGTTTGGCAAGACTGCTGAACACGACGTCAAAGGCAATTTTTCCGTAGTACAGATGCGACTGTACCCAAAGACGAAAAGCCTCTAGCGTCCCTTCAGGGTTTTTATTGATGCGCCAAAGCACATCTTTGACCTGCTGTCCTATTATCGGCAAATCTTTAACAGAATCAGGCACGTCCAGATAACCCACTTTAATACGATAGACCAAATTACTGATCAGGCTTAACGCTTCTTGCTGTAAGATAAAAATACCGGCTACCAAGGGCACGCCTATCATCAAAGTAATACTGACGGTCATAATCGCTGCACTAAAATTTGAGCTAAATCTGACTCTTTGATGAAAAAAGTTATAAATAGGAAAAGTCACATACGCCAAAATCGCTGCCCACAGTGCCGGTACAATAAAAAACTGCACCACTTGAAAACACAGCACAAACAGCACGACCAATAAGGTGATTGCCAGCAAACGCTGAATAATAAATTCTTTTGTCCAGTTTTCAATCATAGCGTGCAAACCAAAGGTGACCAGCAGAAACCTAATACGGTTCTACTATAAAATATATAAATGGGTTGTTTAAATCACAGATTATGTTTGTAATTTTCATCCATTAGCGAAGATTTTGAGCAGTACAGATTTGGATAAAATATCTGCTTTTATAAGGTTAATTAGGCTAACAGCAAAAAACTATTATGCAACAAGATTATCCAAATAAATAACGCTATGTTGTAACCTTTACTTACAACTTTCTTGGGAGCAAATTTGTCAGTGGCTGTATCGTCATTGATGTTGATTGCTAAAACCTATGGAACATAATTATCTTAACAAAAACATCATCAATATGCGCTTTTTAAGCACTTTTATATCTACCATCTAAAGGGCTAAATCACTGGCTGGTTCTATTAGTAACATCAATTGATGTTATACTAAAGGGATTGATTTACGCTTTTAAATGACGCTCTGTTGGTTTGGCTTTATTACTTTCATTGAGGTAAGCCCTTAGCGTCTATAAAACACCTCTCGTCTGTGATCTTACTCTAGATGGTATTTAGCATTATTTTTAGAGAAGTTCTGCATAAATTGAGAGGGCACATTTGCATGACATTCATGCCTATACATGTTTGATGCTCATGATATTGATGCACTATTTAAGCATCTTATTTTGAGTAAATGATTTTAAATACATATTTTGAGTCGTTTTCGGAAACATATTTTCATTTGGTTTTATTTGAAACCAAGAAATATATAACAGATTTAAATAACCTATTGATAGGAACAATAACAATGTCAAAAGACACTGCAAAAGATACCGATACCGATAACCCCAACCTTACCGCTTCCAATAAGGGCAACCAAGCTTCAAAATCGCAAGATAGCGTTACGTTTGCCCTAGCCCAATCCCACTTCTTAGTTGGCGATATCAAAGCCAATGCTGAAAAAATGCGCACCCTAGCACTGCAAGCACGCGAGCAAGGTGCTGATGTCATTATTTTCCCAGAGCTGGCCTTATTGGGCTATCCGCCGCAAGATTTGTTGCTACGTCCTAGTCTTTCAGGACGTATCAAAAGCGCGTTGTCTACCCTAAGCGACATCGATGATATCGTCATGATTGTTGGCTATCCGCATGTTGATCATCATGGCACCTTTAATTCAGCCGCTATCTTGCATAACGGTCATCAAAAAGGCTTTTATCATAAGCAAATTTTGCCAAACTATGGCGTATTTGATGAGCGCCGTTACTTTGATAAAGGACGTAATCAAGTCTTATTTGATTATAAAGGTATCACCATTGGTCTGCTGATCTGTGAAGATTTATGGGAAAAAGGTCCTATTGCCGAGCTCAAAAAGCAAGGCGCTGACCTTATTGTGAGCTTAAACGCTTCACCATTTGAGATCGAAAAACAAGATACTCGCAAAACAATGCTGGCCAAGCGTAGCCGTGAAAACAACTTACCTATCGTTTATCTTAATGCCGTTGGCGGTCAAGATGATTTGGTATTTGACGGTGGCTCTATGGCCATTCAAGCAGACGGCAGCGTCGCACATGAAGCCTCACGCTTTATGAATCAGTTACTACTGGCAAGCTTTGATGTAAAAACAGCAAAATTTGATACACAAGCAAAGGCACCTTTATCATTAAGCCGTGAATCAGAGATGTACCAAGCATTGGTCGTAGGCTTACGCGATTATGTCAATCTTTCAGGGTTTACTGGCATCATCGTTGGTTTATCAGGCGGTATTGATTCAGCATTGACACTATGTATCGCGGTCGACGCACTGGGTGCTGACAAGGTCTATGCAGTCATGATGCCTTACGAATATACCTCGCAAATCAGTTTAGAGGACGCGCAAGCCCAAGCACGCCGTCTCAATGTCTCTTATACCGTTTGTCCTATCTTTGATGCGGTCGAAGGTATCCGTCATACGCTTGCGCCACTATTCAACAAGTCGCCTGCTGATACCACCGAAGAGAACATCCAAGCACGTGCACGCGGTGTGGTACTTATGGCATTGTCTAATAAATTTGGGCATTTGGTCATTACGACTGGTAATAAATCAGAGCTAGCTGTTGGCTATTCGACCTTATATGGCGATATGGCAGGCGGTTTTGACGTTTTAAAAGACGTGTATAAATCACAAGTTTACAAATTGGCCAGCTATCGTAACCGTTTAGAAGATACGCCTGTTATTCCTGAGCGCGTTATTACTCGTCCACCATCTGCTGAGCTACGTCCTGATCAAAAAGACCAAGACAGCTTGCCTGATTATGATGTTTTAGACGGTATCTTAATGTCATATATCGATGAAGATATGGGCTATCAAGATATTATTAATAAAGGCTTTGATGCTGATTTGGTCGCCAAGGTTATCCAAATGGTCGACAATAGTGAATACAAGCGCTCGCAGGCACCAATTGGTACTAAGATTAGCCATAAAGCCTTTGGTCGTGAGCGCCGTTATCCGCTCGTCAATAAATGGTCAATAAAAGGCTAAGCCTTGATACTGAATTCATCAAAAACCTTTTAGAGCCATTTTTTAAAGGCCTGATAAATTTAAGTTTTTATCTAATATAATAAAAGGGGCTGTCCTAGATAAGTAAAATAATCTAGGATAGCCATATGAGAAAGAGTAGATTAGGTTGGTACAAACAAACCAGACTCATTAAACTATTTGTTGCTGGTTCTACCGCAAGAACAGCAGCAAGCCTAGTGGGTGTTAATAAAACAACATCTAGCTATTACTTTCATCGTCTTAGACTACTGATTTATGAAAACAGTCAGGAACCTGGTCTTCTAGAAGGCGAAATAGAAGTTGATGAGAGCTACTTTGGCGGCAGACGCAAAGGCAAACGTGGTCGCGGTGCTGGTAACAAAGTTCCTGTTTTCGGACTGCTTAAGCGCAATGGTAACGTCTACGCTTGTATTATTCCTAATGCCAGAGCTGAGACCTTAATCCCTATTATAAGAGAGAAAGTAAAGCCTGATAGCATTGTCTATACTGACTCATTCAGAAGTTATAACGCCCTTGATGTGAGC